>CAMLDT010000001.1 GCA_946479075.1 uncultured Polaromonas sp.
CACGGAAGAACTGGCACCGCCGGTCATGAAAGTGGTGGACAAGGTCCGCCATGTGAAAGACATCCAGCTCGCCGACTTTCAGTATCTCAAGAGCCAGGTGAGCGCCGGCCACACGCCCAAGGTGACGATTCCCTCGCCGACCATGCTGCACTTCCGCGGCGGCCGCGCCGGCATCAGCAAACAAGCCTACCCCGAGCTGGACCCGGCGTTTTATGACGACGTGGCCAAAGCCTATGGCGACGAGCTGCGCAGCCTGGCCGCCGCCGGCTGCACTTATGTGCAGATGGACGACACCAACCTCGCTTACCTCTGCGACGAAAAAATGCGCGAAGCCGCCCGCCAGCGCGGCGACGACCCCAACGAACTGCCGCACCGCTACGCCGCCTTCATCAACAAGGTGGTCGCGCAAAAGCCGCCCGGCATGCTGCTGGCCATGCACCTGTGCCGCGGCAACTTCAAGAGCACCCACGCCGCCAGCGGCAACTACGAGCCGGTGGCCGAGGCGCTGCTCAAGGAAATGAACCTCGACGCCTACTTCATGGAGTACGACGACATCCGCAGCGGCGACTTCAAACCGCTGCGCTACCTGCCCAAGGGCAAAACCGTGGTGCTGGGCCTGGTGACCACCAAGTTCGGCACGCTGGAAGACAAGGACGAACTCAAGCACCGCATCGAGCAGGCCGCCAAATACGCGCCGCTGGAGCAACTGGCGCTGTCGCCCCAGTGCGGTTTCAGCAGCACCGTGCACGGCAACGACATCGCGGTGGAAGCCCAGCGCACCAAGCTGCGCCTGGTGATCGAAACCGCGCAGGAAGTCTGGGGTTCCGCCTGATCCGCTGACCCGCCTTCGGGTTCAAGCAAAAAAGCCGCGGGTTCGCACCTGCGGCTTTTTTTGTGCATCAAATTGGCCTCCAGCCCCCGTCCAGCAAGGGCACGCAGCTACTGATTCAATAGCAGATGGCAGATGGGAGGTGGTGCGGAGCGGGTGTGCTACCGGGCCGCGCCGGCGCCGCGCCTTCAGGCCAGCACCTTGTAAAAATAGACCGTGTCGCACGGCTCCCCGGTGGGCAGCAGCGCATAACCCGGGATCACGCCCACCCGCTGCCAGCCCTGGCGCGTGTACAGGCGTTCGGCCTCGGCGCTGGCGGTGTCCAGCACCAGCAGTGTCTTGCCGGCCTCGCGCGCCGCCTGCTCGGCCGCCTGCATGAGGGCGGCGCCCACGCCCCGGCGGCGCGCGCGGCGGTGCACCAGCATCTTGGCCACATCGGCGCGGTGCGGCTGGTTCTCGGGCTGGGCCAGGATCAGCTGAACCGTGCCGACCAGGCCCACCTCGTCTTCCGCCACCAGCAGCGCCCGCTCACCCTTGTCCACGCCGCTGGCCACACCGCGCCAGAAGTCCAGTGCTTTCGGCATCGTCAGCGGGTGCATGAAGCTGACCGATGCGCCGCCCTCCACACCATCGATCAGCAGCGCGGCCAGCGCCTGCAACTCACCGTCCAGCATCCGTGTGAGGCGGCGAATGGCAACTTGGCCGTCTGGCGATCTGTGCAAAGTCATTCCGTCATTTTGCCGTCTGTGCACAATCAGACCATCGTTTTTCTTCCGGAGCCTGCCGTGTCCGCATCCCCCGCAAACTGCCGCCCCCAACCCATCGCGCTGGCCATCGGGTCCCGCCAATGACGCAGCGCAGCGCCGCCGTGAATCCGCAGGCGGCCTCCCACCACAAGGGCGAAACCATCCTGCAGTTCACCTTGCAGGCCGAATGGGCGCAGTGGCTGGCCCGCCATCACACCGGCCAGGCGGTCTGGCTGCGCCATGCCAAAAAAGGCGCGCCCACCACCACCGTGACCAACGCGGAAGCCCTCGAAGTCGCGCTGTGTTTCGGCTGGATCGACGGCCAGCGCAACAGCGAAAGCGAGCACTACTACCTGCAGCGCTGGTGCCCGCGCGGCAAGCGCAGCATCTGGTCGCAGATCAACAAGGACAAGGCGCTGGGCTACATCCAGAGCGGCCACATGCAGCCGGCCGGTCTGGCCGAAATCGAGCGTGCCCGCGCCGACGGCCGCTGGGACGCCGCTTATGCGCCCGCCAGCCAGGCCGCCATCCCGCCTGATCTGCAGGCCGCGCTGGACGCGCACCCCGGCGCAGCGGACTTTTTCGAGACCGTGAGCGCGCAGAACCGCTATGCCGTGTTGTTCCGCGTCCAGACCGCGAAGAAGCCCGAAACCCGGGCCAGACGCATCACGCAGTTCGCGCGCATGCTGGCGCGTGGCGAAACCGTGTATCCGCAGAGCGGGCCCCGAAAAAAAGCTTGATGCAGCGCAAGCTGCCCGCATATCAGAAGTCGCAGTATTTCTGTCCCGCCCTGAAGGAGCCGACCATGACCGACCAAGCCTTTACCCTCGTCCCGCAGCGCAAGTTGCCAATGCGCGCCCTGCTCATGCTGCTGATGTGCCTGGCTTTCCAGCTTGCCACCTGGGTGCTGGTTGCCGTGGCCGTGCTGCGGCTGGCCTTTGCCATCTTCAGCGACGAACCCAACCCGCGCCTGCAGGGCCTGGGCCGCAGTGTTGGCCGCTACCTGGGGCAGATTGCAGGTTTTGTCTCGTTCTCGACCGAGACCCTGCCCTTCCCCTTCAGCGACTGGCCGTCAGCCGGGGCCTGATCGCCCAGCGGCCGGGCGGGCCGTGATCAGGAGCACGGGAAGCCGGAACCATGATCTTCAAGAGCCAAATCGGCCTCCAGCCCTTATCCGGCGGGCGTGAGCAGCTATTCATTTGAGAGCACCCGGCGTTCCAGGCCAGCTAGCCCTTTTTGATGCTGATGACCCGCGGCTGGGTGACGGCCTTGAGCCCCTCCACGCCGAACTCGACCCCCCAGCCCGAGCCCTTGGTGCCGCCAAACGGCACCAGCGGGTGGATGGCGCCGTGCTGGTTGATCCACACCGTGCCGGCCTGCAGCTGCAAGGCGACAGCCCGGGCGCTCTCGACCTTGCCTGACCACACCGACGCACCCAGGCCCGCGCTGAGCCGGTTGGCACTGGCAATCGCCTGCGCTACCTCACGGTATTTGATGATCGGAAGCACCGGGCCGAACTGCTCCTCGTCCACCAGGCGCGCACCGTCGGCCAGGCCGGTGACCAGGGTCAGCGGGTAAAAGTGGCCGGGCCCACCCGGCGGCTTGCCGCCGCACACAATGGTGCCGCCCTCGGCCTTCGCCGCCTCCACCAGCGAGACCACCTTGTCGTACTGCATGCGGTTCTGAATCGGCCCCATCACCGTGCCGGCCAACATGCCGTCGCCCATGGGCATGCCCTCGGCAATCGCCTTGAGTTCGGCCACCACCGCGTCGTGCAGGCTGTCATGCACATAGAGGCGCTTGGCGCAGGCGCAGGTCTGGCCCATGTTGATGAAGGCGCCCCAGAACAGATCCATCGCAATGGCTTTCGGATCGGCATCGGGCAGCACGATGGCCGCGTCATTGCCGCCCAGTTCCATCGTGGTCGGCGTCAGGTGCCTGGCCGCCGCAGCGACCACCCTGGCGCCGGTGGCCGCCGAGCCGGTGAACAGGATCTTGTCCACATCGGGCTGGTCGATGAGCGCGGCGCCCACGTCGCCGGGGCCGCTGACCGTGTTGATCACACCGGGCGGCAGCGCCGCAGCCAGCAGCCGCACCAGTTCCAGGGTGCCGATGCTGGTGTATTCCGAGGGCTTGATCACCACCGTGTTGCCGGCGCGGATGGCCGGAATCATCTGCCACACCGCGATCAGCAGCGGCCAGTTCCAGGGAGCGATGGCCGCAATCACGCCATAGGGCTGGCGGTGCACCTCGTCGCGCCGCGTGTCGTCCTCAAACGCGACTTCGACCGGCAGGTCCAGGCTGGCCGGCACTTGCGTCCAGGCCTGGCAGCCGAAGATTTCAAACCGCGCGCCGGGTACCTGGCCCGGCCCCACGCCGCCCAGCGGCTTGCCCTGCTCGCGCGTGACCCAGCCGGCCAGTTCGTCGGCATGGGCCTCGATCACTTCGGCCAGCTTCAAGGTCAGGGCCTTGCGCTCCGCATCAGGCCGGGCGGCCCAGGCCGGTTGCGCGGCACGTGCGGCGGCCACGGCCTCACGCACCTGATCGGGCGACGAGTGCGGCACCAGGCCCAGCACCTCACCGGTGGCGGGGTTGAACGATTCGAAGCTTCGCGTTGCGCCAAGCTGGCGCCCGCCCACGGTGTTGCTGTAGGTCTTCAAGGCTGTCTCCAGAGGAATAAGCGGCTGTGCCGCGGGGAAGTCTCAGGGCCGGTGGTAGCGGCTCTCGTAAAACATCAGGGGGCTGCCGGTGGCGTGCTGGCAGTCCAGCACGCGCGCCACAAACAGCGTGTGGTCGTGCACCTGCAGGGCGCTGTCCACCTCACATTCAAACCAGGCCAGCGCATCACGCAGCACGGGCACGCGGGCCTTCATGTCCCAGGCCACGTCCAGCGTGCCCTGCTGCCGGCCGCTGAAGTGGTGCGACCAAGGTTCCTGGTCGCGCCCCAGCACGCTGACGCCAAAGCAGCCGCTGCGCCGGATCAGCGCATGCGTGCGCCCCGGCCGGAGCGACACCAGCACCGTGGCCGGGTCCAGGCTGATCGAGGTGAAGCTGCTGATCGTCATGCCCTGCGGGCAGGCCGCGTCGTCCAGGCAACTGACCACCGCGATGCCGGTGGCAAACCGCGACACGCTTTGCCGGAACCGGGCCGGGTCCACACCCATCAGCGTTTCTGCGCGGTGCGCCAGCATCAGCGCTCTGGCACCGCGTAGTGCATCAGCGATGCGCCCTGGGGCGAGTAGTTCGGCACATCGGCCGCCACCTGCGCGCCCACGGGCGAGCCCAGCGCGGCCAGCATGCTGGCCTCGCTGGCAAAGTCGGCTTCGAAGATCAGAAAGTGCGCAGGCCGGCCGGGGCCCAGCGCGGCCGGCTGCATCCAGCGGCAGTCCAGCAGGCCCGGCAGGGTGCGGGCCAGCGGCACGTGCTTGCCAACGTAATAGTCCATGAAGTGCGCGGCATCGGCCGGCGCGGGATAGGTGACAAGAAGGCGGTGCATGGTGTTGCTCCTTCTCAGGCGGCCAGCGCCACGGGCGCGCGGTGCTCGTTAATCCACGACAGGATGCGCTGCGGGCTGGCCAGCCGGTTCCACTGCTCTTCGGGGCGGTTGAAGTTGTCGGTGAACTCATTGCACAGCGCGCGGTCCTGGCTCATGGTGCCGATCAGCTGCATCAGCTCGGGTGACGGCGGCTGCAAAAACATATTGGTCCAGCGCGTCGCGCCCAGGATGCGGTCACGCCGCTTGGCATCGACAATTTCGCAAAAGCGCTCGTCAAAGACCGGCTGGCGGACGATCTCTTCACCGAGCACAAAGGCCGCATGCGAAGCGATGTTGGCGCCCTGCCCACACAGCGGATCGACCACCGCCTGCACATCACCCAGCGCAATCGCGAGTTTGCCGTCGCCCAGCGACACATGGCTGTGCCGGACCGTGGGTGTCACCCCGCCCTGCAGCAGGTCATTCGCGCCATTGGCCAGGTCGAAGCTCTTGCGGTCGATGCGCCGGTAAACCGTCGGGTGGTGTTTTTCGAGCTTCTCCAGCACGGTGTCGAGGAAGGTGCGCGGGTTGTCCTCGTAACGCAGGCTGGCCAGAACCTCCATGTCGCCGCCGGGCACGTTTTCCATCAGCAGCGCGTGCGCCATGCCGCCAAAGGTCAGGGTCGGGATGTCCACCAGCTCGCCCTGGCCGGGTGACACCGACAGGGTCACGCTGCGGGTCGGCTCCTCGGCCACGCCTTTGTACAAGCCCACACACAACATGCGTTGCGGCCGGCCAAAAGGCGAATGCGCCGCGTCATGCGTGAACATCTGGCCCAGCGGCCCCTTGCCGGTGCAGACCACCACCAGGTCGGCCGCAGCGGCCAGCCGCCCCACATCGTCGGCCTTGATGTCGCCGTAGTCGATGCGCCCGCCGCGTTCGACAAAGTCCTGCATCAAACGCGGCAGGTAGATGCGGTAATCGACCGCGCGGCTGGCCGACTTGAAGTCACCGCGGAAGAAGATGGGCTGCTCGCCGCCAAAGTGGTGGTAGTGGCAGTAGTAGCCGAACTGGTCGGTCGGCCAGTGGTTGACGCCCAGCTCGTTCTCACGGGCGATGGTGATGCTGTGGTGGGCCACCGTGTTCAGCAGGCGCTGCTTGGGGTAGTCCTCGGGTCGGCGGTCGGTGTGGATGGTCACGTCCACCCCGCGCGCCAGCAGGTACAGGCCCAGGTGCAGGCCGGCAGCTCCGGCGCCGACGATGGCGATGCGTTTGCTCATGGTTGTCTCCGTGTTTTTGGGGTACAGGGCGCATTCTGGGCGGGCTGAACCTCTTGCGGAAGAGCACATAGTCGATATCATTCATTCGATTAACGACTGAATCCGCAAGAACCGCACGATGACCGACCTGGTGGCCTACACCGCCTTTGCCCGCGCCTACGAGCTGGGCAGCTTTTCTGCCGTGGGGCGTGAACTGGGGCTCACGCAATCGACCGTCAGCAAACACATCGCCAAACTGGAAGCCCAGCTCAAGGTGCAGCTGTTTGCCCGCACCACACGCAAGCTGAACCCCACGCCCGAGGCGGTGCGGCTGTACCAGGGGGTGCGGCAGTTGCTTGACGCGGCCGACGCGATCCAGTCCTCCGTCGGCGATGCCCGTGCCGAGCCCAGCGGGCTGCTGCGCATCGCGCTGCCGGATTCCTACGGACGGGCCATCGTGATGCCCATCGTTGCGCGTTTTCTGGCGGCCTACCCGCGTATTCGCCTCGATGTGCGCCTGACCGACCAGTCGGTGAACCTGGTCGAGGAAGGCGTGGAGCTCGGCGTGCGCATTGGCGAGCTCGCGTCCAGCACGCTGATGGCGCGGCCGCTGGGCAGCGTCGAGCACCTGATCGTCGCCGCGCCCGCCTACCTGGCCGCGCATGGCGAGCCGCGCCACCCGAGCGACCTGCTGCAGCACAACTGCATCGTTTACACCGGCTTTGCCCGCGGCAACCGCTGGGTGTTTGATTCCGACCAGGGGCGCCAGACCATCGAGGTGCCCAGCACCCTGGGCGTCAGCAGCGCCGACGCGATGTATGGCGCCGTGTTGCACGGCGTGGGCATTGCGCGGGTGCCGCACTGGCTCGTGGGCGACGACATCGCCCGCGGCGTGGTCAGCCGCCTGCTGCCCGACGACTACGCCACGCCGCTGCCCATCAACATCGTGTACCCGCAAACGCGGGTCTTGTCCTCACGCGCGCGCTGCTTCATAGACTTTTTGCACGGGGCGATCAGCCAGGCCGCTGCAGCCTGACCGTTGTCGCGATGCATAGCCAAATCGGCCTCCAGCCCACGGCAGGCAAGCGCAGACAGCTATCAATTTGCTAGCGTTTCGAGCTGGCGACCGTGCAGCGCACGGCCAGGCTGTCAGGGCAATCAGGGCGTCACGCGCCCCAGCACCTGCAGGCTGCCATCGGCGGCGGGCCGCAGCACCACGCCTTCGGCCGACGCCGGGTTCACACCCGTCAGCGCCGTGATGTTGACCTGGTGGGTCACCACCACCAGCGTGCCCGGGCCGCGCCAGCGCGCGAGGATGGCGCGGGCCTGCGCTGTCTGCGTATCGCTGTCCCTGCCCGAGCGGCTGAAAAATGAATTGAAGGCCGGCGCGTCCTTGACGACCGCCTCACCAAACGCCAGCCGCGCCGTCTCGCGCGTGCGGCACCACTGCGAAGTCAGCACTGCACCAACCACAACCTTGCGGCTGCGGAACTGCTCACCCAGTTGGCGCGCCTCCGCCCGGCCGCGGTCGTCCAGGTTGCGCTGCGTGTTGCAGACATTCAGCTTGAACGCCGCCGGGTCGCCCAGGCCCGGCGCGGTCGCATGGCGAAACAGCACAATCGCGCTGGGCTCGGCCAGGTCGGGCCAGGCGTTTGCGGCGGGCGCTGACAGGGCAGCCAGGGCAAAGCCCAGGCTGGCGGCGGTAGAGGCAACAAGACGTTTCATGCGCAACAGGCTAACAAAGCCGGCTTGTCCCCGCACGGGGTGGGTGCAAACAAACCGGCACACCCCCAGCGCGCGAATCCGAAGAAAAAAAACCGGGCCCGTGTCGATTCCGCCCTGGCTTGTTCGTCGTGCAGGTAGAGGGCTATCCTCCGCCATCAAATCATCAACTCATCAAGGACACACCATGACCACAGGCACCGTCAAACTGCACCGCGTGTTGCGCTCCACCCCTGAGCGGGTTTACCGCGCCTTCCTCGATCCGCACGCGATGGCCAAATGGCTGCCGCCGCACGGCTTCACCGGCCAGGTCCACCAGATGGACGCGAAGGTCGGCGGCAGCTGGCGCATGTCGTTTTTCAACTTCACCACCGGCGGGGAGCACTCCTTCGGCGGCAAATACCTGGAGCTGGTGCCCAACGAACGCCTTTACTACACCAGCGTCTTCGACGACAAGAACCTGCCGGGCGAGATGAAAACCACCATCACCCTCAAGGCGGTCTCTGCCGGGGTCGAGATCACCGCCGTGCAGGAGGGCATTCCCGCCGTGATCCCCACCGACCAGTGTTACGTCGGCTGGCAACAGTCGCTGGAACTGCTGGCGCAGCTGACGGAACCGGAAATCAAGCAGTGATCGCAAAGCCAGTGAGCGCGCGGCACACACCTGCCGCACAAACCCGGGAGCGCTGAATGAGAAAACTCATTGCATCCACCTTCACGTCGCTGGACGGCGTCATGCAGGCCCCCGGCGGGCCGACCGAAGACCCCAGCGGCAACTTCACCCTGGGCGGCTGGATGTTCGGCTTCGGCGACGAACCGGCGGACATGGCCGCGGCGGGGTTCGACGGAAAAAACCGCGAGCTCGTGCTCGGCCGCAAAACCTACGACATCTTCGCGGCCTATTGGCCCCTGCAAGCCGCGGATAACCCCGTGGCGAAGACCTTCAACGCCGCCAAAAAACACGTCGCCTCCCGCACCCTGAAGTCATTGGCATGGAACAACGCGTCCGTGCTTGACGGTGACGTGGTGTCAGCCCTCACCGCGCTCAAGGCCCAACCCGGGGACGACCTGCAAATCATCGGCAGCGGCCAGCTGATTCAGACGCTGCAAGCCGCAGCGCTGATTGACGAATACAACGTGTGGACCTACCCGGTCGTGCTGGGCCACGGAAAAAGGCTGTTTGAACCCGGTGCAAAACCAGGCGCGTTGCGGCTGGTGGCGTCTAAGGCCGGAAAAAGCGGCGTGGTGATGAGCCGGTATGTGCCGGCCGGGGCGATTGTGCTGGGCACGATTGGCGAGGATTAGCCTGAGCTGATCCCAGGCTGAACTCCGGCGCCGGCCAGTTGCTGGCCGCCTGCTTCCGCGGCAAGATGGGTGCATGTATTTCCTGTGGCCCGCTTACCTCTGGCTGATGCTGGCGCTGCCCCTGCTGCCGCTGGTTTACCTGTGGCTGCTGCGGCGCCGCGGCAGGCTGGCCGTGCGTTACAGCAGCCTGGGCATGGTGCGCGCCGCAGCCAGCGGGCGCCAATGGCGGCAGCACGTGCCTGCCGCGCTGCTCTTGCTGGCGCTGGCGGGCTTGCTGCTGGCGGCGGCGCGACCGATGGCCCGCGTGCCGCTGCCCTGGGCGCGCACCACCATCATCCTCGCGATGGACGTCTCGCTCAGCATGCGCGTGAGCGACGTCAAGCCCACCCGCATGGAAGCCGCGCAAGAGGCGGCCAAACTGTTTCTGCGCGAGCTGCCCCGGCGCATGGAGGTCGGGCTGGTGACCTTTGCCGGCAGCAGTCAGGTGGCGCAAGCCGCCACGCTGGACCGCACGACATTGGTCGCGGCCATCGACGGCTTCCAGATGCAGGTGGGCACCGCCGTCGGCAGCGCCATCGTCAGCAGCCTGATCGAGCTGTTCCCTGACCATGGCATCAATCTTGAAGAGATGACCTTCGGCAGCAACAAGCCGCGTGGCCGCAGCCTGGACGACACGGCCAAACCGCTGCCCAAACAGATCACCCCGGTGGCGCCCGGCTCTTACGATGCCGCCGCCATCATCCTGCTCACCGATGGCCGCCGCACCACGGGTGTGGACACATTGGAGGCGGCCAAGATGGCCGCCGACCGCGGCGTGCGCATCCATGTCATCGGCCTGGGCAGCGTGGACGGCCCCGGCAGCGCCATGCCCGAAGGCATGCCCATCTACCTGCAACTCGACGAACCCACCCTGCGCGAAGTCGCCCGCATGACCGGCGGCGAGTACCACCAGGCAGGCACAGCGGAAGCGCTGCGCAGTGTTTACGAAAACCTGGGGTCGAGGGTGCAGGTGCAGACGCGGGAGACGGAGGTCACGGCCTTGCTGGCTTTGTTGTCGGCGGGGCTGGCGTTCGTGGCGGGGGTTTGCTCGCTGGTGTGGTTTCGGCGGGTTATGTGATCATCCAGCGAATTGACAAGTGGTTCCAATAGTGGCACCATACTGACTCATGGCAAATCTGGAAAAGTTGCTGGAGAAAATGCGCGTCGAGCCCGCCAATGTGGGTTTCAACGATCTCAAAAAGGTGTGCACCGCCTACTTCGGCAAGCCAAGACAGGATGGCAGCAGCCACGCCATTTTCAGGACGCCATGGCCCGGCGATCCGCGCGTCAATATCCAGAATGCAAAAGGCAAGGCCAAGCCTTATCAGGTTCGGCAAGTCCTGCAGGCCATTGACAAGTTACAAGGCAGATCATGAACACCAAGCACTACACCTATCGCGTCACCTGGTCCCCGGAGGACAACGAACATCTGGGCTTGTGCGCTGAATTTCCGTCACTGAGCTGGCTGGCAAAAACCCCCGAAGCCGCGCTCAAAGGTATTGGCAAAGTTGTGGCCGACGTGGTGGCCGACATGCAGGCCAGCGGCGAGCCCGTTCCGGAAGCGATGGCCGAAAAGCATTACAGCGGTGAATTCAGAGTCCGCATCCCGCCGCAGCTTCACCGCAATCTGGCCATGACGGCGGCAGAGCAAGGGGTGAGCTTGAATCGGCTGGCGAGTGCGAAGTTAGCCGCATAGGCGACTCCAGCGCCATGCCCATCTACCTGCAACTCGACGAACCCACTCTGCGCAAAGTCGCCCGCACGACCGGGGGTGAATACCACTAGGCCGGCAACGCCGAAGCGCTGCGCAGCGTTTACGAAAACCTGGGGTCACGGGTGCAGGTGCAGACGCGGGAGACGGAGGTCTCTGCTTTATTCGCCTTGTTATCGGCGGGGTTGACGTTGGTGGCGGGGATTTTGTCGCTGGTTTGGTTTCGGCGGGTTGTTTGAGTGTTCCACATCGGGGGCAAACCTTCGGTGATGGCAATGTCCATTGCATCGAGGCCGAAGCCCGCCTCAGCAGGACTGTCACGTCTTCGCCGGCCGGGCTAACGTGAACCGTTATGGCTCACCGCAAGCTGCATCGGAGGCTACGCAAATAGACAAAATCTACTTTCGCCTATGCGTAATGTTTCGTGCAAAGTGATGCCTCCCCAGTTGGGGCCAAGTAGGAGAACTGACTGCCATCCGTACTTCAGTAATACTACCCCGCCGGGTCTGGAACCTGATCTGGTTCTTCCGGCAACGGGCTCGCGGCTTGGCTCGCTGAACTTTCAACTATGCGAATACTTTCAAAAGCAGTTAGCAGAGGCTGAGTGCCGACAATGCCCAACGGCATCAGCTTGTCTAAAACGTTAAACGCATCAGCCCGATAGATAGAACTCACCAACGTCGAGAGTCGTGGCGCGAGATTCTCAAGCCCTTCTATATAAGTAATATCTGTAGCACGGCCCTCGGCAGGTGTCGATACTGGGTAATAGCGTGCAGCACTACTTTCTTTCTCGGCCTCCTTTGCACGGTTAAAGTGCTCTTTTGCGTCGCCTCCTACATGCTCGGTAGTCACAATGATGGGATGCCTTGGTTTAACAATGGCCAGCTTGGCTCCAAATGAATATGCGTTACCCAAGTTAAATTCTTTGTCCTTTAGTTCAAAGAGAACTAGTTCGCCAGAAATGTTGGCGATGCAGTCAATCTCGTCACCTCCAAGGTTGTGCTCAACAATTATTGAACTACGCGGTATACCCAGACTATTTAGTGCATCAATAAGCAGTATGGTCATCCATCGAGCCTTGTCGAGAAGTGACCGCGCCAAATCGGTGGCGGAAAGAGCCTCCTCAACCTTTTCTTCCGAAATCTTGCGCCCGCAGGCACATTTCATTCCCAGTTTGGTCAACTCAGCAATTGCTGAAACAGACGGCACTCTTGCAACCTGCGCTTGAGATTTGCTGCATATCACCACTATTTCGGAATCGACAAGTCCGGCGTCTTTAAGCTTTTGGACCATTTCAGAAGGCTGAGTTGTGCTGCTACCCATATGCTTCTGCAGATCGCGGATAAGGAGACCACCAGATGCCTTGACGGCGAGAGCTAACGACCGTATTTCTTTATTTTTCAGAAGAGCAACAGCATCTCGTTCCTCAGCGGAGGGCTCTACTGCCTTGGAATGTCCGTCTTTCGCTAGGGCGTTGAAGCGGTCTGACTTGTAAATGAACGACTCCAGCGGAGTGCTAAAAATCGTCGAAGCAATTTTGAGAACGTTATCTACGGTCTCCTTGGGAGAAGACTGTGAAATGACAAAAACCTCCACTCGAAGGGGGCGGCCCTTGTCAGTGCCCAGGAGCCCACCAGGTCGTTCGTCCCTCAAAGCAACGCAAATCATCGCCGAGGGAGCCAGATATACCTCGCCGTCTAGATACTCGCTCTGAATTTGGTATTGCGCTCTCGATCTGCGACTGGTCAATAGAGCCGGTTCAGCACCAAGAGCCTGAGCAATGGAGTTTACGGCTGAAGAGAGAAGCGGCTGATACACCGTATCAAGCGAAGCTTTAAAGGCTGACAGCTCCGAGCTCATCGCTTTCGCATCCGTGGACTCGACTTTGAACATTCTTAAACTGAGCATCAAACTATCCTTTGAGCCCCGCGCTTAGGTAGCGTTGGGAGACTAGAAATACAAAACACAATAATACGGGTTTTGTTACAAACTCATCTCCTCCAATTGGAGGGAACCACCGGCGTAATAGTCTCCTTCCTACGGCCTCTGCCAGCCCCGCAGGTCGGCACGGCGTTGGTTATCGTTCGCGACGGCCAAGTCACCGCCCCGGCTTACAAAGACAGCCTCATTCGCCGCGCCTTTCCGATCTTCGCTCCATCGGCCGTCGCAAAGCTAAAACGGTCGGTACCCACTCGGGCTCACCGCAGGCGTCGTCCTGCAGCGCGCTATGAAGCGGGGCGAAGAACGAGCCAGCGTGGGGCCGGCGAATCTCGTGCCGGGCATAAGCCGCAAAGCGTGGGACCCCTCCCACACAAGCTCAGGCCTTACAGCGATATCGCCAGGCCGATCCGACGCGCACTGTGAAGGCAAAGGTTCACTCAGGCCCTGCATTCCGACCACAACACCACAGGACCCCCATGACCGACCCACGCAATATTGCCCATGACAAAAAAGTCCAGCAGGAAAAGAAACACCGCGGCGAAGAGATCGCGCCCGGCGCGGAGCATGCCGTTCTGCCCGGCAAGAAGCCGCATCTGGCGACCACCGACGACAAACCCGAAACCGACGGCCAGGCCGTTGAGAAGGACGACCAGCCTGCGGGCTGATCCCCTGCCCTGCCGCGACTCAATCCAAAAAAGCCTGCTGCACCAGCAGGCTTTTTTGCCTTCTGCTCCCTTGCCCGCGCAGGCAACTAGGCTGCGAGCGAAGCTCCAGCCTTCCACCTGGCAATGCGGGTCATGTGGTACTGCAGGTAGAAGCAACTGCAGAGAAACACCATCGCCGCCGACAGCTTGAGCTGCATGGGCTCGACATGGTTGTAATGATCGAGCATGGTCCTCCGGATGGAGTACGCGCCGAAGTAGAACACGACGTAGGAACCGAGCATCACCAGCAGGCCCAGGGCTTTGAGCCCGCCTGTGGTGGCTTCGACCAGAATCTGGCCGACAACAATCAGCACCACGTAGGCGATGAACTGGGTGGTGGCGTTGGATTCGGGGTTAATTTTTTTGGCCCAGCTGGATTGGATGAAGATCCAGACCAGCATAAAAATCCCCAGGGTGAAAATCGTGAACAGCAGCACCAGCGCCCAGTGCAGTTTTGGCGGTGCGGGGAAGTTTGCCCCCGCGGCCTGATAGCGCTGGGCTCCCGGGCTGGAAAGCGGCTCGGTCTGGAAATCACTCATAAAGCTCCCTGATTGTTTAGGGTAATCATAGGCGTGCCGGCACGCCCGGTCATCCTCCAAACGGAGGGCTTCGCCTCCATCACGAAGCAGGCAAATTTCCTAATGACACAACTGCTGCTCACAGGGGATGCCGTCCCCATCGCCGTCCATCTTCGTGCCCGGGCAGTTCTTCAGCACCCATGTGGCCTCGGCGCAGGAGGTCATTTGTGAACACATGGTGCGCCCGTTGCACTGGTAGGCAGAGGGGGTGGATGGCGACCAGCTTCCCGTCGATTGCGGCTCAGCCGCCGGCACGGCAAGCTCAGACCTTGGCTGGCTTCCAAAGCTGACCTTGAGGTAATGACGGTAAGCTGTCCATGCCAAGGCGGCGATGATCGCAACCAAGATGGCGCCCTGAAGCCAATCACGCCCTCCAGTTACCGCCTGTTCCTTGTGATGGGCACGAGCGGCGGGCAGAGTGCGCGCCAGAGGTGGGGGCCCGGCATGAACAAAAACGCCGACCGCTTTTTTCTTGCCCTGCGCGTTCAGCGCCACCTCGAAGCCATAGGCCTGACCCACTTGCGGCTTGATGCCGTGCGGCAACGCCGACGCGTGTACAAAGATGTCCTGGCCGCCACCGTCGGGCGTGATGAAGCCGAAGCCTCTGTCCTCATGCCAGGTGGTGAGTTTGCCGGTGAAGCGCATGGCACAAGACTCCGACCTACACCAGGGTCAGGCCCGGCGCGGCCATCAGAGTGCCTTGCCCAGCCGTCCCACACCCTCCTCAATCTTCGCCACATCCGCCGTCGCAAAGCTGAGCCTGAAGGTACTCACATCAGGCTCACCCGCAAAAAACGGTGCACCGGGCACAAAGGCCACGCCCTGCTCAATGGCCTTCTTCGCGAACTCGCCGGCATCTTTCGTCTTGCCGCCCGCGCCCGTCAGTCGGGCCCAGAAGAACAGGCCGCCTTGCGGCTGCGTGAATTCGATAGCGTCTCCAAGCTCGCGCTTGAGCGCCGCGCCCATCGCGAGTGCGCGTTCGCCGTAGGCCTTGCGCACTTTCGCGAGCGTGGCGGGCATGCGGCCGGCTTTGAGGTACTGCGCGGCGGTCGCCTGGGCGAAGGTGCTGGTGTGCGCGTCGCTGAACTGTTTGCACATGGTGGCTCTGGCCAGCAGCTCGGCGGGGGCGATCATCCAGCCCACGCGCAGGCCGGGGCTGAGGACTTTGCTCATGGAGCCGCAGTGGGCCAGCAGTTCGCGGCTGCCGGGCACGTCTTTTGACAAACTCATGATGGAAGGTGGCGGCGCCTCGTTGAAGTAGAGGTCGCCATACGGGTCGTCCTCGACGATCAGGGTGTTGTATTTGACGGCCAGGGCCAGCACTTTTTTGCGGCGCTCCTGGCTCAGCATGGCGCCGCTGGGGTTGCCAAAGGTCGGGATCAGATAGACAAACTTGGGTTTGTGTTCGGCGATCAGCTTTTCGAGTTCGTCGGTGTCCACGCCGTTGGCGTCAATGGGTGCACTGACCAGGTCGGCGCCGTAGAGCCGAAAGCACTGGATGGTGGCCAGGAAGGTCGGGCCTTCGACGATCACCTTGTCGCCGGGGTCGATCATGGTTTTGCCGAGCAGGTCCAGCGCCTGCTGGCTGCCGGTGGTGACGATCAGGCCGTCGGGCGCGACGCTCACGCCCTTGCTGCTCATGAAGGCGGCGAGCTGTTCGCGCAGCGGGTTGTAGCCTTCGGTCGCGCCGTACTGCAGCGCGCCGCCGGCTTCTTCGGTCAGGGCCTTGTTGGCGGCTTCCTTGATGCCTTCGACGTCGAACATGGCGCTGTCCGGAAAGCCGCCGGCAAAGCTGATGATGCCGGGCTTGCCGAGCAGCTTGAACAGTTCTCGGATGGCAGAGGTTTCGACGTTGTTGAGGCGGTCGGCAAATGGCAGGGACATGGTCGGTGGTCTGTTGGGTAAAAACGAGCTTGAATGGTAACGCCCGTACCAGTAACGATGGGCTTGAAGAGCTAATCGTTTATCGGCGATATATTGACAATATTGTTTTAAAGCAATAAAGTGCAAATATCACTCAAAGGTGGTATTTGCATGAGCACCCTTCAGACCTTTTCTCTCCAGACGTCGGCGCAGCTGTCTGTGCACCTCAAATCGCTGCGCAAGGCGCGCGGCCTGACGCAATCTGCGCTGGGCGAGCGCATCGGCGTCAAGCAGGTGCGCATCGCTGACATCGAGAAAGACCCGGGCGCTGTCAGTCTGGACCAGTTGTTGCAGGTGTTGCATGCGCTGGACGCCCGCCTGCTGCTGGCGGATACGCAGCGCTATGCGGATGCACAGCCCGCGACAGTCGTCGCCGCGAAAAGCCCGCCTGCGGACTGGTGATCATGGCTTTCACAGACCTGGATATCTGGATCAACGGCGAGCGCGTGGGCGTGTGGTTCTGGACGCGCACCGGCACACCTGGCCTGCGGTATGACGATGAATGGCGCCAGTCGCCCAATGCGCGCCCGCTGTCGGTGTCGCTGCCCATCCCGGCTGCCGGCGGGGACGTGATGGGTGCCAAGGTGGAACACTACTTCGACAACCTGCTGCCTGACAGCACCCGCATCCGCGACCGGCTCAGGCGGCGCTTCGGCACCCCGTCCACCCGCGCGGCAGACCTGCTGGCGGCCATCGGCCGCGATTGCGTGGGGGCTGTGCAGCTGATGCCGGCGGGCGTGGCACCGCCCGCCCATGACCAGATGGACAGCACGCCACTGACAGATGGCCAGGTGGAAACGCTGCTTCATGACGTGACCAGCGACGACGCGGGCGCATCGTCACTTGCCAGCAACTTCCGTATTTCGATTGCGGGTGCCCAGGAAAAGACCGCCCTGCTGCGCATCGACGACCAATGGCATCTTCCGGCGGGCGCGACGCCCACCACCCACATGTTCAAGTTGCCGCTGGGGCTGGTCGGCAACATGCGCGCCGACATGAGTGATTCGGTGGAGAACGAATGGCTCTGCGCGAAGCTGCTGGCAACGCTTGGGTTTGCCGTGGCGCCTGCAGAAATGGCGACCTTTGGCCGGCAGAAGGTGTTGATCGTCGAGCGGTTTGACCGGCGCTGGCAAGACGGCACACGCTGGATAGCGCGCTTGCCGCAAGAAGACTTTTGCCAGGCGACGGGCACCGCTGGTGACCTGAAATACGAGAGCGACAGCGGTCCCGGCATCCGCGGCGGTTTGGCGCTGCTGGCTGGGGGCGAAGACGCCAAGGGCGACAGCCTTCGGTTTGTCCTGGCCCAGCTCGCCTTCTGGCTGATGGCAGCCACCGACGGCCATGCCAAAAACTTCTCGATCTTCCTGCAGCGCGGCGGTGGCTTTCACATGACGCCGCTGTACGACGTGTTGTCGATCTGGCCCATCATCGGCAACGGCGCCAACCAGCTGAGCTTTCGCCGCGCCAAGCTGGCGATGGCCTTGCGGGGGAAAAACACGCACTACCACCTGCACGAGATCTATACGCGCCATTGGCAGGCGCTGGCGCAGCAAAGCGGCGTGCCCGGCGCCTTCGACGCCATGGTGGCGCTGGTGCTGCAGGTGCCCGATGCGCTGGAGCGGGTGGCGGCCGAGCTGCCCGACGATTTTCCGCAGCGGGTGTTCGAGCCGATCCGCGCAGGCATGCTGGCCCAGGCTGAAAAATTCATTACCGACCTTCCATGAAAACCGCCGACATCGCCCCCTTCTTCGCCACCCTGAAAGCCGCCAACCCGATGCCGGTGACCGAGCTCGAATATTCGAGCGTGTTCGAGCTGCTGGCGGCCGTGCTGCTGAGTGCGCAGGCCACCGACGTGAGCGTGAACAAGGCCACGCGCAGGCTTTTCCCGGTGGCCAACACGCCGCAGAAAATCCTGGACCTCGGCGTTGAAGGGCTGGAGGGTTACATCAAGACCATCGGGCTGTACCGCAGCAAGGCAAAGCACCTGATGGAAACCTGCCGCATGCTGGTTGAGCAGCATCACGGCGTGGTGCCGCGCAGCCGCGAGGCGCTGGAAGCCCTGCCGGGCGTGGGCCGCAAGACCGCCAACGTGGTGCTGAACTCGGCCTTTGGCGAGGCGACCATGGCGGTGGACACGCACATCTTTCGCGTCGGCAACCGCACCGGGCTGGCGCCGGGCAAGACGCCGCTGGAGGTCGAGCTCAAGCTGCTCAAGCGCATTCCACCCGAATATCTGGTGGACGCGCACCACTGGCTGATCCTGCACGGGCGTTATGTGTGCGTGGCGCGCAAACCGATGTGCTGGCAGTGCGCGGTGGCGCCGTATTGCGACTTCACGCCGAAGACGCCGCTGCCGGCCTGACGCCACGTCGTGCAAGGCGCAAAGCGCAAAGCGCTACTGTATTGATAGCTGCTTGCGCCCGCCAGCCGGGGGCTACAGGCCTTTTTTGCTTAAGGAATCAGTGGCAGGGCAATGCCGACGTCGGTGCAGAGCCGGCCGATGTCGATGATGCCCGCGCCAAAGGGCGTGGGCTGCCAGCCGGGCGGCTTGCGGCAGCTGGTGATGGCGGCCTGGCGAAAAGCCTCGACGCGGCGGCTGGTGCGTCCGTAACGCGTCTGGATTTGCGGGGCCCAGCGCCGCAGCCACAGGGCGGCCGCGCCGGTGGTGATGGCCGCCGCATACGAGGTGCCGTTGCCGGTGCCCTTGATCTCGGTGCCGATGCCGCTGCGAACCGCCATGGCCTTGGTGATCACCGCGCCGGGGGCGCTGAAATCCACCTCGGGGCCAAAGCTGCTGCCGTGCCAGGGCAGGCTTTGCCAGGTGGTGGCGGCCACGGCGATGGTTTCGGGCAGGCTGGCGGGCGGCACCACCGGGTCCACATGGTTGCCCGCGGCACAGACGACAATCACGCCTTTGGAATACGCATAAACCAGGGCCTCCCGCATGGCCGGTGCCACCACCGGCGGAAACACGCCCAGGCTCACATTGACCACATCGACGTTGCCGGTGTTGACGAGGTAACGCAGGCCGTCGGCAAACTCCCGCTGCCGGCCATTGATGCCCACCGAGTCGGTGATGCGCACCACCACGTGCGGCACACGCGGCGCGGCCCCGCGAAAGGTGAAGTTGCCATCCACCACCTGGTGCCCGGAGATGGTGGTGCCGATACGGGTGCCGTGCCCCTGGAACAAGCCGCCAAAGGGCATCGGGTCCACGCCGTCGTCGGGCGGCGGCGGGGGCGTCCAGCCGGCGGGCGGCAGATCGTACATGAAGGTCTTGCACAGGGCTTCTTCCAGCCAGGTGCCGCCGGGCTGGCCGTGGCCCCAGGCCTTGTGCCGCGTGTAGCCGGTGTCGAGCTGGCCGACGCGCACGCCCTGCCAGTCGATGGCGTCGGGCCCGCCGACCGCCGCCCAGGCGGGTGCGATGTTGGTCGCCTTGTGGTGCCACGCCTGGCCGCCCAGCGTATCGGGGGCGGGAATGTCGGCCTTGGGGTCCAGGTCTTCCTCGATGCGCTGCATGTACAGCGCGTAGGCGTCGGCCTCCTTGATCCAGTCGATGCGGTTGGCGCCGGCGTTGCGCAGCAATACGTCGAGCGTGAGGGCCGGGTTGTTGGATCGCAAATGGCGCAGCAGGTGCGGCCGCACCAGCGCCTCGTGGACGCCGACCTGGAGCACGCCGACGTCGATACCCGGCCCGGCCAGTGCCAGCAGTTGCCGGCGATAGTCTTCAAAGCTGCCATGGGTGACGATCACCTTGGCGTAATAGACGCTGCTCATAAGCTTCCCCTGTGTTGTTGACCCGACCTTGGACTGACGTTTGACTGACGCAGCGGAGCTTATGAAGACGCGAGGCGCGGCGCGACCCACAAATATGGGATGAGGCGCCAGACGCCGAAAACGCAGAAGGCCAGGCACGCGCAAGGCCGGCGCCCGCCAGTCCAGCCCCGCCCGTGCCGGCCTGAGCACCGATGGCGGAAACTGCTGAAGAAACAAGCACTTGCAGCGCTGCAGCGCGTGAGCGCGCCGGGGCGCGAGACGGCCGGTCATGCCGCGCACAAGCCGCCGCGCCCGACAGCATCCTGCGGCGCGGTGACAAACCGCACAACAATATTTGCGCCCGGCGCATGAAAAAGGCCTGGCACCGCGAACGGTCCAGGCCTTCAGGAAAAAGTCAGAACGCTCGGGCGTTCAGGCGTTCAGAACAGCAGGTTCGGCAGGAACATGGTGATGGCCGGCACGTAGGTGATGATCATCAGGAACAGCAACAGCACCAGCGTCCACGGCAGGGCTGCGCGGGCAACGCCAAGAATCGGCATTTTGGTGATGCCGGCCGTGACAAACAGGTTCAGGCCCACCGGCGGCGTCACCATGCCGATCTCCAGGTTCACCACCATGATGATGCCCAGATGCACCGGGTCGATGCCCAGGCGTGACGCAATCGGAAACAGGATGGGCGCCATGATCAGGATGATGCCGGTGGGCTCCATGAACATGCCGGCAATCAGCAGCAGGATGTTGACCACCACGAGGAACTGCCAGGCGGGCATGCCCCACGCGATGATGGTTTCGGCAATGGTCTGCGGAATGCGTTCGGTGGTCAGCACATGCGCAAACAGCAGGGCATTGGCCACAATGAACATCAGCATGATGGTGACCTTGCCGGAATCCAGCAGCACCTTGGGCACCTGCTTCATGCTGATGTCGCGGTACACAAAAACGGCAATGAAGAAGGCGTAGATGGCCGCCACCGCAGCGGCTTCGGTCGGCGTAAAGATGCCGCCATAAATGCCGCCGAGGATGATGACGATCAGCAGCAGGCCCCACAGCGAATCGCGGCCGGCCTTGAGGGCCTCCGCCAGCGTTGCGCGCGGCTGGCGCGGCAGATCGAGCATGCGTGCCCGGATGTAGATCGCGCCCATCAGCATCAGGCCGAGCAGGAGACCCGGGAGCACGCCGGCCATGAACAGCTTGCCGACCGAGGTTTCGGTCGCCGCGCCATACACCACCATCACGATAGACGGCGGAATCAGGATGCCCAGCGTGCCCGCGTTGCAGATGACGCCTGCGGCAAAGTTTTTCGGATAACCGGCCTTGACCATGCCGGCAATCACGATGGCGCCGACCGCCACCACCGTCGCCGGCGACGAGCCCGACACGGCGGCAAACAGCATGCAGGCCAGCACCGACGCCATGGCCAGGCCACCGCGAAAGTGCCCGATGCAGGCATTGGCAAACCGGATCATGCGGCGCGCCACGCCGCCGGTCGTCATGAAGTTGCCACCGAGAATGAAAAACGGAATGGACAGCAGGGTGTACAGCTCGGAGGTCTCGAACAGCTTGAGCGTGAGCGAGGCCAGCGAGTCGTGCGCAAAAAGCAGGATGGTCAGGATGGACGACAGGCCGAGCGCAACCGCAATCGGCATGCCCAGCACCATGAAGACGAACAGCAGGACAAACAGTGTGGCGATGGTCATGAACGCACCTCGCCGGCGGCAGGTTCTTCCTGGAGTTTGAGGGCGTCTTCGGCTTCGTCACCGAGCAGGTGCACGTTTTTGCCGGTGGCCAGGCCCCAGAGCACCTGCCCGAAGCGCAAGGCCAGGATCAGGAACCCCAGCGGCAGGATGATGCGCGGTATCCAGCTCTGGATCGGGATGTCCTGCATCTCGATGCCAACACTGTAGATTTTGGAAACGTACTGGTAGCCGCCGAAAGCAACAATCAGCGCGTACACAATGCACAGCACGGTCGCGATGGACTCGACCACGCGCGCCGGGCGTTTGCCCAGCAGCTTGACCGCGGCATCGACGCCGATATGGGCACCAACACGCACGCCGTAGGCCATGCCCACAAAAATCAGCCACGCAAACATGACGCCGGTGAGCTCCAGCGCCCAGACAAAGCTGTAGTTAAAAACGTAGCGCGCAATCACCTGCATGAAGGTGACGAGGGTCATTGCCGCCATCAGGAAGGTGATCAGGCCTTCCTCCAAATGTTCCAGCCAGCGCATAAATGTACAAAGGACCCGCTGCGCGGGCCCTTCCTTGTGGTTGTGGGTTAGGTGCGATTGTTATTTGTTGGACTTCAGCGCGCCGTCGATCAGGTCGCGCCCGATGTCGCCCTCGAACTTCTTCCAGACCGGCTCCATCGCCTTGCGCCATGCGCCCACGTCATCCTTGGACAGCTTCTGGATCTTGGCCTTGCCGGCGTCCTCGATTTTCTTGCGGTCGCTTTCGTTGATGTCGGAAGCCAGCTTGTTGGCGTAGGCCGTGGCTTCGGCCATGGCTTCACCCAGACCCTTGCGCACATCGGGTGGCAGGCCATCCCACCACTTGGCATTGGTGACCACCATGTAGTCGATCACGCCATGGTTGGTTTCGGCAATGGTCTTCTGGACTTCATGGAACTTCTGCGAATAGATGTTGGACCAGGTGTTTTCCTGGCCATCGACCACGCCGGTCTGCAGCGCCTGGTAGACCTCGGAGAAAGCCATCTTCTGCGGATTGGCACCCAGGGCGCGGAACTGCGCTTCCAGCACGTCAGACGCCTGGATGCGGAACTTCAGGCCTTTCACGTCATCGGGACGGGTCAGCTTGTCCTTGTTGGTGGACAACTGCTTCATGCCGTTGTGCCAGTAGCCCAGGCCCAGCAGGCCGCGCGACTTCATGGACTCCAGCAGCGCCTTGCCTTGCGGGCCGGACTGGAAACGGTCCACAGCGTTGATGTCGTCAAACAGGAAGGGCAGGTCAAAGACCTGGATCTTCTTGGTGTAGCGGTCAAACTTGGACAGCGAAGGCGCGATGAACTGCACGTCGCCCAGCAGCAGGGCTTCCAGCTCCTTGGCGTCACCGAACAACTGGGAGCTTGGGAAGACCTGGACCTGGACCTTGCCCGGCAGTTTCTTCTCGGCAAGTTCCTTGAACTTCAGCGCGCCCTGCCCCTTGGGGGTCTGCTCGGCCACCACGTGGCTGAACTTGATCACGATGGGCGATTGCGCCTGCGCGAGCCCGGACAGCGACAGGCAGGCAGCAACAAGTGCGCTGGCCAGCAGGGTGCGTTTGCGGAAAGTGGTGGGGGTGTGCATTGTGTTGTCTCCTGTAATGCAATGAAAAAAAAAGAGCTGCCTTGAAGTCATCAAGCGTTGTGACGCCGTGGCGCCAACGCTGTCGCTGCAGCAAAAGGAATAATCCATCGTACTGCGATAAGCTGGCCGGCCGAATGCGTGGTTTCACGTCCGTAGAAACCCCATGCATCCTCGGTACGGGCACGCATCACCCTGCGCCCTGCCCCACAACGCGCTGCGCCAGGCGCAACACCGGCGCATCGACCATGCGGCCATCGAGGGTAAAGACGCCGTCACCGGCGTGTTTGCGCGCTTCCAGCACGCGCCTGGCCCAATCCAGCTCGGCGGCGGTGGGTGCCAGCGCGGCTTGCACCACCGCGACCTGCGTGGGGTGGATGCAGAGTTTGGCGCCAAAACCACTGCGCCGGCTGCGTTCAGCGTCCTGTTTCAGCTGTGCGGTGTCGCCGGTGGCCGGGGTCACGCCATCAACCGGCGCAGCCAGCCCGGCGCGCCGCGAGGCCAGCACCAGAGCCATGCGCACCGGCTGCAATTCGGCCTCGTCCGGTCCGCAGGCCATGCCGAGGTCGGCCTGAAAATCGAGGTTGCCGAAAACCAGCCGCGTCACGCCGGCACAGGCTGCCAGCACGTCGAGCGCTGCCAGGCCTGCGGCCGATTCAATCATGGGCAGCAGCGCGCAGCCCGCACCGGTGATGGCCGCAAGCCTGGCCAGATCGGGGACGGCCTCCGCCTTGGGCAACATCACGCCGCCCAGCCCGCGCTGGCACAACTGCGTCACCAGTTGCAGATCGTCCGCGTGCCAGGGCGTGCCTGCGGCGTTGATGCGCACCAGCACGCTGGCACGCGCGGCATCGGGCAGGGTGTCGAAGCCGTCCCGCAGTTGCTGGCGGGCCTGCACCTTGTCGCCCGGCGCCACCGCGTCTTCCAGGTCGATGATCACCGCGCCCGCGCCGCTCGCCAGTGCCTTGGCATAACGATCCGGCCGGTTTGCCGGCACAAACAGAAAAGAGCGCGCCGAAGCGCTGGCCGTCATGCGGCCCCCGACAGCAAGGGCCCGACTTTGCTGCTTTGGGCGATGGCCCACAGCCCATCGATGGCCTGCGCCATGTCGGCCTCCGTCGCACCGCCGCTGAAGGCCGCCAGCCGCTGCGCCTTGGCCGTGATCTCGTCGCGGCTCAGGGTGTTGCCGGGGTCGCCCTTGGGCTCGTCCACCCTGCCCTGCAAGACCCGTCCGTCGGTGGTGGTGACGGTCACCTTGCCGATCCAGCGCTGCGGATAGGCGGCATCGACCTCGGCATCGAGTTCCATCACGATCCGGTCGCGCAAGGCGACGGTCAGGTCCTCCGCAAAATGCTTGTCGAACTCCACCAGGCCGGCGTGACCAAAACGCGCGACCAGGCCCAGCACCGTGCCCATGGAAAACTTGCTCTGGTGCACCGTGGCCGGATTGACCACCGGGCCCAGCACGTCGATGGCGCCCTGGTGCACATGTGTCACCACGCGGGCGAGGTCGGCGGGCTGGAGTTTGTTGGCTTTCATCACCTGCAGCAGCGCGTCGGCCGCCGGATGCGTATGGCGGCAGGAGGCGTGGTACTTGAACGAAGTTTCTGCCGTGGCCCAGCGCGTGCCCAGCGCATCGGTCAGCTTCGCGGGATCGGCGTCGCTGGACATGCCCGCCGCCATGCCTTGCGGGCCTTCAAGGATTTGCGCGGCACCGGTGAAACCATCGCGCGCCAGACAGGCCGACATCAGCCCGGCTGCTGCGGCGTGCGCGGTGTGCAACTGCTTGGAGTCGGCCGCGGTACGCAAAAACTCCCAGAGCCCGGCCGACTGCGTGCCGGCGGAGCCAAAAGCATGCTGCATCTGCGCGGCGTTCAGGCCCAGCAGGCTGCCGGCGGCCGCAGCGGCAGCCAGCGTGCCGGCGGTGCCGGTGGTGTGGAACACCTTGTAGTGCGAGCGGCCGAGAAATTCGCCAACGCGGATACCGACCTCGTAACCGGCCACGGCCGCGGTCAGCAACTGCTTGCCGCTGCTGCCCAGCGTCTGGGCCATCGCCAGGGCGGCCGGAAAGACCACGGTGGCGGGGTGAAACACCGAGCCGTTGTGCACGTCGTCCTGCTCGGCCACATGCGAAGCGGCAGCGTTGGCCATGGCCGCGAAGTAGGCGCTGCTGCCGCGGCGGTTGACCAGCACCTCGGCGGCGCCGTCAGCGGGGCCCATGCTGGCGGCAAAAGCGGTGATGGTTTCGACCGGACGTGAACCCTTGCCGGCAATTGCCGAACCGAACCAGTCCACCAGCAGGTCTTCGGCCCTGGCGATCACGGAGGCGGGAATGTCTTCAAAACGAAGGCCGGCGGCGAAGGCGGCGAGTTCGGCGGTGGGTGTTCTGCTGATAGTCATGGTGTTTATTAAAACTTGATTGATCAAATATCCGTTCGCCCTGAGCTTGTCGAAGGGCTGCCCCCCCAGGTCACAAGGCTTCGACAAGCTCAGCCCGAACGGACCTAGGTAAATAGTGCCTTCAGCCCTTATGCAGTGGGCGCAAGCAGCTATCAATTAAATAGCGCCCGATTGCTGCATGGCGCGGATGGCGGCCTCATCCTTGCCCAGCTCGCGCAGGATGGCCTGGCTGTGCTGACCCACCGCCGGCACCGCGTCCATGCGGTAGTCAAAGCTGTTGATACGCCCCGGTGGCAGCAGCGCGGGGATGGTGCCCGCCGGTGTCGCCACGTCGCGCCAGCGATCACGCGCCTTGAGCTGTGGATGCGCCCAGAGCCCGGCCATGTCGTTCATGCGGGCGTTGGCGATCTGCGCCTCGTCGAGCCTGCTGCTGACCTGCGCGGTCGTCATGCTGCCAAAGGTTTGCAGGATGATGGCCTTGAGCGCTTCGCGGTGTTCATTGCGCCGGGAGTTGCTGTCAAACCGCGGATCGGTCGCCAGCGCGGGTTGCGCCAGCACGACCTCGCAGAACACCCGCCACTCGCGCTCGTTCTGCAGACCCAGCATGACGGTCCCGCCATCGCCTGCCGCAAACGGGCCATAGGGATAAATCGTCGCGTGTGATGCCGCGCTGCGCGGTGGCGGCGTGGCGCCACCGTAGGCGTAATACATCGGGTAACCCATCCATTCGGCCAGCGATTCGAGCATGGACACGTCGATGTGCGAACCCTTGCCGGTCTTGCCGCGCTGCAGCAGCGCCGCCAGCACGCTGCTGTATGCGTACATGCCGGCAGCAATGTCGGCAATCGAGTTGCCGGCCTTGCAGGGCTCATCCGGCGTGCCGGTGACCGACAGGAAACCGGCTTCGCTCTGGATCAGCAGGTCGTAGGCTTTCTTGTCGCGGTAGGGGCCGTCATCACCGTAGCCCGAGATGTCGCAGACGATCAGTTTGGGCAGCGTCTTGCTCAGTTCATCAAAGCCGAGACCCATGCGCGCCGCGGCACCGGGCGCCAGGTTTTGCACCAGCACATCGGCCGTCTCCAGCAGTTGCCGGAGCACGGCCAGCGCCGCCGGTTGCTTCAAGTCCAGCGTCAGGCTTTCCTTGGACCGGTTGACCCAGACAAAGTGCGAGGCCAGGCCCTCCACGCGCTGGTCGTAAGCCCGCGCAAAGTCACCGACGCCGGGCCGCTCGACCTTGATGACACGCGCGCCCAAGTCGGCGAGCTGGCGCGTGCAGAACGGCGCGGCGATGGCGTGTTCGAGGGAGATGACGGTGATGCCGTCGAGGGGACGTGTCTGGTTATTCATCGCTTATTCCGTTCGGGCTGAGCCTGTCGAAGCCTTGGCAAGGTTGTGCTTTGGTGTGCCTTCCGGCAAGCCGGGGGTTGCCCGGCTTGTTGGCGAGCCACCTGCGAGGGTCTCGAAGACAGCTTCGACAAGCTCAGCCCGAACGGTTGAACGCAACAGACTCAAAACGACCTCGGCAACCCAAGCAAATGCTCAGCCACATAAGAGTAAATGAGGTTGGTGGAAATCGGCGCCACCTGGTACAGCCGTGTCTCGCGGAATTTGCGTTCGACGTCGTACTCGCAGGCAAAACCAAAACCGCCATGCGTCTGCAGGCACATGTTGGCGGCTTCCCAGGAAGCCTTGGCGGCCAGGTACTTGGCCATGTTGGCTTCGGCGCCGCAGGGCTTGCCGGCGTCAAACAGTTCGCAGGCCTTGAAACGCATCAGGTTGGCGGCCTCGGTCTCGATATAAGCGTCAGCCACGGGGAACTGCACGCCCTGGTTCTGGCCGATGGGCCGGTTGAACACCACGCGGTCGCTGGCATAACGGCGCGCCTTGTCCACAAACCAGTAAGCGTCGCCAATACATTCGGCAGCAATCAGGGTGCGCTCGGCGTTCAGGCCGTCGAGGATGTATTTGAAGCCCTTGCCCTCTTCGCCGATCAGGTTCTCCGCGGGGATTTCGAGGTTGTCGAAGAAAACTTCGTTGGTCTCGTGGTTGACCATGTTCAGGATAGGCTGCACGGTCATGCCCTGGCCGATGGCGTCTTTCAGGTTGACGATGAAGATCGACATGCCTTCGGACTTTTTCTTCACCTCGGCCAGCGGCGTGGTGCGCGCCAGCAAAATCATCAGGTCGGAATGCTGGATGCGCGAGATCCAGACTTTCTGTCCGTTGACGATGTATTTGCCGTCCTTCTTCACGGCCGTGGTCTTGAGCTGGGTCGTGTCGGTGCCCGTCGTCGGCTCGGTCACGGCCATGGACTGCAGGCGCAACTCGCCGGTGGCAATCTTCGGCAGGTACATTTTTTTCTGCGCGTCGGAGCCATGGCGCAGCAAGGTGCCCATGTTGTACATCTGGCCGTGGCAGGCGCCGGCGTTGCCACCGGCGAAGTTGATCTCTTCCATGATCACGGACGCTTCAGCCAGGCCGAGGCCGGAGCCGCCGTACTCGGCCGGGATCAGCGCGGCCAGCCAGCCGGCTTCGGTCAAGGCATTGACAAAGGCTTCGGGATAACCACGCTCGTGATCGACCTTTTGCCAGTAGGCAGAGTCAAAACCGGCGAGCATGCCGCGCAGGGCCTCGCGCATTTCCTGGTAGGCGTCGGGGGTCGGGATCTGGGTTTTCATGAATGGGTTTCTGCTGAAGTTTCAATCGGCGAAGTGTGAACGCTTGACCCCGTTCGGCCTGGGCCTGTCGAAGGTGTGTTTGATGTGTTTGATGTGTTTAATGGATAAGCCACAGGCGTTTCGACAGGCTCAACGCGAACGGTGCGGCGGGCTGGTGTGCACACTCAAGCCAGCGTGGCCGTGGCCTGCATGGTGAGCCAGCCCTCGTGGTCTTCGGTCCAGAGTTCCACTGTTTTTCCATCGGCTGAGGGCTTGCCATGCAGTTTGAAGGGCCACAGATCGAACACCGGACGCACAGCGCGAAACTCGAACTTCAGCAGGCGCGCGCCGGGCATGTTTCTGCGCACCAGGTCGGCCAGCAGCGTGGCGATAAGCGGGCCGTGCACGATCAGGCCAGGGTAGCCCTCCACCTCGGTGACGTACTTGCGGTCGTAGTGAATGCGGTGGCCGTTGAAGGTCAGCGCCGAATAACGGAACAGCAGCACGTCGTCAGGCACCACCTCGCGCGACCACGCCGCATTTTGAGCTGCCGCAACTGGCGCAGGACCCGCGTCGAGCGACGACGGGCCGCCCCTAGGCGCGAGGGCCCCCTCGGGGGGCAGCGCCGTACGCGAAGCGACAAGCGTGGGGGCCACATTCCCGCGGTAGACGATGTCATGCTCTTCGGTCAGCGCGAGTCCCTGGCTGTTGCGCAGCTCGTGCCTGACCAGCACAAACACCAGATCACCGGTTCGCCCGGCCTTGTGCGTGACCGATTCGATGCGCGAGGTCCGGGTGACCGCGTCGCCGACCTGGAGCACCTGCTGGTGCCATTGCAGACGGCCGCCAGCCCACATCCGTCGCGGCAGCGGCACGGGCGGCAAAAATCCGCCGCGTTGCGGATGCCCGTCAGGCCCGAGGCCCGACTGGCGTGCCACCGGCAGGAAATAAAGCCAGTGCCACAACTCGGGCAATGCGGTTCCGGGCACAGGATCCGGGTCTTCGCGGTCCAGCGTCGCGGACAGGGCGCGCACCGGCGCCGCGCTGACGCTGTCGCTCAGGGTTTCGGTGTTGCCGACCCAGCCTTGCAGCCGGTTGAGCGTGGCAGCGTCAAGGGTTCGAATATCTGAAGTCATCGCCGCCATCGTCCACCGGGACGCCGCAAAATGCAATCTGCCATTTCAGCATCCAGGCTTCGAAAATTCCGAAGCCTTGGGCGGCGAAAAGCTCAGCCACGTATGGATTTTCTCTCTGTCACCCTCAAAAGCGAGGCTTCGTCAACCGCGAAGACTGAGCCAGTCTGGGTTAGCATGCCGCATGCAATTTGACCTCACCGATCTGCGCCTGTTCGTGGCCACCGCCGATGAAGGAAACATGACCCGGGCGGCCGAGCGGCAACATTTGTCACTGGCCGCGGCCAGCGCGCGCATCAAGTCCCTGGAAACCCAGTCGGGCCTGAGCCTGCTCTACCGGGAGGCGCGCGGGGTGCGGCTCACGCCGCCCGGCGAGGCCTTTCTCTACCATGCCCGCCATGTGTTGCGGCAGGCCGAGCAGTTGCGCACCGACCTGCAGGAGTACGGCGGCGGCCTGCGCGGGCATTTGCGGGTGTTTGCCAACACCACCGCCGTCACTGATTTCCTGCCCGAGATTCTTCCCGGCTTTCTGACCCACAACCCGAAGATCAACATCGACCTTCAGGAAAAGCCCAACCCTGAAATCGCCCGGGGTGTGCTGGACGGCCGCGCCGACATCGGGATCGTGGCCGGCAAAGTAGACACCCTGGGCCTGGAGGCGATTCACTTCAGCACCGACCGGCTGGTGCTGGCCACCGCAAAAAACCACCGCTTTGCGCGCCGCAAAAAAATCGCGTTCGCCGACATCCTGGATGAGGACGCGGTGGGCATGCAGTCGGGCAGCACGCTGCAGACCTTTCTGGCGCAGGTCACCGATGGGCTGGGGAAACCGCTCAAGCTGCGCATCCAGCTGACCAGCTTCGACGCCATGTGCCGGATGATTGGTGCGGGCGTCGGGGTCGGCATCGTGCCGGAGTCGGCCGCGCGGCGCAACCAGTCCACCATGGGCATCGCATTGATTGAGTTGACAGATGCCTGGAGCGTGCGCGAGCGTTACATCCTGGTGCGCAAGCGCGAGGCACTGCCCCGCTATGCCGAATCACTGATCAGCACGCTGTGCGCGCACTACCGCTGAGCCCGCAGTCAATGCGGGGCGCAGGGCCTCAGTTGCGCAGCTTGCCGTCGCGCGTGACCATGCCCAGCTCGACATATTTGCTGCCGTGATGCTGGCTGGGCGAGTAGGACACCGTGAAGCCCCCGGTGTCGTAACTGCCCAGGGACGCCATCGCCGCCAGCACGGACTTGGCGTCGCCGGGTTTCTTGCTGCGGCGCATGGCTTCAGCCAGCACCTTGGCACCTATGCAGGATTCGAGGTGCGCGCTGTTCATGACCGCCGTGATGCCGGCGTCTTTCAGGGCTTTGGCGCATTCCTTGGCCACGGGCAGCGACGAACTGGCGTTGGGCACGACCTGCGAGATGGACACGCCGGCGCCGGCTTCGGCGGCTGCCTCGATGTATTGCTGCGCCCCGACAAAGGACAGGCTGGAGGTCGGTATGAATTTGCCCTGCGCCACGATCTGCTTGCTGATCTCGGCCGCAGGTCCCGACAGCACGGTATTGATGATGACATCCGGCTTGAGCGCGAGGAGTTGGGCCACCTCCGCCTGGCCGACCTTGGCATTGCGCTGCAGAGGGAAGGCCACTGGCTTTTTGCCCTGCTTGGCCAGGTAGTCGGTCACCACCGCCAGATTCTGGGTGCCCACCTCGTCGTTGTAGTGAACCACCGCCACGTTTTTGGCGCCCAGGCCGGTCCAGAAGGCGAGCATTTTTTCGAGTTCGTCGCCGTAAGACGCGCGCAGCGTGAACACCACGGGGTTGGGTTTGCGCACCGGGTCGGCCCCTGAAAAAGGCGCAAAAAACAGCACCCCAGCCTTCTCGGCCTGCGGCATGGCATCCAGGCTGAGCGTGGCAGATGCAAAACCGAACAGGGCGACGACATCGGCATTGCCCAGCAGTTTGGCGGCATTGGCGCCGGCCTGCTTGCGGTCGTTCTTGTCGTCCAGGGTCACCAGTTCGACAGGTGATCCGCCAATGCCACCCCTGGCGTTGACGGCCTTGAAATAAGCGGCGGCACCGTCGCGAATGTCACGGCCGAAAGCCGCGTTGCCGCCACTCAGCGGTGCTGATTGACCAACGACCCAGGCTTTTTGTGCGTGGCTGGCGCCCGCACAAAACAGCAGCGACAGGCACAAGGCAGACAGGGCGGGACGGGCAAAAGCCGGGGTGCAAAACATAGGTTCATCCATCAAAAAAACAAAAGTTGGCCGGTGTCAGCAGAACAGTCCATGCCAATGGTAGACCGGATAAGCACCCACCGGAAGTCATGGCCGCCGAACGGTGATGGATGTGCTGCCTTGCGCGACAGGCGGAGCCGCTACGTCGGTCGGGTGCAACACCGTGCAACGCATTCGCCAAGAGGCAAGGCGCCGTCTGCCGGCAATCTTGTCAGAGGCCCTTCCAGGCCGGTGTTCTCTTTTCCATGAAAGCCAGTACCCCTTCATGAAAATCGCTGCTGCCGTAACAGCGGCGGATCAAATCCTCGTCGGGGGGAAGGCCGCTGTTGACCAGGCGCCGCAGGCCTTCCTTGCTGACGCTCTGGGTCACGGGCGCCAGTGCGGCCAGCCGTCCGCACAGCGTGGCAAGCGCCGCGTCCATGTCGCCTTGCCCGGTGAGTTGAAACAGGAAGCCGCAGGCCACCGCCTCATCGGCCGTGAGGACCTCGGCCAGCATCAACATGCGTTTGACCCGCGGCACACCGAAGGCCGCGCAAAGACGCGCCAGGTTGGCGACCGACAGGCAGTTGCCCAGTGTTTTGGCAATGGGCACGCCGAAGCGCGAACCCGCTGCGGCGACACGAAAATCGCAGGCCGTGGCAATCGCCAGGCCACCACCTATGGTCCAGCCTTCAATGGCGGCGACCGTGGGCATGGGCAACGACTCCAGCCGCGCAATGCACTGGTCGATCTGCTTTTCATACGCGACCCCATCCTCACCGCTGGTGAAGGTGGTGAACTGCTCGATGTCGGTACCGGCGACAAACGCCTGACCGCCGGCGCCGCGAAAGGTCACCACACGCACCGAGGTGTCGGTTTTGAGCTGCTCGCAGATCTCATTGAGTTGTTGGTACATCGCCCAGGTCATGGCGTTGCGAGCCGCAGGCCGGTCAAACACGACCGCGGCAACACCATTGGCAATGCTCAGATCAACCGTGCCATCACTCATGCTGAAAATGCTCCCTGCCCCGCAAGCCGGGACTGCTCGGCGGCGTCCAGGCCGATTTCGCCGAGTACCTCGGCCGTGTGTTCACCCAGGCGCGGCGGGTGCCTGCGCACCTGTTGCGGCGTGCCGGACATCTTGACCGCAAAACCGATGTTGGGCACCTTGCCCTCCACGGGGTGGTCGATCTCCATGCGCATCCCGCGCGCTTTGGCGTGATCGCTGTCAAAGGCTTCGGGGTAAGTCAGGATGGGGCCGGCGGGAATGCCGGCTTGCAAAAAGGTGCTGACCCAGTGGTCCTTGGGCTGAAGGCGAAAAGTCTTTTCCAGCTCGACTTCCAGCGCGTGGCGATTCGCCAGGCGCAACGAAATGGTGGAAAAGCGTTCGTCGGCCAGCAGTTCCTCGCGGCCCAACAGCTGGCACAGCTGGAGCCATAGTTTCTGATTGTTGGCGCCCATCACAAAGTAGCCGTCGGAGCATGCCATGGCCTGGTAAGGCGCCGTCATCTTGTTGGAGGTGCCCAGTGGCTCAGGCGGCTTGCCGGTGCCCCAGTAGTCGCAAATATCCCAGACCGAGAAAGCCAGCGCCGAGTCGAACAGCGAGGCGTCCACGTGCTGGCCCTGCCCGCTGGTCTTCGCGCCGATGAAGGCCGACAGCGTGGCATACACGGCGAACAACGCACAGCCGATGTCGGCCACCGGCACGCCGGCTTTCACGGGCGGTCCGCCGGGATAACCGGTGACGCTCATCACGCCAGACATGGCTTGGGCCATCAGGTCAAAGCCCGGGCGGTCCGACCAGGGGCCGGTCTGGCCGAAGCCAGAGATGCTGGTGTAGACCAGACGCGGATTCACGTCCTTGAGCACCTCGTAGCCCAGACCCAGCCGTTTCATGGCGCCGGGCCGGTAGTTCTCCAGCAGGATGTCGGCATCCTTCGCCAGTTCCAGCAACACCTTGCGGCCGGCCTCGGACTTGAGGTTGAGGGCCACGCTGCGCTTGTTGCGGTTCATGTTCAGGAAACCCAGCGAATCCGGCCCCTTCATCTTGAAGCCCATCGCGCCGCGCGTCTGGTCGCCGCTGCCAGGCGGTTCGATCTTGACCACGTCGGCGCCCATGTCCGCCAGCAACATGCAGGCATAGGGGCCAGCCATCACCTGGCTGATGTCGAGCACGCGGACCCCGGCCAGGGGAAGGGGCCGGGCATTTTTGCCCCCGGCTTCGGTTTCCTGCTTCAAGGTTTTACTCCGTGTATCGGCCATGGGCTCAGCGATAAAACATCTGGACCAGCCCCAGACCGGTCACAGGCACATAGGTCACCAGAACCAGCACCGCCACCAGCACGCCGATGAACCAGATGTTGACCTTGCTCACGTCCCAGACGGAAGCCTTGGCAATCGAGCTGGCCACCATCAGCACACTGGCGACCGGCGGCGTCTGCTGACCAATGCCCAGGTTGATGGTGACAATCAGGCCGAAGTGCACCGGGTCGATACCCACAGCCCGGACCAGCGGCATCACGATGGGAATGACCAGGATGATGGCTGCGGCGGAGTGCAGAAACATGCCGAGGAACAGGAACAGCACATTGAGCAGCGCCAGCACCACCCACTTGTTGGACGTGAAGTCCGACACGGCCTTGGCCAGCGCCTGGGGCGCCTGCACTTCGGTCAGGTAGGTGCCCAGCAAGGCACTGGTTGCCACCAGCAGCATCACCACGGCGGTCTGCAGCCCGCCCTCCATGACGGCAGCACGCAGGTGCTTGAGGTCGAGTTCGCGATAGACCACCAGGCCGATGAACAGCGCGGCGATCACTGCCAGCGCAGCGCCTTCGGTGGCGGTCACCACGCCGCCAAAGATGCCGCCCAGAATGATGATGGGCAATGCGAAAGCCCACAAGGCCTCGCGCCCGGTTTTACCCACCCGCTTGATGGAAAACGCCTCTTCCCGGGGCAGGTTGTAGCGGCGCGCCAGGAAGGTGGCCATGCCCATCAAACCCACAGCGCCCAGCAGGCCGGGAACAATCCCGGCGACAAACATTTGAACCACCGAGGTTTCGGCCATCACCGCGTACAGGATCATGGGAATCGACGGTGGAATGATGACCGCCAGCGTGGCCGACGACGACATCACCGCCGCCGCAAACGGTCCAGGGTAGCCCTTGGCTTTCATGCCGGGGATCAAAATGGAACCCAGTGCGGCCACGTCGGCCACGGCCGAGCCGGAAATCTCCGCAAAAAACAGGGAGGAACCGATGGACACGTGCGCCAGCCCGCCACGCACCCAGCCAAACAGCGACGAGGCAAAAGCGATCAGCCGCCGTGAAATGCCCGATGCGTTCATGATCGCGCCCGCCAGAATGAACAGCGGGATGGCCAGCAAGGGGAAATTGGTGGCCCCGTTATAGACCACAAGCGCCACATTCGGCAGCGAATCCATGCCGTGGCTCGCCAGCATGGCGATCACGGCAACAATGCCCAGAGAGACGGCAATCGGAATATTGAGCAGCACCAGCAAGAGCACGGCGCCAAACAGGAGAAGCATGGTGGTCATGGGGATTCCCGCGCGTCAGTGCAAGCCGTCCGACAGACCGGCGCCGGAAGCGGCGGGCTGCTGCGAATGAGGGTTGATCAGATCCGTGAGATGCATGATCTCGCCGATCAGGATCAGTCCCGAACTGATCGGAATCACCGACTGCACCACGTTCATCGGTATCCAGGACAGGCTCACCAGCGTCTCACCCACGAGCGCCGGCATGATCATCAGGCCCACGTAACCCAGCAAGGCAAAAAACAGGATCACCAGGATCTGCCCGAAGATGCTGACCGCACGCTTCAAGCCTGGCGAAAGCTGGTCCACCACCTCGGGACAGCCGATGTGCCCGCGCCGGACGGAAGCGAGTGCCGACCCGTAAAACGTCAGCCAGGCCAGCAGCACCGAAGCCACCTCGTCGTACCAGACCAGCGAGTGGCCCGCGACCCGGAAGACGATGCCCAGCGTGACCTCTACGGCCAGCACAATCATGAGGAACATCACCACCCACTCAAGAAGCAGGCCATAACGCTCCCGGAAGCGGTTCATGGCGCCGCCGGAAGCCAGTGTCGAAGGGTTTTGCATCAAAGCGCCTTTGCCTTTATTTCCCGAGCGCCACGGCCTTGTCGATCAGCGGCTTGGCGCCGGCGACTTCCTTGCCGAACTCTTCATAAATCGACTTGCTGGCGGCAATGAAGGCCTCCTTGTCAACCTCGTTGACCTGCATGCCGCTTTGCTTGAGTTTGGCCAGCAGCTCCGTCTCTGCCTTGGTGGCTTCTGCATAAACATAAGCCTGGGTTTCACGTGCTGTTTCTTCCAGCACCTTGCGCACATCGGCCGGCAGGGTGTTGTAGCGGCGCGTACCGACCATCACGTAAGCCGGTGTATAGACGTGGCCGGACAGGGACAGGTATTTCTGCACTTCCTGCAGCTTGGCCGAGTAAATCTGCGTGAACGGATTTTCCTGCCCGTCCATCACACCCGTCTGCAGCGCCGTGAACAGCTCCGAAAACTTCATCGGGCTCGGGTTGGCGCCATAGGTCTGGAACATCTTCACGCGCCACTTGCCTTCAGGCACACGCAGCTTGATGCCCTGCAAATCGGCCGGGCCCTTGATCGGCTTTTTGTTGTTGGTGATGTGGCGGTAGCCGTTTTCCCACACCGCAAGCACCTTCAGGCCTTTTTTCTCGGTTTCCGGCGCAATGCTGGGCCAGAACACCTCTTTCTCGATGCGCGCCATGTGCGCCCTGTCCTTGACGATATAGGGCAGCTCGAAAATACCGAACAGGTCCACCTCGGACGTCATCACCGTCGAAGGCACCGCCATGTCGATGGTGCCCAGCTTGAGCTTCTGGATCATCTCCTTGTCGCCACCGAGCTGGCTGGAGCCATAAGTCACGATCTTGACCTTGCCGGCGAGTTTGGCGTTCACACGTTTGGCATATTCGTCGGCACTGATCTGGAACAGGGAGCCCGGTTCACCAACGTGACCCAGCTTGAGTTCAACCGCCTGGGCAAAAGCGGTGCCGTGCACGGTCAGCGTCGTGACGGCGGCGATCAGGGAGGCGCGGACGGCGGCAGAAAATGTGAACGCTTTCATGATGTCTCCTTTTGTAGTGATATATCCGTGGTATCCGTGGCTTGCAACAGACCACACGACCGGACAGCGTGTGGCGGGAACGCTTGGCCTCATGCAGCTTTGGCCAGCGGCACTGGCGCCGGATGGCTGGAGAAGTGGTCCATGGCGGCCTGCACCCCCGAACCGGCCAGCCTGACGCCGGCGAGCTTGAGGCCCATCTCGCAGCCCGCCAGCGCACCCATGAGGGTCAGATCATTGGAGTCACCCAGATGGCCGATGCGGAACATCTTTCCCTTGACCTTGCCCAGGCCGGTGCCCAGTGAGCAGTCAAAGCGTTCGTAAATGATCTTGCGCACGGCATCGGCGTCCACGCCGGCGGGCATCATCACGCCGGTGAGAATGGGCGAATACACCGCCGGATCGGCACACTGGATCTGCAGGCCCCAGGCGCGGACGGCGGCGCGCACGCCTTCGGCCCAGCGCTGGTGGCGGGCAAACACCACGTCCAGCCCCTGCCCCAGCAACATGTCGCAGGCCTCGTTGAGACCGTAGAGCAAATTGGTGTTGGGCGTGGACGGCCAGTAGCCGGTCCGGTTCATCTCGATGATTTCGTCCCAGGCCCAGAAGGCCTTGGGCAGCGTGGCGCTCCTGCTTGCTTCCAGCGCCTTGGCGGACACGGCATTGAAGCTGATGCCGGGCGGCAGCATCAGGCCTTTTTGTGAGCCGCTGATGCTGACGTCCACACCCCATTCGTCGTGCCGGTAATCGGCCGAGGCCAGGCCGGAGATGGTGTCCACCAGCAGCAGCGCCGGGTGTTTGGCAGCGTCGATGGCCTTGCGCACGGCGGCAATATTGCTGGTCACACCGGTGGAGGTTTCGTTGTGCACCACACAGACGGCCCGGATGCTGTGCTGCGTGTCGGCCTTGAGCCGCTCCTCGATCAGGTCGGCGCGCACGCCGTGACGCCAGACTTCAGCCCCCGGATCAGCCATCACTTCAGTTTTCAGTCCGACGCGGGCGGCGAGCTTTTGCCAGAGCGCCGCAAAGTGGCCGGTTTCGTACATCAGCACATGGTCGCCGGCGCTCAGGGTGTTCACCAGCGCCGCTTCCCAGGCGCCGGTGCCGGAGGCCGGGTAAATCATCACCGGCTGTTGGGTCCGGAAGATTTTTTTGACATCGGCCAGCACCTTCAGACCGAGGGCACCAAACTCGGGCCCGCGGTGATCGATGGTCGGCAGACTCATGGCGCGCAGGATGCGGTCAGGCACCGGAGAGGGGCCGGGAATCTGCAGGAAATGCCGGCCGGTGGGGTGAAAGTCAAGCGTCAACATGGTCAAAATACTCCGTGGATGTCTCATTTTTTGCATACAAAATTCATTTGTCAACCTTTTTGGCGCAAATATAGGGTTTCAACCCAGTCTTTTTTGCATACAATTTTGGAATGAGTGCAGACATCATCCCCATTCCCCGCGCAGCGCTGCATGAGCAGGTGGCCCACCGGCTGCGTCAGATGCTGGTCGAAAACCGCATTGCGCCGGGCGCCAAGCTCAATGAACGCGAACTGAGCGAAATCCTGAATGTCTCCCGCACACCGCTGCGTGAGGCGATCAAGATGCTGGCTGCCGAAGGCCTGGTCGAGCTGCTGCCCAACCGCGGCGCCATCGCCGTCGAACTCACCGAAGCCGACATCCTCAACACCTTCGAAGTCATGTCGGGGCTGGAGGCGCAATCGGGCGCGCTGGCGGCCGAGCGCATCACCGACGCCGAGCTCAGCGAGATCAAGGCCATGCACTACGAAATGCTCGCAGCCTGGACACGCCGGGACCTGCCCGCCTACTACCAGCTCAATTCGGCCATTCACCGCGCGATCAACACCGCTGCCAAAAACCCGGTGCTGACCAGCACCTACAACCAGGTCAATGCACGGCTGCAGGCCCTGCGCTTTCGCTCCAACCAGGATGGCGAGAAGTGGCGCACCGCCGTCAACGACCACGAGCAGATGATTGACGCGCTCGAAAAACGCGATGCGGTTGCCATGCGCGCCGTATTGATGGCCCACCTGCTCAACAAGCGCGATGTGGTCATCGAACAGCTGCGTGCCGCCACCGGTGCAGGCGACCAGGCAGCCGAAGCATGAACGCGCCCCTGCCCCTCAAAGTCGCGCGCGACAGCGCAGCGCAAGCCTACGAAAGGGTGGCCGGCGTCAGCAACGAAGTCGCCGGCAGGCTGGCGGCCAGGCTGGCCAAAGAAACCTGCGGTGAAGTGCTGTTCTCCAGCAGCGACCGCGGGCGCTACGCCACCGATGCGTCGATTTACCAGGTGATGCCTGCGGGGGTGTTTGTGCCCACGGGCGCTCCCGACGTCAAGACCGCGCTGGACATCTGCCGCGACATGGGTGTGCCCATCGTCCCGCGCGGCGGCGGCACCAGCCAGTGCGGCCAGACCGTCGGCGCGGGCCTGGTGATCGACCATGCCAAACACATGCGCAACATCCTCGATGTCGATGTTGAAAACCGCAGGGCCGAGGTCGAGCCCGGCATCGTGCTCGACCATCTGAACGCGGCCCTGAAAAAACACGGCCTGTGGTATCCGGTAGATGTATCTACCGCCGCGCAGGCCACACTGGGCGGCATGGCCGGCAACAACTCCTGCGGCAGCCGCAGCATTGCCTACGGCAACATGGTGCACAACGTGCTGGGCGCCGAGGCCTGGACCTCGGACGGCAACCTGCTGCAACTCGGCCCCTGGGCCGGAAGCAGCGGCAAGGCGCGCGAGCTCGGCGCCTATGTGCGCACGCTGGCCGAGGAGCTGCAACCGGCGATCCAGCGGCACTGGCCCACGGTGATGCGGCGCGTCGGCGGCTACAACCTCGACATTTTTGATCCGCGCAGTGAGCGGCCCTACACGGCCGACGGTTCGGTCAACCTGTCGCACCTGCTGGTCGGCAGCGAAGGCACGCTGGCACTGACCAAATCGCTGACCCTGCAACTGGCCGAGCTGCCCAAAGCCAAGGTGCTGGGCGTGGTGAACTTCCCGACTTTTTACCGCGCCATGGACGCGGCCCAGCACATTGTCAAGATCGGCGAAGGCACATTGACGGCGGTCGAGCTGGTGGATCGCACCATGATCGATCTGTCGCTGCAGAACCCGGCCTTTGCGCCAACCATCCGCAGTGCGCTGATCGGCCAGCCGGCAGCCATCTTGCTGGTGGAGTTTTCCGGCGCCAGCAAGGCAGCGTTGCTGCCGCACCTGAAACGCCTGGGCGAACTCATGGGCGATTTGCTGCTGCCCGATTCGGTGGTCGAGATGACCGAGGACGCGCCGCAAAAAAACCTGTGGGAAGTGCGCAAGGCCGGGCTCAACATCATGATGAGCCTCAAGGGCGACGGCAAGCCGGTGAGTTTCATCGAGGACTGCGCCGTGCCGCTGGAGCACCTGGCCGAATACACCGACGCGCTGACCGAGGTGTTCCACAAATACGGCAGCAAGGGCACCTGGTATGCGCATGCCTCGGTCGGCACCCTGCATGTGCGGCCCATCCTGGACATGCGGCGCGAGGGCGCGCCCAAGATGCGCGCGATTGCTGAAGAAGCCTCGGAACTGGTGCGCAAGTTCAAGGGCGCCTACAGCGGTGAACACGGCGATGGCCTGTGCCGCGGCGAGTGGATCCAGTGGCAGTTCGGCCCGCAGATCAACGAAGCCTTCGCAAAAATCAAGCAATTCATGGACCCGGCCGGGCTGCTGAGCCCGGGCCGCATGGTCAACCCGCCCAAGATGGACGACACCCGGCTGATGCGTTTTCCGCCGGGCTACAAGGTGATACCGATCAAGACTGCGCTCGACTGGCGCGCCTGGGATGTGCAGAACGATCCGGCCACCGAACAGACCAGCGCGCCCGGCAGCGGCGGCGACCCGGCCCAGGGTTTTGCCAAGGCCGTGGAGATGTGCAACAACAACGGCCACTGCCGCAAGTTCGACGCCGGCACCATGTGCCCCAGCTACCGCGTCACCCGCGACGAAAAACACCTGACGCGCGGCCGTGCCAACACGCTGCGCCTGGCGTTGTCCGGGCAACTCGGAGGCATCCATGCGCAGGACGCCCTCACCAGCGAGCCGGTGCGCGAGGCGCTGGACCTGTGCGTCGGCTGCAAGGGCTGCAAACGCGATTGCCCGACCGGCGTGGACATGGCGAAGATGAAGGTCGAGGTCTTGCACCACTACAAGGCCAAACACGGCTACACGCTCAAGGACAAGCTGGTCGCATGCCTGCCCGATTACGCGCACTGGGCCAGCCGCCTGGCACCGCTGCTCAACCTGCGCGACAAAATTCCGGGACTGGCCGCCCTCAGCGAGAAGTTCACCGGGTTGTCGGCACAACGCAGCCTGCCGCAGTGGCAGCGTCACACCTTCTTCAACACCGGCCATACAGGCGCCACCCGCGAAGAGGTGCTGGCGGCGGCCAAACCCGTGGTGCTGTTTGTCGATACCTTCAACGGCTATTTTGAAGGCGGCAACGCCAGTTCAGCATTAAAAGTGCTTCAAGCCGGCAGCTACACTGCGTATGTAGCTACCAAAACCATAGCAGATGGCAAAAACCTGTGCTGCGGCCGGACCTACCTGGCCAGCGGCATGGTGGATGAAGCAAAAGCCAAGGCGCGCGAGTTGATCGATGCGCTGCTGCCCTTTGCCCAGCGCGGCATCGCCATCGTTGGCCTGGAGCCGTCCTGCCTGCTGACCCTGCGCGACGAGATGCTGGTGATGGGCCTGGGTGAGGCTGCGCAAACCGTCAGCGCTCAGGCGCTGCTGTTCGAGGAATTCCTGGCGCGCGAAGCCGCGGCCGGCAAGCTGGACAGCCTCAAGCAAAAGCTCCAGGCAGTGAGCCAGCCCATCCTGCTGCACGGCCACTGCCACCAGAAGGCTTTTGGCGCGGTCAGCCCCATCCTCGACGTACTCAGGCTGATCCCCGGTGCGAAACCGGAGCTGATCGAATCCAGTTGCTGCGGCATGGCCGGCAGCTTCGGTTACGAGGCCAGCCACTACGAGGTGTCCATGCAGATGGCCGAACTCAGCCTGCTGCCAGCAGTGCGCCAGCAGCCCGATGCCATCGTGGTGGCCGATGGCACCAGTTGCCGGCACCAGATCAGGGACGGCGCGCAGCGCGAGGCAATCCATGTGGCGGTGCTGATGGCGCAACAGTTGCGCGCCTGACGGCGGCCCGGCCGGCTCAGAGGTCCAGCGTCAGGCTGTCACTGTGGGCGCGTGAGCAACACGGCGCAAACTGGTCATTGCACGCCTGCTCCTCCGCCGTCAGGAACATGTCGCGATGGTCGGGTACGCCCGACAGAACACCCGTCAGGCAGGTGCCGCACACGCCCTGCCCGCAGGACACGGGCACGGCAATGCCTTCTCGCGCCAACGCTTGCACCACGGTTTCCCCGGCCGCCACCACATGGCGTTTGCCGGTGCTGGCAATACAAATCTCAAAGGCGCCTTGCGGCAGGACGGACGGCGCCGCCGAAAAATATTCGCAATGCACGCGTTCGTCAGGCCAGCCAAGCTCGCGGGCGGTGTCCAGCACATGGCCGAGGAAGCCGGCAGGCCCGCAGGTGTAGAGGTGCGTTCCTGCAGGCGCTGAACGCAGTACGGCTGCAAGGTCGAGTTTGTGCGCCGGGCCATCTTCGTCGAAGTAAAAATGCACAGATGCCGCAAAGGCAGATTGCTCGATGCGGCGCCGAAAAGCCGTGCGGTCACGTGAGCGGGTGCAATAGTGCATGGTGAAAGCGGCGTTGGAATCCGCCAGCCGCTCCGCCATGCTGAGGATGGGCGTCACGCCCACACCCCCGGCCAGCAGCAAGGTGTGCGGTGTATCCTGCTGCAGCGAAAAATGGTTGCGCGGAGCGCTGATGGTCAGCGTCTGTGCCGGCGCGAGACGTTCATGAACGGCAGCCGACCCGCCACGTGAGCCCGGGTCGCGCAGAACAGCGATCTGGTAGCGGTCCCGCTCCGAAGGGTTGTTGCACAGTGAATACTGGCGCACGAAACCGCCGACATGCAAGTCGATATGCGCGCCCGCGCTGAACGGCGGCAAGGGCTCGCCGGACAGGCTGGCCAACTCCAGGGAGCAAATATCCACGGCCTCCATGACCTTTTGGACAACGCGCACCTCAATCAGATGATTGTGCATGTGCCTCGCCCTCAGGCCGCCTGTTCAGCGGCGACGGTGTTGACCAATGTGCCCACGCCGCTCACCTCCACCTCGACCGTGTCGCCACTTCGCATGAAAACAGGCGGTGAACGCTTGAAACCCACGCCACCGGGTGTACCAGTGACGATCACGTCGCCAGGTTCCAGTGGAACAAAGGTAGACAGGTAGTTGATCAGGCGCGGAATTGAAAAGATCAGTTGCGCCGTGGTGGCCTGCTGCAGCACCTGCCCGTTCAGACGGGTGGTCAGGGTCAGTTCCTGGCCGTCGGCGATCTCGCCGCGCGTGACCATGAAAGGCCCGAACCCGCCGGTGGCCGGAAAATTTTTGCCCGGCGTCCATTGCGTGGTGTGGCTTTGCCAGTCGCGGATGGAGCCATCGTTATAGGGCGCATAACCGGCAATGTGCTCCCAGGCATGGTCCTCCGCAATGCGGCGCCCGCCTCGTCCGATGATGACAGCGATTTCGCCCTCGTAATCGAAACGTCCGGATTCAGGCGGCAGCAGCAGCGGCTGGTCATGCCCGATCTGCGAAGCGGCCAACCGCAGGAAGACTGTCGGCTGCGCCGTTTTGTCGCGGTTGGCCTCGATGCGGTGTTCGTCGTAGTTCAGGCCGATGCAAAAAATCTTTGCGGCATCCGGGATGACCGGCAGCCAGGTGATGTCGGCGGCATCGATGGTGGCCGGGTGTGCGGCCGCCAGCGCTTCGATCTCGTTCAGAGACCATTGCGCCAGTGCGCTGCGCAGCGTCGGTGCGCGGCCCTGCGAAGCCGCCTGCAGGTCCACGATGCGACCGTTGACCAGCGCGCCCCAGCTGGCAACACCAGAAAGGCAATAACTCAGAAGTTTCATGGAATCAAAAAAAAAGGAATGAATGAAAGGCAGGACGAAGCCAGGAGGCTGCAAGGGCAGCACTCCTGCCAGGCAAGAAAAAAATCAGTCAGCCGTGACGCCGGCGGCCTTGACGATCTTTCCCCACTTGTCGTATTCGGCCAGGAAGAAAGCGTTGAACTGGGCCGGCGTGCCGCCGCGCACCACCGCGCCTTGCGAGGCCAGGGTCTCGCGCAGGCCTTTTTCTTCCAGCACCAGGTTGAGCTCCTTCGACAGCTTGTCGATCACCGGTGCGGGCGTTCCGGCCGGGGCCAGCACGCCGAACCAGGTGCCGGCCTCGAAGCCGGTCACGCCCGCTTGCTGCATGGTCGGCACATCAGGAAATTGCGGCGATCGCTCGGTGGAGGTGATGGCAATGGGGCGCAGCTTGCCGGCTTTGGCCAATGGCGCTGCCGTGCTGAACACATCGAACATCAGGTCAATCTGGCCACCGACCAGGTCCACCAGCGCGGGGCCGCTGCCTTTGTAAGGCACGTGCACCATGTCAACCTTGGCGAGGGTCTTGAAATATTCCCCGGCCAGGTGCGCCGCGCTGCCATTGCCGAACGAGCCGTAGCTCAGCTTGCCGGGCTGGGATTTCGCCAGAGCAGTCAGTTCGGCGACGTTGCTGGCCTTGAGGGCGGGCTTGACGACCAACAGCAGCGGCTGCGTCGCTACCAGCGTGATCGGCTCGAAACCCTTGACCGGCTCATAACTCAGCTTTGAATAGGTATGCGGCGTGACGGTCAGCGGCCCGGCCGCGCTGAACAGCAGCGTGTAGCCGTCAGCCGGCGATTTGGCGACCGCATCGTGCCCCAGCGTGCCGCCCGCACCCGAACGGTTTTCAACCACCACCGGCTGGCCCAGCCGCTGCGACAGGGACTGCGCCACCAGCCGCCCGGTCTGGTCGGTCGAGCCGCCGACGGCGTAAGGAATGATGAACTTGATGGCTTTGTTGGGATAGGCCTGGGCATGTGCCGTTCCCGCCAGGGCCAGGCCACAAGCCAGCGCCACGCCAAGGGCGCCGCGGCGGGTTCGGGAAAAGGGTGTGAATGATGTCATGGGGTGTCTCCTGTAGTTGATGTGGGAAGGGTCAAATTCACGCTCACGCGACTGTCGCGCTGGCGGCGGGTGCAGTGACGCGCCCAACCGGGTCGCCGAAGCGCTCCAGCATGACCTGCTCGAAAGAAACGCCTTCGGCTGCAAACCAGCTGCCGGAACGCAGACGGTAAGCCTCGTGTTTGAGCGGTGCCTGCGGCTCGATGCCGGTGGCCAGCGCCTTGGCGCCGGCCAGCACCGCGCGGCGAAAGCGCACGACGGCGGCATCGGAAGGCGACAGGTGCTCCCGGGTCCGGTCTGCAATGCGTCCCTGGCTGTCCTGGATCATCGCGTCCTGCTCGGCGACGCCGCGCACGCCGGTGTAGCTGATGTGTTTCTGGTGCTCACGGTCGATCAGGTACTCGTTGCTGCGGTTGCGGATGGGAATGAACTTGTCATCGACTTCCGCGATCACGCCGTGGCCGCCCTTGAACTTGCGGGTTTCATCTTCCGTCAGCGGCCGGTCCGGGTTCCACGCATAGGTGTAGATCCAGCAATTGACGTCATCGATGGGCACCCAGGTGTAGCCGAAATGCGTTTCGCCCGGCAAAGTTGACGGTGTGGTGCTGTGCGCCGGCAAGGCGAACTGTGCACTGCGCCAGTAGCGGCTGTCGCCTTCCGCGCGGCGTGCACCGCCCACCACAAACCCGACCTCATGCTCAAGGATGGAAAACTTCGGCAGCGGATCGTCACGGATCCAGCGCAGTCGCTTCTCGTCGGCCGGTGCATCGGGATTCTCGTTGGACGGCACGCCGGTTGCAGGCATGTGCAGGAAAGAGAAATGCGAGGTATCCAGCGCGCCTTCAATCGATTGCGCCCAGTTGCATTCCTGCAGCTTCTTGGTCACGTAGCGGTGCGATGCGGGCAAGGCGCCGAACTCCAGTTCGGGCACCTCGGGCAGGGGCCGGTCCCAGGGGTCGGGCCCCATGTATGCCCAGACCACATCGCCGTACTCGCGCGTCGGGTAGGCTTTCAGGCGGATGGTCTGGTGATAAGCCGAGCCTGGCGGCACATTGGGCAACTCCAGCGGCTTGCCCTGCAGGTCGAACTTCCAGCCATGAAACACGCAGCGGATGGCGCAGTTCTCGTTGCGCCCGAAATACAGGCTGGCGCCGCGGTGCGGGCAGCGCGAATCGGTGAGCCCGACCACACCCTCGCTGTTGCGGAACGCGACCAGGTTCTCGCCCATGATGTTCACGCGCAGTGGCGCGCCGTCGGTTTCCAGCTCGCGCGACAGCGCCACCGGCTGCCAGAAACGCCGGAAATATTGGCCCATGGCCGTCTCGGGGCCGGTGCGTGTCAACAGATCATTGTCAGCAGCATTCAACATGTCGATCCTTCAGTGGGCAGCGGCGGCTGCCTTGCGCGGGTCACGCACGCCATAAGGCTTGCCCCAGCCCAGGGTGTCGAGCGTGTGGCCGGATGGGGTGTATTCACATCCGATCCAGCGGTCCCAGCCAAGTTTTTCGATCAGGCCCAGCAGGTAGGGAAAATGGATTTCGCCGGTACCGGGCTCATGGCGGCCCGGCACGTTGCCAACCTGGATGTGGCCGATGTGCGGCCAGGCGGCCTGCAGGCGGTCGGCGATGGCGCCCTCTTCCATCTGGATGTGGAAGGTGTCAAAACACAGCTTGACGTTATCCCGGCCCAGCGCCCGCACAACTTCCACGCCCTCGTCGATGCGGTGATAGAGGAACTGCGGAAAACGCGCGCGGCAGCAAGGCTCCAGGATGAGCGTGATGCCGGCGGTCTTTGCATGGTCGGCCGCCCAGCCGATGTTGTCTAGAAACAGGTCCATGCATTGCCGACGATCCAGCTCCGGCGTCATGTTTCCGGGCATCACGTGAATCATCGGCTTGCCCACCTGTACCGCGTAGTCCACCGCGGTGTGTATGCTTTCCCTGAAGGCGGCTTGCCTGCCGGGCAGCGCTGCCATGCCGCGCTCGCCGGCATCCCAGTCAAAAGGCGACAGGATTTGCACCATTTGCAGGCCGTTGTCCTGCAGGCGCGCGGCGATCTCCGCCGCCGGCTGGTCGTAGGGGAAAGCCACCTCAACGCCCTGAAAACCCGCCGCGGCCGCAGCCTCGTAACGCTCCAGCATCGGTACTTCGGTGAACAGCCATCTCAGGTTCGGATCGAATCGCAGCATCGTGAAAAACTCCTTTGTGCGGGCATGTTAAGGTTCACTCACTGATTAGACAAACCAGCAATATTTAGTGGGCATTGAGTTTTATTGATGAATGCAAACAACGTCACCCTTCGTCAGCTCCGGGCTTTTCTGGCCATTGCGGATGCCGGCAGCTTTGCGGCCGCGGCCCGCCGCCTGCACCTGACGCCGTCGGCACTCAGCCTGCTGGTCAAGGAGCTGGAAAGCGGCATGAAGGTGCGCCTGTTTGATCGCACCACGCGCAGCACCGCGCTGTCACTGGCGGGCAACGAGTTCTACCCGCTGGCGCGCAAGGTGCTCGACGACCTGGCCCTGGCGCTGGAGACCACGCAGGACCTGGAGCAGAAAAAACGCGGCACGGTGCGCATTGCGTGCACGCCGCTGTACGCCTCCACCACCCTGCCTGAACTCATCCTGCGTTACCGGCAGCTGTACCCGGCGATTGCGGTCTATGTGCTGGACTCGCTGAACCAGCAGGCGCTGGCGCGCGTGGCCAGCGGCGAGGCCGATCTGGGCATTGCGCCGCAGCGCGCCGCCCCTGCAGAACTGGTGCAGGAGAGCCTTTTCCGCGACCGGGTTTGGCTGATATGCCGCCCGGACCATGCGCTTGCCGCGCTGCAGCGCGTGACCTGGACGCAGGTGCTGCAGCAGCCCTTTGTCAGCCTGACCCGCGATTTCACCACCCGGCTCCAGACCGACCTGTTCAAGCATTCCCAAAAGCTGGTGCTGAACCCGGCGCAGGAAGTGTCCTTCATCACCACCGCACTCGGCATGGTGCAATGGGGTCACGGCATCACCGCGCAGCCGGCCCGCTCGCTGCCGCTGATCGAACCCTTCGGCCTGGTGGCCCGCCCCATCGTCGCGCCTGTGGTGCACCGCCACCTGTCACTGTTCTTCAAGCGGGGCCATGCGTTGTCACCCGCGGCGGCGAGTTTCAGGGAATTTTTGTGCGAAGCCGTGAGTGAACGCCCGGCAGCTACGCCTAAGGAAGCGGCCTCGCCGCTTTGATACAACGCCTGCTACGCTACCATTTTTATAGCTGCTTGCGCCCGCCAGCTATGGGCTGGAGGCCGATTTTACGTTCAACTTCGAGCCGCCGCGTCGGCGGCTTCGGCGCAGCTTGCAGGCCGGCACAGGCCGGGGCCGACTGTCATCACTTTTGGGGACAGGCGTTGCGCAGGGCTGGCGCAAAATGGCGCCTCCGGCAGCTTCTTCCTGTTTCACCATCCCCCATGCCCGCACCCACAGACCCCCTGCCGATTCGCGTTGCCCTCGTCGAAGACGATGTTCATTTCCAGGCAGCCATCACCACCGCTGTGACCGGGTCTGGCGACATGCAACTGGTGAGCGTCTCCGGCACGCGCGCCGACGGTCTGCGGGCCCTGCAGGCCACGCCCGCCGACGTGTTGCTGGTGGACCTGGGCCTGCCGGACGGCTCGGGCATCGATGTGATCCGCGCTGCGCACCTGGGCAGTCCGAACTGCGCGGTGATGGTGTGCACCACCTTCGGCGACGAGGCGCATGTGATGCAGTCGATTGAAGCCGGCGCCTCGGGCTACCTGCTCAAGGACAGCGCACCCGAGAACATGCTGGCCGAGATCCGCAGCCTGCACAACGGCGGCAGCCCGATCAGCCCGCTGATTGCGCGGCAAATCCTGACACGCTTCCGGCAATCGTCCGTGCCGGCGCCCGTTGCCCTGCCGGCAGAGCCGGGCCAGGAACAGGCTTTGCTGTCCAGCCGCGAGAAGGAAGTGCTGGAGCTGATCACCAAGGGTTTCACCGCCGAAGAGATCGCCCGGCTGATGCAGGTGTCGGTGCACACCGTGCAGACCTATGTGCGGCGCATTTACATGAAGCTCAAGGTCAGCTCCAAGGCAGAAGCGATTTATGAAGCCAGGAACCAGGGATTGCTGTAGCGTGAAACAGTCCGCCCGGTGGGTGTCTTTGCTGCTGGTGCTGGCTTTTGCGGTCGTCGGCTGCGCTTCAGACGCTGGCGATCCGGCGATTCATCTGGAGCGGGCGCAACTGCTGTCCGTGGCCGCCGATGCGTTCACACCGCCCGCGTCCAGCGTGTCCGGCGACCACGGCCCCGGGCTGCCAGCCAGCGGCTGGCAGGACATCGTGCTGCCCTACACGGCGCCGCGCCACATCCTAGAACCCGCTGGCGAAGGTCGCGTCGTCACCGACTGGTACCGTCTGGATCTGGCCGGCCTGCAAACCGCCGCAGAGCCCGTGCACCTTTACATCCCGCGCTGGAAGACCATCGGCCAACTGGCGATTTATGCCGATGGCAAGCTGGCCTATCAGTCCGAGGGCAGCCTGGTTTACAACGGCTACAACCATCCGCTGCTGCTGCGGCTGAACGGCGCGGCCGGAACGCCCACCCCGGCAAGTGTGCTGCTGCGCATTGACCGGCTGCGCGCCGGCGGCAGCGCGCTGTCCACCATGTGGGTGGGGACGGCGCGGCAACTGGTCTGGCGTTACCAGCTGCGGGCCTTTCTTCAGAACCAGTTGCCGTTTGTGGGTGTTTCGGCCTTTCTGGCGCTGGGCCTGTTTTCACTGGCGGTGTGGTGCAAGCGCCGGCAGGAGTCGCTTTACCTGCTGTTTTTCATCACGTCGGCGGCGGCCTTTGTGCGCATGCAACATTACTACGTCGGCGGCAACTACCTGCCAATTTCCGACGTGTGGATGCAATGGATCACGGTCTCGTCGCTCACGTGGCTGATCGTGTTTGTCAACAGTTTCATGGAGCGCCTGCACAAGCACCCGCTGCGCTGGCTGACGCCGTGCCTGGTCGGCATCACGCTGGTCACCAATGTGCTGACGCTCCCCGGCTTGCTGCAACGGGTACCCGACCTGGTGCTGATCACGCCGCTGCTTTACCTGTCGATGCTGCCCCTGGCGGTGCTTATTTCTGCCGATGCGCTGCGCAATGCGCTGCGCACCCGCTCCCGGGAGGTGTGGCTGATGGCGGGCTGGTTTGTCGCCACCATTGCCCTTTCCGCCTACGACCTGGCGCTGCAAAACAACTGGGTCAGCCCCGAAGGCGTGTACACCAACCCCTACGGCATCATCGGGCTGTTTGTGATGTTCGGCTACATCATGTTCAGGCGTTACGTGGGCGCCATCGGCGAAGTCGAACAGGTCAATGCCAATCTGGCGAAAAGCCTGCGTGACCGTGAAGCCGAACTGGCCATCAGCTATGAGCGGATGAGCCAGATCGAGCACAGCCAGACCCTGAGCAGGGAGCGCCAGCGCCTGACGCAGGACATGCACGACGGCCTCGGCTCATCGCTGGTGAGCGCGCTGCGTGTGGTGGAAGGCGGGCGTCTGGGAGAAGCGGACGTGGCCGAGGTGCTCAGGGGTTGCATCGACGACCTCAAGCTGACCATCGATTCGATGGAGCCGGTCGAGGCCGACCTGCTGCTGCTGCTGGCCACGCTGCGTTTCCGTCTGGGGCCGCGGCTGGCCGCCGCCGGCATCGCGCTGCGCTGGGAGGTGGTGGACGTGCCTCCGCTCGACTGGCTGGACCCGCGCAACGCGCTGCACATCCTGCGCATCCTGCAGGAGGCCTTTGCCAACATCCTCAAACACACCCAGGCCAGCGAAATCCGCGTCAGCACCGCGGTGGAGCAGCAGGGCGACGTGGACGGCGTCACGGTGACCATCCGCGATAACGGCCCCGGCTTCGTGCTGGAGACCGCCCTGCAACGCGGTGGCAAGGGCCTGCACAACCAGTTGCGCCGCGCCCGCTCCATCGGCGCCAGCCTGCGCTGGGACTCCGACGGGAGCGCCACCAGCCTGCACCTGTGGCTGCCGGAAAAACGCAGTCCGGCATGACGCAGCAAAGACGGCCGCGCCGCTTTGTGTAGTTATTTTTAGGGACAAGCGCAGTGTCGCCGGCACTTGTCGCAGCGCGCGCACGCCGTTCTAATTCAGCCATGAGCATTTTGCAAACTTCCCAGACCGACACGCATGCCCAAAATGGCGCCAGCATGGCCTTGGCGCACGGCACCGCAGCGCAGCACGCCATGCCCGCCGCACAGTCCGGCGAACCCGCGGCACCGCGCCTGACATCACGCCAGTGCGAAGTACTCAACCTGCTCTGCGAAGGTTTGCCCGACAAGCTGATCGCACGCCGGCTGGACTTGTCGCACCACACGGTGCGTGGCCATGTGCAAATTCTCTACGGCCTGCTGCGCGTGTCCAACCGCATGCAGGCGGTGTTTGCGGCGCGGCAGCACGGCTTGATCAACTGAAACTGCTCTTTTTTTGATAGCTGCTGGCGCTTGATGGACGGGGGCTAGCGGGCTATTTCCCTTGTCATCCGGCGTCACGCTGCGACTGGGGCTGGCATTCGACAGCAGGGTTGATTTCCCCCACGCCCACTTCCACGCCCGCTCCCACTTCGACTCCCACGCTTTCCTCGCCCCGCCAAGCCGGCGATACCGCACGCGGCAAACGCGCCTGCAAGCGCTCCACCTTCCACCACCCGGGAAAAAGCTGCTGCACTTGCGCCCCGCCATACCGGTCATCGATCAGGTACACCACGCCACTGTCGGACTCGGTGCGTATCACCCGGCCGGCCGCCTGCACCACCTTTTGCAGACCGGGGTAGAGGTAGGTGTAGTCGTAACCGCGGCCAAAGCTGGCGTCCATGCGCGCCTTGATCTGCTCGTTGACCGGGTTGATCTGCGGCAGGCCCAGGGTGGCGATGAAGGCGCCAATCAGGCGTTTGCCCGGCAGGTCCACGCCTTCGGCAAAGGCGCCGCCGAGTACGGCAAAACCGATCCCTGCCGAGGCCGGGGCAAAACGTTCGAGAAATCCCCGCTTCGCACTTTCTTCCATGCCGCGCGATTGCGCCCAGACCTCAATGGCCGGGTAACGGGCACGGAACAGCGTCAGCAATTGCTCCAGGTAGTCAAAGCTGCTGACAAAACTCAGGTAGTTGCCGGGAGCGGCGCTGTATTGCCGGGCCATGAGTTCCACCATGGGCAACAGCGAGTGGCCGCGGTGGTGAAAACGGGTGGACACGTCCTCCACCACGCGCACCGACAACTGCTCAGCCCTGAAGGGTGAAGCCACATCGATCCAGGCGGTGCCCTCCGGCAGGCCCAACAGGTCGCTGTAGTAATCGCAAGGGCTGAGCGTGGCTGAAAACAGCGCCGCCGACCGCGCGGCGGCAAAACGCGGCGCCAGAAAAGGCGCAGGCACCACATTGCGCAGGCACAGCCGCGCCCCGCCCTGCCCCAGCGTGATGTCAAACAGCGAATGGGCGCCCAGCAATTCGGCCATGCGCGAAAAGTGCAACACTTCAAAGAAAAAATCCTGCAGCCGCGCATCGATGCCGGCAGGGTGATCGGCCAGGTGGTCGAGGATGGCGCTGGCGGTCTGCTGCAGCGCGCCGCGGAAATCCTGCGGCACCTCCTCATACACCTGGTAGTCGTCCACCTGGTCGCGGTGCAGCTCGTGCCAGCCGCGGGCCAGCCGGTCCAGCACCTTGCGAATGGCCGGCGGCGCCGCCTGCCGTGCCACCGCCAGATGCGCCGGGTCCAGTTCGGCCGAATACATCTTGCGCGCGCGCTCGACCAGGTTGTGCGCCTCGTCCACCAGCACGCTGACACGCCACTGGCCCGCCTGGGCCTGGGCATGCAGCATGGCGTTGACGTCGCAGAAATAG
>CAMLDT010000002.1 GCA_946479075.1 uncultured Polaromonas sp.
CTGGACAGACCGGCCGCCGGCTCGTCGAGCAGCAACACCTGCGGATCGGTAGCGAGTGCGCGCGCAATCTCGACCAGGCGCCGGTCCACATGTGGCAGGCCCGCCGCGGCCATGCGTGCGGAACCTGTGTAGCCGCAACGGGCCAGCAGGGCGCGGCTCTGCGCGCGCAAGGCGCCGGTGTTGAACTTGCCGGCACGCAGCGGGTTGCCGAGGCGGCCCCGGCACAGGGCCAGGGCCACGTTGTCTTCGACGCTCAGCGTGCCGAAGAGTTGCGAGGTCTGGTAGGTGCGCGCCACGCCGCTGCGCGAGAGTTGCCAGGCGGCGGGGCCGAGCAATGCCTGGCCCTGCAAGGCGAACGAACCGGCCGACGGTTTGTAGAACCCGCTGAGCATGTTGAGCACCGTAGTCTTGCCCGCGCCGTTGGGGCCGATCAGGCTGGTCACGCCGCCGGCCAGGGTGTCGAAACTCAATTCATGCACAGCACGCACACCGCCGAACACACGGCCCAGGCCGGTGACCGTCAGCGCGCCGCGTGGCGTGGTGGCGGCAGCTGGCAAGGCGTCCGCGTCGGAAGCGCTCACAGGTGCATCTGCAGCCAGGGGCCGCACACGCCGCCACAAGCCGCCCACCAGGCCCGCCATGCCTTGCGGCGCAGCCCACAACACCGCCAGCAGCAGCGCACCGAAGAACAGCAACCGGTATTCCTCCAGGCTGGCCAGCAGTTCGGGCAGCACACCGACGATCACCGCGCCAATCACCGGCCCGAGGATGGAACCGGCGCCGCCGATCATCACCACCAGCACAAACAGAATGGACTGCAACATGCCGAAGCCCTGGGGCGTGACAAAACCCGACAGCGGCGCGAACAGGCCACCGGCCAAGCCCGCCACGGCCGCCGACACCGCAAAAGCCACGGCCTTGATCAGCAGCGGGTTGATGCCGACCGACTCGCAGGCGGTTTCGCTGTCCTTCACCGCGCGCATGGCGGCGCCCCAGGCGCTGCGCGACAGCCAGCTGTAGAGCGCCAGCACCACAGCGCAGGCGATGATGGACAGTGCTGCCACACCACGCACATCGAACTTCAGCGCACCCAGCGCCGGTGCAGCCACGCCCATGATGCCGTTTTGCCCACCGGTGACGCTGCGCCACTCGACGATGCCGTGTTCGACGATGAAGCCGAAGGCAATCGTCACCATGGCAAGATAAGGCCCCTTGACGCGCAGGGCCGGCAGCGCCAGCAAAAAGCCCAGCACAGCGCTGAGTGCCACGCCCAGCGCCCAGGCCAGCCAGAAGTTCATGCCGAATTTCGTGGTCAGCACCGCCACCGCGTACGCACCCAGCGCGTAAAACCCGGCGTGGCCGAAAGACACCTGGCCCGTCAGGCCGAGCAGCACGTTCAGGCCGATGCCGACGATGGCAAGCAGGGCCACATTGGCCAGCACATACACAAAATAGCCGTTGACGGTCCAGGCCAGAGCGAGGGCGGCGAGCATCAGCAACGCCATCACCGCCACCGCCGGTGCCGGGCCCAGCCCCCAGAGCCATGTCGAAGGCCTGGAAAAAGTTGACATGCGGCTCATACCTTCTTGACCTCCAGTCGGCCAAACATGCCATTGGGCCGCAGCGCCAGCACCACGATCACCAGCGAAAACATGATGATCTGCGTATAGCTGGAACCCAGCGTAGAGGTGATCAGCGCCTCGCCGATGCCGAACAGCAGGCCGGCCAGCATCACACCCCAGGCGCTGGTGATGCCGCCGAGGATGGCGACGGCAAAGGCCTTGAGGCCGAACAGCGTGCCCATGTCGGAATGCACATTGAACAGCGGCGCGACCAGCGCGCCGGCCACACCGGCAAACAGCGTGGACAGCGCAAACGCGACCAGCACCACCACCTTGACCGGGATGCCCATCAGGCGCGCGGCATCGCGGTTCTGCTCGACCGCGAGCAGGGCCACGCCCCAGCGCGTGCGGCGCGCCACCAGGTGCAGCGCGCCGGCCAGCGCCAGGCCGATGACGGGAATCAGCAATTGCAGCGGATACACACCGAGACCGACCTCACCGAGTTGAATCGGCGTGACGGCCAGCGGCGAGGGCAGGTTGCGCGGCTCCTTGCCGAAGGTGAACATGACCACGTTGTCGAGCACGATGCCGAGCGCCACGGTGGACATCAGCCAGGCGTTGGAACCGCGGCTGGCAAACGGCCGCACCGCGACAAACTCGACCAGCATGCCGTAAAACGCGCACAGTGCGAGCGCTGCTGTCAGCGCCAGCGGCCAGGGCCAGCCCAGGGTTTGGGAAAAGGTGTAGGTCAGGACAGCACCGAGCATCATGGAACTGCCCTGGGCAAAATTCACCGTCGCCGAAACGGCGTAGGTGATGTAAAAGCCCAAGGCCATGAGGCCGTACATGCTGCCCAGACCGAGGCCGCTGATCAGCGCCGAAGTCAAAAGCATGGAAGTCTCCTGTCGGGCCATTCCGCCAACTCGGCGTGGCCCGACACATGGCAGGTTGTTGTCAGTTCATGCCCACGGGCAGGATGCGGTTGTCGATGAACTGCGCCCAGACGTAGTCGTTTTCGGTCACGGCGTCATGCACTTCGGCCGAGAAAGGTTTGACGTAAGTCTTGATCAGGCCTTCGTAGCGGTCGATCTTGTAGAAGCCCTGACGCACCTCGTCGCCCTTGGTGCTGCCGGCCTTGCTGATCGCCAGCGCGGCGAGTTGCATCGCGTCATAGGCATTGGCCACACCCACGGCCGGGGTCACGTCGTCTGCGCCCTTGATGTCGGGGTACTTGGCCATCAGTGCCTTCATGACCTTTTCGCCCACCGGTGTCTGTTTGCCGAAGAAGCTGTAGGTCTGCACAAAATGCACCGACTTGGCGTTCGGGCCGGCCAGCTCGGTGAAGCGGCCGCCGGCCGGGCCCCAGTGAGACACCACCGGGACCTTCCAGCCCATGCGGTCCAGCGACTTGACCACCTGCGCCGACGGGCCAACGTTGCCGACCATGAACAGCGTGTCAGCGCCAGCCGCGCGCAGCTTGGTCAGTTGCGGCACCACATCCACGTCGTTGGCTTCAAACTTTTCGATACCGGCGGCATTCATGTTTTTCGCAGCCAGCGCTGCAGTGAGGCCCTTCTCGTTGGACTCGCCCCAGGGGTTGTTGACCAGGATCATGCCGGGCTTGGCCGCCTTGAAGGTCTTTTGCGCGTACTGCAGCATGGCCCTGTTGACGATCTCGTCCACGGCCGAGACACGGAAGGCAAAGTTTGGATTGGCGCCATTTTTGGTGATGGGCGTACCGGCGGCCCAGGGGCCCATGAACGGGGTTTTTTCCTGGTTGGCAATCGGCACGATGGCCATGGAGACCGGCGTGTCCAGCCCGCCGAACAACACCGCGACCTGCTCCTTGAAGATCAGTTCGCGCGCGGCGACCACACCCTTTGCCGGGTTGCCTTCGTCGTCACGGCGCACCAGTTCCAGCTTGCGGCCGCCGAGCAGGCCGCCTTTGGCGTTGATCTCGTCGATGGCCACGGCCAGGCCGCGCGTGATGGCCTCGCCAGCTTTGGCCGACTGGCCCGACAGGGCGGTCACCAGGCCGATCTTGATGGCGTCCTGGGCATGGGCGGGCAAGCAGGCGAGGGTCGCCACGGCCGCAGCAGCGGCAACAAAAGAACGGCGGAACAAGGGCATGGCAATCTCCTGAAAAAAGGGTGGGCGGTTAAAACTCAGGGTTTGCGGATGCAAGCTCCATGCCACGCCAGCCTGGATAATTGACACAAACAAAAATTATTGAAAACAATCAACAATTCATATTGTTGACAATTTGATCCCGATTTGGGCACCAAAATTGCTCAGACAGAATCGATTCATGCACCTTCCCCAGCCTCATTTCGCCATGCACCGAAACAGAACATCCAGGCACACAAACCGTGCAACACGCGCCAAGTACGGGCCTTGCCTTCTGGAGCGCCAACCATGAGCCACGACCACGGGACGGCGGGACGGCCGGTGGCCAGCCACGGCCTGTTCAGCTACCAGGCCATCCACGACAGGCCGGACTACCACTGGCCGGGCGGTGCGCGGCTGGCCGTGTACATCGGCTTCAATCTGGAGCATTTCGCCTTTGGCGAAGGCCTGGGCGCGAATCTGGGCCCGGCCTCACCGCAGCCCGATGTGCTGAACTACGCTTGGCGCGAATACGGCAACCGCGTTGGCGCCTGGCGCTGCCTGGAACTGTTCGACGCACTCAAGCTGCCGACCGGTGCACTGATCAACACCGCGCTCTACGACCACTGCCCGGAACTGATTGAGGCTTTCACGGCGCGCGGCGATGAGCTGATAGGCCACGGCCACACCAACGCCGAACGCCAGGCTGGCATGGACGAGGGCGAGGAACGCGCCCTGCTGGCCGACTGCCGCGCCCGCATCGCCCATCACAGTGGCACGGCCCCTGCGGGCTGGCTGTCGCCCTGGATTTCCGAGAGCCTGGCCACGCCGCACCTGCTGGCCGAAACCGGCTACCGCTACACCCTGAACTGGTGCCATGACGACCAGCCCGTGCGCAAGACCACGCGCCATGGCGGCCTGTGGTCCATTCCCTATCCGCAAGAGATCAACGACATCCCGATGATCGTGGCGCGCCAGATGGACGGCAAGGACTTCGCGCAGATGATCATCGACAACTTCGACGAGATGCTGGCGCAGTCGGTGCAGCAGCCGCTGGTCATGGGCATTGCGCTGCACCCTTACATCGTCGGCCAGCCCTACCGGCTGCGCCACCTGCGGCGCGCGCTGCAGCACATCGCGCAGCAACGCGACGCGGGCGGCCTCTGGGTCACGACGCCGGGCGCCATCTGCCGGCACATGGACCTGCTGTTTCCGGAGAAGACCGCATGAGCACGGCCAAAAAATCCGCCCCGCCCCCGGCTGGCGTGACCGTGCCACTGGTGTCCGGCCTGTCCGACAGCGAAAGCCGCATCTACCACTCGGTGTTCGACAGCGTCATGAACCAGCGCATCGCGCCCGGCACCAAGCTGCCCGAGCAGGCGCTGTGCGAGCTGTTCTCGGCCAACCGCGCGACCGTGCGCAAGGTGCTGCAGCGGCTGGCGCACGATCACATCGTGGACCTGCGGCCGAACCGCGGCGCCGTGGTGGCGGCACCCACGCCCGAGGAAACCCGGCAGATTTTCGAGGCGCGCCGCCTGCTGGAAGCGACCATCGTGCCGCTGGTGGCGCAGCGCATCAGCAAAGCCGAGATCGCCTCGCTGCGCAAGCAGTTGCGTGACGAACATTCGGCGATTCACCGCGCCGACCAGCCGGCCTGGGCACGGCTGGCCAGCGCCTTTCACCTGCGCCTGGCCGAACTCTCGGGCAACAGCATCCTGCACGGCTACCTGCACGAGCTGGTCTCGCGCTGTTCGCTGATCGTGGCCCTGTACGAGCCACCGGGCAACGCCGCCTGTGAACATGACGAACATGCACGCATCGTCGATTACATCGAAAACGGCGAACCCGCCAAGGCGGTGCGCGTGATGAACGAACACCTGCTGGACCTGGAGCGCCGCATCTGCCTGGACAAACCACAAGCCGAAAAAAGCCTGGCGCAGATGCTGGGACTCGGTTGAACTGGACGACTTCATGGACATCGACTTTTCCGCCATCACCGAATACCAGCGTTACAAGCTGATGGCCAGCCTGATCGTGCCGCGGCCCATCGCGCTGATCACCACGCTCAGCGAAGACGGCGTGGTCAACGCCGCGCCCTTCAGCATGTTCAACATGCTGGGCGAGGAGCCGCCCATCGTCATGGTCAGCATCAACCGCCTGCAGGACGGCCAGCTCAAACACACGGCGGCCAACATCGTGCGTACCAAAGAGTTTGTGGTGCATCTGGCGGACGAAGCGATGGCGCTGCAGATGCACCGCTGCGGCGAACGTTTCCCGGCCGATGTCAGCGAACTGGCCGCCGTCGGGCTGACAGCCGCGCCGTCGAACAAGGTCCAGCCGCCGCGCATCGTGGAGGCGCCCTGCGCGTTTGAATGCACCTTGTACGAAACCCTGGAAACCGCGAGCCGGCAGATCTTCATTGGGCAGGTGCACTGGCTGCATGCCCGCGAGGGCCTGATCGACACCGAACTGTGGCGCGTGCGCCTGCAGGACTATTTCCCGGTGGCACGGTTCGGCGCGAGTTTTTATATCAACACGCGCGAACGTTTTTCGCTGGAAGCCGCCGCCGGTGCGCAGGACAGCCCGGCGCTTTCCACGGCGATTGACGAGATCTGAGCGGAGCAGTCTTCAAGCAGGCGAACTCTCCCGGGCGCTCGTGTGTCCTGCGCGCCGCTAGTGGGGGAATTTCCGGCGGGCAGAGTCGGTGATGGCTGCCACGCAGGGATGTTTGATGCGCCGTTCCAGCGACACCGCAAAAAAGTGCTCAATGATTTCCTCGGTGTGGCCCACGACTTCCACGCCGTATTGCGCAGCGGTTTCAGCCTCCAGAACGCTGGCGCCCATGAACACGCCACGACCTTCGCGACCGAACGACTTCATTAAGGGCAAGTCGTCGAATTCACCCACAATCCGTGGCGTGATCTGGTGCCTGAGCAACCAGCTTTCGAGGGGTTTGCGTATGGATGCCGAGGGTCCCATGACCAGCATGGGCGCACCGTCCAGGTTTTGCGGGAAGGGGCCCTTGAGCGAAGGCTTCAACGACGGCGCACAGAAAAAACTCATGGCGGTGCTTCCGATGGCATGGTTGTAGGCCTTGATGTTCGCGCGGCTGGTGATGGGCTCATCGGAGAGCACCATGTCAATCCGGTTCAGTCCAAGTTGTCCCAACAGGTCCGGGAACTTGCCTTCACTGCACGCCAGCCGCACCGGCTGTTGCAGCGACAAGGCCGGTTCCAGCAAGCGATAAACCACCGCCTTGGCAAACGAATCCGTCACGCCGACGCGAAATTCCAGCACGCTGTGTTTGTCCCTGGCCTGCCGCAGGGCAGTTTCCATTTCGGCGCTCAGCCCAAAAATCTGCTCGGCATAGCCCAGCGCCAGTTGCCCCTCGCCGGTCAATTCCAGCTGACGGCCGTTCTTGCGAAACAGCTGCAGACCCAAGGACTGCTCCAGCAACTTGATTTGCCCCGACAGGGTCTGGGGCGTGGTGTGCAGTTGCCTGCCCGCGCGCACGATGCCGCCCGCTTTGGCGGTGACCCAAAAATAATGCAGGTGCTTGAAATTCACTGTTTCCCCCGGGAAGCGTGTGGAAAAAGCCTTGTCCGACAGGCCATTTGCCAGATAGTTCGCGTTTTTCGAAATAAATCGCGCCCAAATACGAATTTACACGATCTGACGACTCGCCTACGCTCCTGTTTCCAGTCGTGCGCAGCGCGGCCTCACTGCCAAGCTGCTCCTGCACTACACCCGTTCGCCGGTGCAACCCGCGCACAGCAGGTTGATCGCCGCGCTCTCGTCTGCCACTTCACTGCTGACGCTCACGTCGCTGCCCTGTAGCGCCGGTGATCCGGCTTTGATCGGCATTTTTCATACAGGAGACAAACCTTGACTATAAAAATCAAAAATGAGCCGGATTTTTACTGCGGCCTCATGTTCACGGTGGCAGGCATCGCGTTTGCCTGGGGCGCGACCAACTACACCGTTGGCGACGCGGCGCGCATGGGGCCGGGGTATTTCCCGCTGATGCTGGGCGTCCTGATGGCGCTGGTGGGCCTTGTCATCACCTTCACGGCGCTGGGACGCACGGACACCGGCGAGGAAGAGATAGGGAAATGGGCGTGGCGCCCCCTGGGCTACGTGATTGCCGCCAACGTGATCTTTGGCGTGCTGCTGGCCGGCGTGCGGGACCTGGGCATCCCGGCGTTCGGCATCATTGTTGGCATCTACGCCCTGACTTTTGTGGCCAGCATGGCCCAGCCCGACTGGAAGTTCAAGCCGACGCTCCTTCTGGCAACGGCACTGGCCATCGGCAGTTACCTGGTCTTTGTGCTCGCGCTGAAGCTGCAGTTCCCGGTCTGGCCTGAATTCATCACCGGCTGAGGATCATCATGGAACTGCTCTCACACCTGTCCACCGGCTTCGGCGTGGCCTTCACGCCCATCAACCTCATGTATGCGTTTGTGGGCTGCCTGCTGGGCACCCTGATCGGCGTGTTGCCGGGCATCGGTCCGGCCGCCACCATCGCCATGCTGCTGCCGGCGACCTACGCGTTGCCCCCGGTGTCGGCGCTGATCATGCTGGCCGGCATTTATTACGGCTCTCAGTACGGGGGGTCGACCACCGCCATCCTGGTCAATTTGCCGGGCGAATCGTCGTCGGTCGTGACCTGCATCGATGGACACCAGATGGCCAAGAGGGGGCGGGCCGGGCCGGCGCTGGCCGCAGCCGGGTTGGGCTCATTTTTTGCCGGTTGCGTGGGAACCGTCATGATCGCGGCCTTTGCGCCGGCGCTGACCGAGGTGGCCTTCAAGTTCGGGCCCGCTGAATATTTCGCGCTGATGGTGCTGGGCCTGATCGGGGCAGTGGTGCTGGCTTCAGGCTCACTGCTCAAGGCGGTTGGCATGATCCTGCTGGGCCTGCTGCTGGGCCTGGTGGGCACCGACGTCAATTCCGGCGTGGCCCGTTTCAGCTTCGACGTGCCGGAGTTGACCGACGGCATTGGCTTTGTGGCCATTGCCATGGGTATTTTTGGTTACGGTGAAATCATCAGCAACCTGGCACAACGCGAGGAACAGCGCGAGGTGTTTGCCGTGAAGGTGCAGGGCCTGTTTCCGAACAAACAGGACTTCAAGGACATGACCCCCGCCGTGCTGCGCGGCACCGCCCTGGGCTGTGCGCTGGGCATCCTGCCGGGCGGCGGCGCGCTGCTGTCTGCGTTTGCAGCCTATACCATCGAAAAGAAGGTCAAGGCCCGCGCCGGCGAAGTGCCTTTCGGCGAAGGCAATATCCGTGGCGTTGCCGGCCCCGAAGCGGCCAACAATGCGGGCGCGCAGGCATCGTTCATTCCGCTGCTGACGCTGGGTATTCCCTCCAACGTGGTGATGGCGCTGATGGTTGGCGCGATGACCATCCACAACATCCAGCCCGGTCCGCAGGTGATGACCAGCGACCCGGAACTGTTCTGGGGCCTGATCGCCTCGATGTGGATCGGCAATGCCATGCTGGTGATCCTGAACCTGCCGCTGATCGGCCTCTGGATCAAGCTGCTGACTGTGCCCTATCGCTTCCTGTTTCCTGCCATCGTGCTGTTCTGCGCGATTGGCGTGTATTCCACCAACAACAACACCTGGGACATCTGGGTGGTGGGCGTCTTCGGCATCATCGGCTACGTCTTCAACAAATTGCGGGCAGAACCGGCACCCCTGCTGCTGGGGCTGATCCTCGGTCCGATGATGGAAGAAAACCTGCGCCGGGCGTTGCTGCTGTCGCGCGGTGACTGGAGCGTGTTCGTGACGCGCCCCCTGTCGGCCGGACTGCTGGTGGCCTGCGTTTTGTTGCTGCTCATCGTGCTGCTGCCTTCGGTCAAGAAGACGCGCGAAGTGGCTTTTGTCGAGGAATAAGCGCAGCGCCCGCCATCGCAGGCGCTGCGGCCCTGAATAAAGTGTGAAGCCCGCCGATAGGCCGGATTTTGTGCACGCCGGCTTCCTTGCGGTTGCCGGCGCGTGACTGCCATTAATCTGGGCCGTTTGTCACCAAACGGCTCGGTGCTACCTACCCGCACACTCCGGGGGCCCCGGTCAGGACGAAACGGCATGGCCATTCCGCTTTGCGTGTGCCTACTTGGTATTGCTGCGCGTAGAGATTGCTCGTTTCACCCGGACTGAACCGGCTCGTCTCTGTAGCTCTGATCCTCACCTCACGGTGGACAGCCGTTAGCTGCTACGCTGCCCTGCGCAGTCCGGACCTTCCTCCAGTGCGGTGTTTCCACCCTTGCACCAGCGGCAGTCTGGCGTGCTTCACCCCCTGATTATCCGGGCATTCGGGATGCTATGGATTTGATAGCTGCTTGCGCCCGTTGAATATGGGCCAGAGGCGTAAAATGCTCGCAGATCCGAAAAACAGATCCCGAGAGCCCCATGATCCGCCTGACCGAACTCAAGCTGCCGCTTGACCATCCTGAAGATGCCCTGCCCGCGCTGATCCAGCGCACCCTGGGCATCCGGCCTGACCAGCTGCGCAGCCACACCATTTACAAACGCAGTTACGACGCGCGCAAGCAAAAGCTGCTGCTGGTTTATATCGCCGACGTGGAAGTGGCCGACCCGGCTCTCGAAGCGCAACTGCTGGAAAAGTTCAAGGACCACCCGCACATCCGCCCAGCGCCCGACCAGAGCTACCACTTGGTGACCGCGGCCCGCCAGGCGCCGGCGCTGCGCCCGGTGGTGGTCGGCTTCGGCCCCTGCGGGATTTTTGCGGCGCTGCTGCTGGCGCAGATGGGCCTGAACCCCATCGTGCTGGAACGCGGCAAGCAGGTGCGGGAGCGCACCAAAGACACCTGGGGCCTGTGGCGAAAACGTGTGTTGAACCCCGAATCGAATGTGCAGTTCGGTGAAGGCGGCGCCGGGACTTTCTCCGACGGCAAGCTCTGGAGCCAGATCAAGGACCCACGTTTCCTCGGCCGCAAGGTCATGACGGAATTCGTCAAGGCCGGCGCACCCGAGGAAATCCTGCTGGTCAGCAAGCCGCACATTGGCACCTTCAAGCTGGTCAAGGTGGTGGAAAACATGCGCGAGCAGATCATTGCCATGGGCGGCGAGATCCGTTTCCAGCAGCGCCTGGCCGACGTGCTGATCGAGGACGGCCAGCTCAGGGGCCTGACCGTGCAGAACCTGGCCGATGGCAGCAGCTACGAGTTGCGTACCGACCACGTGGTGCTGGCGCCCGGCCACAGCGCGCGCGACACCTTTGCCATGCTGCACGAGCGTGGTGTGTACATGGAAGCCAAACCGTTTTCGGTCGGTTTCCGCATCGAACACCCGCAGGGCCTGATCGACCGCGCGCGCCTCGGACAACACGCCGGCCACCCGCTGCTGGGCGCGGCCGACTACAAGCTGGTGCACCACGCAGGCAACGGCCGCTCGGTCTACAGCTTCTGCATGTGCCCGGGCGGCACCGTGGTCGCAGCCACCTCCGAGGACGGCCGCGTCGTCACCAACGGCATGAGTCAGTACTCGCGCAACGAACGCAACGCCAACGCCGGCATCGTGGTCGGCATCAGCCCGGCCGACTACCCGGGCGGGCCGTTGGCCGGCATCGCCTTCCAGCGTGCGCTTGAATCGAATGCCTTCACGCTGGGCGGCGGCACCTACGAAGCGCCAGGCCAGCTGGTCGGCGATTTTTTGGCGGGCAAGGCCTCGACCCAGCTCGGCAGCGTCGAGCCCTCTTACAAACCGGGGGTGTTGATGACCGATCTGGCCGGCGCCCTGCCCGCCTACGCCATCACCGCCATGCGCGAGGCACTGCCGGTCTTCGGCAAGAAGATTCGCGGCTTTGACATGTTCGACGCGGTACTGACCGGCGTCGAGACCCGCACTTCGTCGCCGCTGCGCATCACGCGGGGTGATGATTTTCAGAGCCTCAACGTCAAGGGCCTGTACCCGGCCGGCGAAGGGGCGAGTTACGCAGGTGGCATTTTGTCGGCCGGTGTGGACGGTATCGAGGTCGCCGAGGCGGTGGCGCTCAGCATGACAGGCAACAAAGGCAGCACATGAACGACGACATTCATTTTTACGAGCCGGCGCAGGGCCACGGCCTGCCGCACGACCCGTTCAACGCGATTGTCGGGCCGCGGCCCATCGGCTGGATCTCCTCGCAGGATGCCGAAGGTCGCCTGAATCTCGCGCCCTACAGTTTTTTCAACGCCTTCAACTACACGCCACCCCTCATTGGTTTTGCCAGCATTGGCGCCAAGGACAGCCTGCACAACATCGAGCAGACGCGCGAGTTCGGCTGGAACCTGGCAACACGGCCACTGGCCGAACAGATGAACCAGAGCTGTGCCGCGGTACCCCCTGAGGTCAACGAGTTCGAGCTGGCGGGACTCACGCCCGTCGCTTCGCGCAAAATCGCCGTGCCCCGCGTCGCCGAAAGCCCGGTGTCTTTCGAATGCCGCCTGACCCAGGTGCTGCAGCTGCAGGGTGTGGACGGCGTGCCCGTGCCGACCTGGCTGGTGCTGGGCGAAGTAGTGGGCATTCACATCGCACGCCGCCTGCTGAAAGACGGCATTTACGACACCGCCGCCGCCCAGCCCATCCTGCGTGGCGGCGGGCCGGCCGATTACTTTACCGTCACCCCCGACAATCTGTTCAAGATGTTCCGGCCACGCTGAACGCCTCCCGATTTTTTTCCCCTGAACTGACACCCATGACCGACACCTCTCCCGCCACCACCGACCAGCCGGCACGCAGCGGCAAGCGCCCGCCGGCACGTGCGCCACGCCAGCGCCAGGCCAGCCCGGTGCTCGAACGCCTGTTCGAGCTCTACCCCAAGCTGTTTGGCGCCAAGTTCCTGCCACTCAAGCTTGGCGTCTTCCAGGACCTGCTGGCGCGCCATCCCGAGGATTTCAAAAAGGACGAACTCAAGATCGCGATGGGCCAGCATGCGCGATCCACGCCCTACCTTGAAAGCGTGGCGGCCGGTCTGCCCCGCCACGACCTGGACGGCCAGCCGGTCGAACCCGTCGCGCCCGAACATGTGCACCACGCCATCCTGGAAATCTTTCGCCGGCGCCAGGCGCGCTCGCGCGAGGACCTGAGGCCGCGCCTGCAAGCCCGGCTGATCCACGCCATCGAGGCTTCGGGCCTGAGCCGCGAAGACTATGCGGCGCTGGTGCGCGTGCAGGACGAAGCCACCAACGCGCTGGTCGATGCGGCACTGGCAGAACTGGCGGTGCAGGCGGCCAAACGCGAGGCCTTGCTGCGCGCCTTCGAAGCCAGCGGAAAAACCGAAGCCGAGTTTGCAGACATGTACGGCATGAAGCTGGCAGAGGTGACAGCTACGCTCGCCCGCGTGCGCGGCGAGCAGACCGCCCCGGCCGCCGCCGCATAAAAAAAGCCGCTGCGGCTGCAGCGGCTTTTTTTGATGGAGCCGGCCGGTGTCAGACCTGGCCGGGCTGGGCGTTTTGCAGCGCAGCGATACGCTCTTCAATCGGCGGGTGCGTGGCAAACAGCTTGCCGATGCTGCCGGTGATACCCATGGCTTCGACTGCCTTGGGCAACTGGCCGGGCACCATGCCGCCCAGACGGGCCAGCGCATTGATCATGGGCTGCTTGCGCCCCATCAGCTGGGCGGCGCCGGCGTCGGCACGGAACTCGCGGTGGCGCGAGAACCAGGCCACCACGATGGCAGCAGCAAAGCCGAGCACGATGTCCAGCACGATGGTGCTGACGTAATAACCGATGCCCGGGCCGGAGTTGTTGTCGCTGCCCCGGCGCAGAAAGCTGTCCACCGCATAACCAATGACCCGGCTCAGGAACACCACAAAGGTGTTCATCACGCCCTGGATCAAGGTCATGGTGACCATGTCACCGTTGGCCACGTGGGCGATCTCGTGGCCCAGCACCGCTTCGATCTCTTCACGCGTCATGCCCTGCAGCAGCCCCGTGGACACCGCAACCAGCGAGGAGTTCTTGAACGCGCCGGTGGCAAAGGCATTCGGGGCGCCTTCAAAGATGCCGACTTCCGGCATGCCGATGCCGGCGCTGGTGGCCAGCTTGCGCACGGTCTCGACAATCCAGGCTTCATCGGCATTCTGCGGCTCGTTGATGACACGCACACCCGAACTCCACTTGGCCACGGGCTTGCTGATCAGCAAAGAGATGATGGCGCCGCCAAAACCGATGACCGCGGCAAAGCCGAGCAGCATGCCCAGGTTCAGGCCTTGCGGCGTGAGGTAGCGGTTGACGCCCAGCAGGCTGGCGACGATGCCCAGCACCACCACAACGGCGAGGTTGGTCATGACAAACAACAAAATACGTTTCATGGATTCTCCGTGAGAGACGGTGATAGAAAGTCCGCCTTGCGTGAAGAGATGTGGGCGGCGAAACCCAAATCAAGTCATGTGGGCGATGCAAGTTGCTGTGTCTGTTGTTCTGGGTTTTTACAGCAACCGGTGTGGACGGAATACAGAGGAGTCATCATAAAAGGAAAAGTTCTCGTTTTCCGGCCACCAGCCGGGCACGCCCAGCACCGGCAAGGGCGCAAAAGGTTTGGCCGCCAGCTTTTCCGCGCTCAGATCCTGCGCCACCCAGGCGTCGAGTTCCGCTATCGAATTCATAGCTGGTGACGCCCGGTAGACGTGGGCTGTGACCGGTTTTCTTGGATAAACCAGCTTCTCCAGCAAGGCATGGCCGAACAGCACCAGGTGCGCCTCTTGCCACAGCGGCCGCAGATCAACGAACAGCCGGCGCCAGTCCTTGTCCAGCAAGGCGTCCCACAGCGGTCCGGGCGCCGACAGCAAGGCTGCGTTTTCATCGAACACCGTCAGCGCATCGCGCACCGGCCCACGCAAGGGCGCCACGCCGGCCGCGACGATTTCCGCCGCCTGCAGTGAGTTGAGTTTTGCCTTGGTCAGCGGGAAACGCAGCCAGCACAGGCCGTTGAAGAAGTCGTGCAGGTTGTCGCGCGTCGGCACACTGCCTGAATCGAAAATGAACTGCTCGTAAGCCTGGCCGGCGGGCAGATCGGCCTGGGGAACAAACCGTCGCGGTGCGCCGGGCTCACGGTTCAGGGCTTCGTGAAAAGCCGCACCCCCTTCAATCGCCAGCGCCACGCGCTCGCCGGCTTCGCGCCAGGGCGCCAGCCACGGCTGGTCCCAGTCAACCGGCAACAACTTTCCTGGCGCACCAACGCTCATTCGTGGGCAATGGCCGGGTCCAAGCTGGTCAGCTTCCACGCCAGCGCCTCGCCCGAGCGCAGCGGCTTGAGTTCGGCCTCTCCGAAGACGTAACTCTCAGGCGGCGTCCAGCTTTCCTTCGTCAAGGTAATGCTGCCGCTGTTGCGCGGCAAGCCATAGAAGTCAGCGCCGTTGAAGCTGGCAAAGGCTTCGAGTTTGTCGAGCGCACCGGCGGCGTCAAAAGCTTCGGCATACAGCTCCATGGCCGCATGGGCGGTGTAACAACCGGCGCAGCCGGTGGCGTGTTCCTTGAGGTGGGCCGGGTGCGGTGCGCTGTCAGTGCCGAGGAAAAAGCGCGGGTTGCCGCCGGTGGCGGCTTCGACCAGCGCCAGCCGGTGTGTTTCGCGCTTGAGCACCGGCAGGCAGTAGTAATGCGGGCGAATGCCGCCCGTGAAAATCGCATTGCGGTTGTACAGCAGGTGGTGCGCTGTGACAGTGGCCCCTGTGAAAACGCCGGCATCGCGCACGTAATGGGCGGCTTCCCGCGTCGTGATGTGCTCGAACACAATCTTCAGTTCCGGGAAGTCGCGGCGCAGCGGGATCAGCTGCTGGTCGATGAACACGGCTTCGCGGTCGAACAGGTCGATCTCGGGCGAAGTCACCTCGCCGTGCACCAGCAGCAGCAAGCCTTCACGCTGCATGGCTTCCAGGGTCTTGTACGTCTTGCGCAGGTCGGTCACGCCGGCATCGCTGTTGGTGGTGGCGCCGGCCGGGTAGAGCTTGAGCGCGACCACACCGGCATCCTTCGCACGCCTGATCTCGACCGGCGGCAGATTGTCGGTCAGGTACAGCGTCATCAGCGGCTCGAAGGTCACGCCTGCGGGCACGGCGGCCTGGATGCGCTCGCGGTAGGCGACAGCCTGCGCCGCCGTCGTCACCGGCGGACGCAGGTTGGGCATGATGATGGCGCGGCCGAATTGCGCCGCCGTGTGCGGCACGACAGTGCTCAATGCGTCACCGTCGCGCACATGCAAATGCCAGTCGTCGGGGCGGGTCAGCGTCAGGGAAGTGGGGGTCGTTGGGGCGGCAGAAGTCATGCGCTGAATTGTCGCACCGGCGCCCCCGAGCTACAGCAGGTAGTCGCCGCTTTCTTCCGGCTGGAACAGGATGTCCACGATCTTCGCCGTGGCGGTCGCCCCGTCCGGTGTTTGCCAACGCGCCACGCGGCCTTTTTTCAGGCCCAGCAGGCCAGAACCCACCGGAGACAGCACCGACACAAATCCGGCCTCGGCATCGGCGTCGTGCGGGTAACACACGGTCAGCTTGCGCTGCTGCCCGGTCTGCCCGTCGGCAATCAACACCTGGGAATACATGGTGACCACGTTGGCGGGCACCTTGTACGAGGACACCAGTTCGGCGCTGTGGATCAGGTCTTCTACCTGGTCCAGCGTGTCGGGCGAAGGGCCGGGCCGCTGGAGCAGCTTGCTGATACGGACATGGTCGAGCTCGGTCAGCAAACGTGCCGGCTGTTGTGAAAAAAACATGGGAACTCCTGAATCAAACGCCCGGCTCAAGGCTGCCGGGCACGCCGCGCTGAAGGCGAGGGGCCCGGTGATCCAGAAATGCGCTACAAGGAAATGAAGGAGGGGATCGCCGGGCTCAGGAATGTGCTGCCGGCTGATGCTGCCACGCAGCTTCCAGCAGCGCGAAGGCGCACGGCGGGAAGAGGATCAAGGTGGCAGGCATGTGCCCGATTGTACGGAAGAACGACCCGGCGCGCAGCGAGCGGGATGCAATGCGAGGCGCGGGCGCCCGAGGAAAACCGGAGCGACCTCCAGCGTCGTGAGGATTTTCCTGGGGCTGCAACGAAGCAGTGCGCCCGCGCAGTAGCGCCCCCGAGACAGCCTAGTGGGCGAGGATCTTGTTCAGGAAGTCCTTGGTCCGCGGCTGGCGGTTTTCGGGATGGCTGAAGAATTCGTCTTTCGAGCAGTCTTCAAGAATCTTGCCGCCGACGTCCATGAAGATCACCCGGCTGCCGACCTTTTTCGCAAAACCCATTTCGTGGGTCACGCACATCATGGTCATGCCGTCGGTGGCCAGGCCCATCATGCAGTCGAGCACCTCGCCCACCATTTCCGGGTCCAGCGCCGAGGTGGGTTCGTCGAACAGCATGGCGATCGGGTCCATGCTGAGCGCGCGGGCGATTGCCACGCGCTGCTGCTGGCCGCCCGAGAGTTGCCCCGGGAACTTGTCCTTGTGTGCCATCAGGCCCACGCGGTCCAGGTATTTCAGGCCGTGCGTTTTGGCTTCGTCGGGCTTGCGGCCCAACACCTTGACCTGGGCCAGTGTCAGGTTTTCCGTCACGCTGAGGTGGGGAAACAGTTCAAAGTTCTGGAACACCATGCCGACGCGGGAGCGCAGCTTGGGCAAATCGGTCTTGGGGTCATGAACAGCCTGGCCGTCAACAAAAATCTCGCCTTTCTGGAAAGGCTCCAGCGCATTGATGGTCTTGATCAGCGTCGATTTGCCCGAGCCGGACGGCCCGCAGACCACCACCACCTCGCCTTTTTTGATACTGGTCGTGCAGTTGTTGAGCACCTGGACGGCGCCATACCATTTGGAAACTTCCTTGAGTTCGATCATCTTGATTCTCCGGAGCGGGGATGCGATAAATTGTTGTTCAGCGAATGATGGCGATCTTGGTTTGGAGCTTCTTGACGGTGTACGACAAGCCAAAACAGATCACGAAATAAACCACGGCGGCCAGCAGGTAAGCCTCTTCGGGCCGGCCGTAAATCTTGCCGGCGGTGGTCAGCCCCTTGAGCAGGTCGTACGCGCCGATGGCGTACACCAGCGACGTGTCCTGGAACAGGATGATGGTCTGCGTCAGCAGGATCGGCACCATGTTGCGGAAGGCCTGCGGCAACACGATCAGCCGCATGTTCTGCGCATAGGTCATGCCCAGCGCCCTGCCCGCGTTGACCTGCCCGCGCGAGATCGACTGGATACCCGCGCGCATGATCTCGCTGAAGTAGGCCGCCTCGAACGCAATAAAGGTGATGATGGCCGAAATCTCGGAGCGATTGTTGGCGCCGCCGGGAATCATGTCGAAAAATGCGCTGGGCATCAGCAGGTAGAACCACAGGATCACCATGACCAGCGGCACCGAACGCATGCCGTTGACATAAAAGGTCGCGGGGATCGTCAGGAGCTTGAGGCCCGACAGGCGCATCAGCGCAAGCAGCGTTCCAAGAATGATGCCGCCAATGGTCGCGATCACCGTCAGCTCGACGCTGAAGATGAAACCTTTCAGCACGAACTTGGAGATGATGTCCCAGTTCAGGAAACTCATGTCAAGACCGAACATGTCAGTGCCCCCCACCGGTGGCGCCGGCCACGACAAAGCCCGGAATCTGGACCTTTTTCTCAACAAAGGCCATGACCCGGTTGACGGCAAATGCCGACACCGCATACAGCACGGTCACTGCCAGATAAATTTCGACGCCGCGCGAGGTTTCTTCCTGCGCCTGCATGGCGAACATGGTCAGCTCGGCAATCGACACCGCGAAGGCAACCGACGAGTTTTTCAGCAAATTCATCGACTCGCTGGTCAGCGGCGGCAGGATGATGCGAAATGCCATCGGCAGGATCACATAGCGGTAAGTCTGCGCCGTGGTGAAACCCATCGCCATACCGGCATAACGCTGGCCGCGCGGCAGGGCCTGCACACCGGCACGCACCTGCTCGGCAATCCGCGCCGAGGTGAAAAACCCGAGGGCAAACACCACCAGCGCAAAACCCGGCACCTGCTGCATGGCGGGAAAAATCTTGGGCACCACAAAGTACCAGATGAAGATCTGGACCAGCAAGGGGATGTTGCGAAACAGTTCAACCCACACATTGGCCAGCCGCACCAGCCACGGACTGTTGGGCAGGGTGCGCAGGGTGCCCATCAGGCCGCCGGTCAGAATGGCGACCACCCAGGAGCAGCCGGCGACCGCCAGGGTCCAGCCCCAGGCGTCCATCATCCATTGCAGATACGTCCGGCCGCTGCCGTCGTCATTCAGAAATACTTGCCAATCCCAGCTCATGGTGACTCCGCCAAAAAATTGCGCTTTGATCTGTTGTTTTGTCTGCTGTTTTATCCGCGCTTAAAAAACAAACCCCGCCAACTGTCGCAGACGGGGTTTGTATTCAGCTCAAGCAGGGATTACTTCTTGGCGTAATCTTCCATGGGCTTGTCGTTCGGGGTGGCCCAGGCGGCTTTGGTGCTCTCGCTGAGCGCCAAGCCAACGCGGCTGTTCTTCGGCGGGATGGGCTGCATGAACCACTTGTCCCAGACCTTGGCCATTTCACCCGACTTGATCATGCCGGTGATGGTGTCGGTACCGATTTTTTTCAGCCCGGCGTCGTCCTTGCGGATCATGATGGCGATGGGCTCAACGCTCAGCACTTCACCGACGATCTTGAAATCGGCAGGGTTTTTGGAGGTGGCGATGTTGCCGGCGAGGATCGCGCCGTCCATCACAAACGCATCAGCGCGGCCGGACTCCAGCAGCAGGAAGCTGTCGGAGTGGTCCTTGCCGAAAATTTCCTTGAAGTCGATGCCCTTGGCGCGCTCGTTCTTGCGCAGGGTCTGCACCGAGGTCGTGCCGGTGGTGGTGGCGACATTTTTGCCGTTGAGCTGGGCGATGGAAGTGATGCCGGAATTGGCTTTCACGGCAATGCGCACTTCTTCAACAAAAGTGGTCGGCAGGAAGGACACGTCTTTCTGGCGCGTGGCATTGTTGGTGGTCGAGCCGCACTCGATGTCCACCGTGCCGTTTTGCACCAGGGGGATGCGGTTTTGCGAGGTCACGGGCAGGTATTTGATTTCCAGCTTGCGGCCGACGGCTTTTTCAACATCGGCAATCACGTGCTGGCAGATCTCGACGTGGTAACCAGCGTACTTGCCGTCGCCCAGCGTGTAGGACAGGGCACCCGACGAATCACGAACACCCATGGTGATCACGCCGGAGGCCTTGACCTTGGCCAGCGTGTCGGTGGCCTGGGCAAAAACGCCAGTGGTGGTCAAAACGGCAATTGCCAGGGCGGCGAGTTTGAGCTTCATAAATTTCCTTTTGGTAAGTTTGAAATGATGCACCATTTTAAGGAGCGGCTCCCGGGGTTTTCCCCAAGGTTTACCCCAGCCTCTTAAAACAGGAACAGGTGGAACGGGGTGCCGAATGGTTTTTGTCGTCCGATGGTCAGGTCCGTACCCGCGCTGTCGTGAAGCAATTCCAGGGGGCGGCCTGTGAAAAGGTCGCTCTGGCGTCCAGGACGGGAACAGGAATGTCTGGCAATCAACGAATCAAACAAGAAAGCATTCCCCAATAAAGTGCGCACATGGATGGTGACCAAAGCAGGCATTCAACTAAGCAGCCTTTGTGCCAACCGGAAGCCGCCCCTTTGCGCAGCATGCCCGGCTGCGCAATTTCAGCGTCGCAGAACGTCCCGGACTGTAAATTTGAGGGCCGCCAAAAGCCAATGCTGATAACGCGCGGCATCATGCATTTAATTTATAACCGCTAAGGGTTGCCACCTAGGCGCAACTTCGCGACCGGTTTCGGCAAGGCCTGGCTTTCGAGGTAGTTCCACAAGGCCTGCGCCGGACTTTTGGCGGCTGCACGGGTGGTGGGGCGCTCACGGTACACCCGCAAGTCCATGGTCATCTCCAGCCCGGGGCCGGCACTGACCAGCTTTTTCACGCGCAGCTCCTTTTTGACTGCACTGAAAGGCAAAAAGGCAATACCGTGGCCTTCGAGCGCCATCGCCTTCAGGCCTTCGGCCATGTCGGTTTCATACACCCGGTCCAGGTGGATGGCGGTACTGGACTGCTTGAGGATCAGGTCCACCACGCGCCCCAGGTAAGCGCCGGGCGCATACCCGAGGTAGGGCAGTGGCTGGCCGGCGCGGCCCGGCAAACGGTACAGCGGCGCGCCGTCGGCGTCGGCCTTGACGAAAGGCGCCAGCACCTCCTGGCCCAGGCTGATCATTTCGTAGCGGTCGGCGTCAAGTTGAAAAGGCTGCGAGTCGTGGTGATAGGCGATCAGCAAATCGCAACTGCCCTCCACCAGCCGCAACACCGCGTCATGCACATTGAGGGCAATCAGCCGGCTCTTGATGGGTCCGAACTTCTCGCGCAGGCTGCTGACCCAGGCAGGAAAAAAAGTGAAGGCCAGCGAATGCGGCACGGCGAACTCGATCACGTCCTGCCCGGCGGAATTGTGGCCGCGCAGCATGGCGCGGGTGGACTGCAGACCCTGCAGCATTTCCAGCGACTGGCTGTACAGCGTCTCACCAGCGGGCGTCAGCCGCGTCGGGTAGGAGCTGCGGTCCACCAGGTCGGTGCCGGCCCAGGCTTCGAGCGCCTGGATGCGGCGCGAGAAAGCCGGTTGCGTCACATGGCGCAACGTGGCTGAACGGCTGAAACTGCGCGTTTCAGCGAGACTGACAAAATCTTCCAGCCATTTGGTTTCCATGCTTTTTATTATGCGAGTGCAACACGCGATTGTGTCTGCGGGAATCCCTCAGGGCCGGCGGCAGGCAAGGCGCCAGACCGGAGCGCTATGAAATAAATAGCTGCCAGCGCAAGTCCAGCAAGGGTTACAGACCTAAAACACTCACAATCTTATTCAGAACTCTGCTGCAACGCCCACATGGCAGCATACCGGCCGCCCAGCGCCAGCAAACTGGCGTGGGTGCCGCGCTCGATGATCTGGCCGGCCTCCATCACCAGAATCTCGTGCGCATCGACCACGGTGGACAGGCGGTGGGCCACCACCAGCGTGGTCTTGTTTTCGGCAATGCTGCGCAGCTCGGCCTGGATGGCACGTTCATTGGCCGAGTCCAGCGCCGAGGTCGCCTCGTCAAAAATCATGATGGGCGGGTTTTTCAGCAAGGTGCGGGCAATCGCCACACGCTGCTTTTCGCCGCCCGAGAGTTTCAGGCCACGCTCGCCGACCAGGGTGGCGTAACCGGCCGGCGTGGACGAGATGAAGTCGTGGATGCGCGCGGCGCGCGCGGCCTCTTCCACCTGGGCGCGGCTGGCGCCGGGCTGGCCGTAGGCGATGTTGTATTCGACCGTGTCGTTGAACAGCACGGTGTCCTGCGGCACGATGCCGATGGCCTGGCGCAGGCTGGACTGCGTCACCTCGCGGATGTCCTGGCCGGCGATGGTGACGCGGCCGCCTTCTACCGAAGAGCGGCCCGGAATGCCCACGTCATAGAAGCGGAACAGCAGGCGCGCCAGCGTGGACTTGCCCGCGCCGGATGAGCCGACCACCGCCACCGTCTTGCCCGGCGGGATCTCGAAGCTGATGTGGTGCAGGATGGGCCGGGAGGCCTCGTAGGCGAAGCTGACGTTTTCAAACCGTACCGCCGGCGAGGCCTGCAGGGCCAGAGGCAAAGCCCCCGGCTGGTCGGCGATCTCGCGCTCCTTCTCCATCAGGTTGAACATCTTCGACAGGTCGGTCAGGCTTTGCTTGATCTCGCGGTAAAGCACGCCCAGAAAACCCAGCGGGATGTAGAGCTGGATCATGAAGGCGTTGACCATGACCAGGTCGCCCAGGGTCATGCGCCCATCGACCACGCCCTGCGTGGCGCGCCACAGCATGGTGACCAGGCCGGCCGCAATGATCAGCTGCTGGCCGGTGTTGAGCAGGCTCAGCGTGGTCTGGCTTTTGACGGCTGCGGCGCGATAGCGCTGGAGGTTTTCGTCGTAGCGGCGGGCTTCAAAGTCTTCGTTGTTGAAATACTTGACGGTTTCGTAGTTGAGCAGCGAGTCGATGGCCCGGCTGTGCGCCGAAGAATCCAGCTCGTTCATCTGCTTGCGGAACTGGGTTCGCCACTCGGTCACCGTGACGGTGAAGGTGATGTAGACCACCAGCGCGATGATGGTGATGCCGGCAAACCAGACGTCGAACTTGACCGCCAGCAGGGTCAGCACCAGGGCCACTTCAATCAGCGTCGGGATGATGCTGTAGAGCGAATACGAGATCAGCGAATGCACGCCGCGCGTGCCGCGCTCGATGTCGCGTGTCATGCCGCCGGTCTGGCGCTCCAGGTGAAAACGCAGGCTCAAGGCATGCAGGTGGCGGAACACCTCCAGCGAAATGCGCCGCGCCGCGCCTTCGGTGGCCTTGGCGAACACCAGTTCGCGCAGTTCGGTGAACAAGGACGTGGACAGCCTGAGCAGGCCATAACCGACCAGCAGCGCCGCCGGCACCACCAGCACGGCCTGGACATCTCCCGGCTTGAAACTCATCGCGTCCACCAGGCTTTTCAGCAGCAGCGGCACGCCGACGTTGGCCACCTTGGCGCCGACCATGAACAGCAGCGCCGCCAGCACCCGCCATTTGTAGTCCCAGAGGTAGGGAAACAGGCGCTGGAGCGTGGCCCAGTCGGAGCGTTGGATGTCGGGGGTGGGGGCTGCGCCGGGCGCTTGGGGCGCTGGGGCGGCGTGGGCATGGGAGCGCATCGGAGACAATTGTCCTGTTGTTTTAATTTTCCACCACCGATTGTGCCTATGTCCATCGAATCCAGCCTTCCCCCTGACCCCTTGAGCGTCAAGCTGCCGCTGGACAAGGAGCTGGTGCTCAAGGTCATTCCCATGCCGGCCGACTGCAACGCCAACGGCGACATCTTCGGCGGCTGGGTCATGGCGCAGGTTGACCTGGCCGGCTCGGTGATCCCGGCGCGTTACGCCGAAGGCCGCATGGCCACGGTGGCGGTCAATGAGTTCATCTTCAAGCAGCCGGTGCGGGTCGGCGACATCCTGTCGTTTTATTCAGAGCTGACGCGGATCGGCCGCACCTCAATGACGGTCAAGGTCGAGGTCTATGCGGAACGCTTCCGCTCCCAGGGCCGCTACATCAAGGTCACGGAAGCCAGTCTGACCTATGTGGCCATCGACGATGCCGGCCAGCCGCGGCCGGTGCCGCCCTCGTCGCTGCCGCGCCCTTCCTGAATTCACTCACTTTTTGATAGCTGCCTGCGCCCGCCCGATAAGGGCCGGGGGCATATTTGGCACTTGAACCCGGCGAGACAGACGCTGGCGCACCCACGCCGCATCCCCTACGAAACGATGTAGGCGCCCGCTCCGGTGGACAGCAGCTTGCCGTCCGCGCCCAGAAACTCCATGCGGGTCGAGGCCACGCGCGAGCCCAGGCGCAGGACCTCGGCGCGCAGCTCGAAAAATTCGCCGATGGCGGGCCGCAGATAGTCCACGCGCAAATCGATGGTGCCGAGTTTGGAAAAGCGCTGCAGGCGCTGGGCCGGCGTTTCGTCCATGTGGCGCGCGCCGATGGCGGCCATGATGGCCAGCCCCGCCATGGCATCGAGGCCGGCGCTGACCACCCCGCCGTGAATGCGGTTGTAGGCATAGTGGCCCACCAGGCTGGGCTTCATCTCGATGCGGCCGGTCGCGCCGTCGGGCCTGACCGAGACGATGGTCAGACCCAGGGTCTGGTTGAAAACAATTTTTTCCTCGAACAGCGTTTTCAGGGCCGCGATGAACTCGGGCTCGAACTCGGTCACGGCACCGCGAGGGCCGGCAGAAGGCGTGGTTTTGCTCATGGGTGCCATTGTCGTGCAGCCCGCACCATCAGGCCGGTGCCGAAGAAGTAGAGGATGAAGAGGTGGCCACCCCTCGCCGGGTTTTCCTGGCAGAGGGCACCAGCCCTTCGCCGATGAACAGCGCCATCGCCGCATCGGCCAGCTCATCGAGCGACGCGCCTTTTCGGGCATTGAACCATTGCACCGACCAGTTCAGCGCACCGAACATCAGCAGGCGCGCCAGCTTGACGGGGCAGCGCAGCCGGCCCTGCTGGTGCAGGGTCTGCAACACCGGCTCCCAGACGGATTCATAGTCGCCCTGCAGTTTCGCCAGCACACTGCGCTGCCTGGCTGTGAGCGAACGCGACTCGTACAGCATCACCGGAATGAAGTCGCTGCCCGGCCCAAGCAGCACCTCGACATGGTTGCGGACCAGCACATGCAGCAGCGCCGCCGCGTCCGCCGCATCCGCCCCGACAGGCGCAGCAGCTTGCAGCGCCCGGCCCTGCCGCTCGATGGCCGAGCGCATGCCCTCGGTCATCACCGCATGCAGCAGCGCGCCCTTGCTCTTGAAGTGGTAGAAGGGCGAACCGCTGTGCATGCCGACTGCCGTGGCGATGTCGCGTGTGCTGGTGCCGTCAAAGCCCTTGCGGCGAAACAGCCGCGCCGCCGCGTGGATCAGCTCGACACGGCGATTGCCGTCGTCACGCTCGGCCACGGTTTTGCGCGGCCGGCCACGCGGCCGCTTGGCGCCAGCAGCAGGCGCCGGCCCGGCAGCAGTGGCTGGGTCAACAGGGGTTGGCTTGCGCCGGGCGGCTGGGTCCATGGGCCCAGACCATAACAAAAGCCCTTATTTTTAACAAGCAGGCGCTTGGTAAAAATATGACCACGCAACCAGCGCTTCTTTACACGACAGGAACCCCGGCTTTGTGGGTGCTTCATCCGGCAGGCAGACCATGGGGGCTCATTCACCCCAGGAGCTTTGCCATGAAATCCACAGCCGCTGTTTGCGCCATCGCCCTGTCCGCCCTGAGTTGGGGTTCCCTGTCGTTTGCGCAGGACTTCAACCACAACCCGCGTGACCGGCATGCGGAGCCGTCGCGTTTTGAGCAACGGGGGCCGGTCCATCAGGACGGCCGTCATTTCACCCCCCGCCCCGCCGACCATCGCGACTATCAACGCAGCCCGCCATTCCATCGCGGCGACCGGCTGCCTGCGCAATACCGCTATCAGCGTGTGAACAACTGGCAGGCGCAGCATCTGCAGGCACCGGCCCGCGGACAACAATGGGTGCAGACAGGTGCGGACTATGCCCTGATCGCCATCGCGACCGGCGTGATTGCCCAGCTGGTACTGAACCGTTGAGGATGAAACGGCCGGGCGCTTGCCCTGCTTGCTCATTTTTTAATAGCTGCCAGCGCCCGCCAGACAAGGGCTGGAGCCTGTTTTTATATCAAACTGCAGCGGGCGGAGGCGCCATCGTCTGCGCCCGCTCCAGCAGCAGTTCCTTTTCGCGCACATTGCCCGCCAGCGCTGCGGCGCGCTCGAACTCGCTGCGCGCCTCCGCGTGGCGTCCCAGCCGCGCCAGCAGGTCGCCACGCACGCTCGGCAGCCACTGGTAGTTCTGCAGCGCCTTGTCGGTGCGCAGGCTGTCGATGATCTCCAGGCCGGCCGCCGGCCCGAAAGCCATGGCGACGGCCACTGCGCGATTGAGTTCGACCACCGGCGACGGCGCCATGCGCGCCAGATCTTCATAGAGGGCGACGATGGCGGCCCAGTCGGTGTCCTCGGCCCGGGGGGCACGCGCATGGCAGGCCGCAATCGCCGCCTGCAGCACGTAGGAACCCGGCCCTTGCCCGGCTTTGGCGTTGAGCCCGCGGGCGCGTTCCAGCGCCGCCAGGCCGCGGCGGATCAGCAGCCGGTCCCAGCGGGCGCGGTCCTGCACCAGCAGCAGCACTGGGCGGCCCGCCGCATCAACCCGCGCGGCCGCGCGCGACGCCTGCAGCTCCATGAGGGCGACCAGCCCGTGGACCTCGGGCTCTTCGGGCGCCAGTTCCGCCAGCATGCGCCCCAGCCGCAAGGCTTCCTGCGTTAGCGCCGGTCGCATCCAGTCATCGCCGGCCGTGGCGGTATAACCTTCGTTGAACACCAGGTACACCACTTCGAGCACCGACGCCAGCCGCGCGCCCAGCGCATCGCCGCGCGGCAGATCGAAAGCCACCCCGGCCTCGCCCAGCGTTCTTTTGGCGCGCACGATGCGCTGGGCAATGGTCGGCTCGGCCACCAGGAAGGCCCGCGCGATCTCATGGGTGCTCAGCCCGCCCAGCAGCTTGAGGGTGAGCGCCGCCCGCGCCTCGGTGGACAACACCGGGTGGCAGGCCGTGAAGATCAGCCGCAGCAGATCGTCGCCAATCTCGTCCTGCCTGGCGGCGTCCAGCGCATCCACAAAATCCGGTACGACCAGCGCCTCCTGCGCCTCCAGGTCATGGCCGATTTGCGCCAGCTTCTCATCGCGCATGCGCAGGTGGCGCAGGTGATCCAGCGCGCGGTTTTTGGCAGTCCGCATCAGCCAGGCGCCCGGATTGTCGGGCACGCCGTCGCGCGGCCAGTGCTCCAGCGCCGCGACCAGCGCGTCCTGCGCCAGCTCTTCAGCCAGGCCGATGTCACGCACCCAACGCGCCACCGCGCCCACAATTTTTGCGGACTCGATGCGCCAGACGGCGGCGATCGCCTGGTGGGTGGCTGAATGCATCCGGTGAGTGTCCCAGAATCAGCTTGGCCGGCTCAAGCCTGTGGCGGAGCAGCGTGGATATCCATCCAGAATACTTCCCAGGTATGGCCATCGAGGTCGGTGAAGCCGTGGCTGTACATGAAGCCGTGGTCCTGTGAAGGGTTGGGCGCGGTACCGCCGGCGGCCAGCGCCTTTGCCACCATCGCATCAACCTCCTCGCGGCTGTCGCACGACAAGGCGATCAACACCTCGGTGGTTTGGGTCGCATCGGCAATCGGCTTTTTGGTGAAGCCCTGGAAAAAAGGCTCGACCAGCAACATGACGTAGTTGTGGTCCGCGCTGATCACCATGCAGGCGCCCTGCGCATTGGTGAATTGCGGGTTGAAGGAAAAGCCCAGGCTTTTGAAGAAGGCCTGGCTCTTTTCCATGTTCTTGATGGGCAGGTTGACGAACATCTGGCGGGTCATGAAGTTTCCTTGGAATGGTTTGAACAGGGGCTGGGATCTCAGGCTTTTTCTGCCCGCGCCTTGAGCCCGGCAAGGCCGGCCTCGAAGTCGGCGCCTATCATCTTGTCCATGTTGAAGATCACGCCCATGAACTTCGACAGGAAAGGCGCCGGGCCTTCCATGGCCCATGTCGCTCGTGTGGCTGCGCCTTCAGGAACGAAGCTGAACGTGATCACGTTCTGCACCTTGAAGGGGGCGGCCATGTCCAGCCGCATCTGCACCTGCGAAGGCGCCGTGACCTGCACGATTTCAAAGCTGCCGCTGCCTGATTTTCTGCTTTCGAAGGCATAACGGGCGCCAGGACCCGCGGCCGGTCCGCTGTAGCTGCCCTTCATCTCCGGGGCTTTCAGCGCATACGGATTCCAGGTGTTGAAGGCGCGGAGGTCGTTCACCAGCGGAAAGATTTTTTCAGCGGGGGCGGCAATGCCGGTGCTGCGGGACACCCGGAAGGTGTCGGGCCGCTGCAAGGCAATGATGGAAACGGCCGCGAAGGCCAGCACGGCCACGCCGAGGACGGCGAAAAAAATGGTCTTGAACATGATGCTTTTCCTGACGCCCTTCCTATCCCATGCCCATCTGCTGGAAGCGGCCCAGCGTTTCGGGCGCGGCCAGCTCCTTGAAATCTTCCATTTCATAAAGCTGGCGCACCTCGATCTCTGCCGGCTGGTCATGGCCGACCGGGTTGGGGAAGCGCTGCGTCCATTGCAGGGCTTCTTCCCGCGACCGAACCTGGATCAGGGTGTAGCCGGCGACAAGCTCCTTGCTCTCGGCGAAAGGGCCATCGATGACCTGGCGTTTGTCCCCGTCATAACGGATGCGCCAGCCTTTGCTGCTGGGCTGAAGGCCCGAGCCGTCAAGCAGCACGCCAGCCAGGGCCAGTTCTTCGTGATAACTGGCCATGGCCTGAAACATCTTGTCGGCATCCGGCGGAAATCGGCCGGCCTCGGAATCGGGCGTGGCCTTGACGATGATCATGAATCGCATGGGTTCTCCTTGGCGTTGGATGGAAAACCGGGGACCGGCAGGTCCGCAGACAGCGGCTTCCACCTGCACGACGAACCATGCGGCCTGAAATCGACAGGCTGAGGGAAAAAGTTTTGTTTTTTTGTTGCGTCGGGTCACGCGCTCAGGCAAAGCAGGGGCCAAGCCCCCGCACTTCCACCGTTGCCCACTCGGCGGCCGGGCAGGCCGCGGCAATCGCAATGGCTTCCTCGCGGCTGGCGCAATCGACCAGAAAAAAGCCCCCCACCATTTCCTTGGCTTCGGCAAACGGGCCATCGAGCACGCTGGCCCGGCCGCCGTTGAGCTTCACACGCGCGGCCTCGTCCTGCGAGGCCAGCGATTCAGTCGCCAGCAGCAGGCCGCGCGTTTTCAGATCGGCTGCAAAATCCAGCATGCGCCCGTAGACAACACGGCCTTCGGCCTCGCCGCGCGCCTGGCGCTGGCCGACGGGCTCATGAATCAACAACATGTAAGGCATGGTCGGGTTCCTCGAAAAAGTCAGGCATGGAGTATGCCGCGCCCGGCCATCCCTGCCGGCGGCAGCGCTTGCTCAGGCCGGCGTGCGGCGCACCAGCAAGGCTTCCAGATCGAGCAGGTCCACCGGCTTGGTGAGGTGGTCGTCGAAACCGGCTTCCGTGGAGCGGCGCCGGTCCGCGTCGCTGCCCCAGCCGGTGACGGCCACCAGCACCGTCCGCCCGAAGCGCGGGTCGGCGCGCAGTTGCCGGGCCACCTCGTAGCCGCTCATGCGCGGCAGCCCGATATCGAGCAGGATGACATCCGGCAAAAAGCTGCCTGCGGCCTGCAGCACGGATTCACCGTCGTAGGCAGTCTGCGTCTGGTGGCCCATCAGGCCCAGCACGGTGGACAGGGTCTCTGCAGCGTCGATGTTGTCATCCACGATCAGGACCTTCAGTGCGGCCACCGGCTGGCTGGCATCCTCCGGCGCGCCGCGCGCCGCGTCGGGTTCCTGCGCCTGCAGCAGGCAGGGAATCCGCACGGTGAAGGTGCTGCCCTGCCCGGGGCCAGGGCTGGACGCCGTGACGGTTCCGCCGTGCAATTCAATCAGGCTGCGCACCAGGTACAGCCCGATGCCCAGGCCCCCCTGCGAACGGTCCAGCGTGCGCCCCACCTGGGTGAACAGGGAAAACACCTTGTTCAGCATGTCGGCGGGAATGCCGACGCCGCTGTCGCTGATTTCGAGTACGGCGGTGGCGCCTTCCTGCCGCGCTGACAGCCGGATCTCGCCGCCGGCCGGGGTGTACTTGGCCGCGTTGTTCAGCAGGTTGCCCAGGGCCTGGGCAAGCCGCGTGTTGTCGGCCATGAGTTCGATGTTGTCATCCGGCAGGGCCAGCACCAGCCGGTGGCCCCGCGCCTCGATGGCCGGGCGGCTGATTTCCACCGCCGTTTCTATGGCCAGCGACAGGCGGGTCCGGCTGGTCTCCAGCCGGATCTTTCCGCTGTTGATGCGCGAGATGTCCAGCAGGTCGTCAATCAGCCGCACCATGTGCATCAGCTGCCGCTCCATGGTTTCGCGCGCGCCCTGGGAAGCCGGCCCGTTGCCGCGGTCTTTCTTGAGGATCTCCAGCCCGGTGCGGATGGGCGCCAGGGGGTTGCGCAGTTCGTGGGCCAGCGTGGCCAGAAACTCGTCCTTGGCGCGGTTGGCGTCGTGCAGCACCTGCTCGGCCTGCTTGCGTTCGGTCACGTCGATCACCGAGCCGGCCATGCGGAAGGCTTGTCCCTTGCCATCCCTTTGCGCCAGGCCGGCCAGCAAAAACCAGCGCCATTCGCCGTTTTTCTGGCGCAGCCGGCATTCGACCTGGTAGGGCACGTCGGCACGCAGGTGCTGGTGCAGCGCTTCGCGCACCAGGGGCTGGTCATCGTCGTGGATGACCGATGTCAGCGCCGACGGCAAATCCGGGAACTCTTCATCGCTGTAGCCCAGCAAGGCCTTGAACCGCGGCGAATAAAACATGGTGCCGGCGACCATGTCCCAGTCCCACAGCCCGGCACTGGAGCCCCGCACCGCCAGCTGGTAGCGGACGTCACTCTCGCGCAGCGCCTGGTTGGCCTGCTCCAGGGTTTCGGCCCGCCGGCCCAGCTCGTCAAGCATGGCGTTAAAGACATCGGCCAGGGCGCCGATCTCGTCCTCACTGCTCTTGACGGCACGCAGGGTGTAGTCGCGGTGCTGCAGGATCCGGCCCGCGACATCGCTGATGGCCAGCACCGGCGCCGTCAATGCACGCTGCAGGCGGTTGGACAGCAGCACCGCCGCCGCCAGGCTGCTTGAAAGAATCACCGCCAGCACGCCGAAATATTCAAAGGCACGCATCATCAGGCGGTGGCGCGCCTGCAGGTACACCGTGCCGATCTGCTCGTGCTGGGACATCACCGGCTGCCAGACCCGCACCCACTCCCGATCCACGCTCACGCCCTGGGACCTGGACTGCAGCGGCAACGGCTCGCCTTCGCGCTCGGGCGGGCGAAAGAAAGCGAACAGGCGGCCCTTCGCATCAAACAATGCCGCCGCGGCCACATGGGGCTGCGCGCGCAGCACGCTGAGGTTTTCCGTGGCCACCCGGGGATCGTCAAACGCCAGCGCGGCGCTGCTGACCAGTCCGACGATGTCGGCCTGGGTGACCAGGTCACTTTCCAGGGTGCGCAACTGGCTGCGCATGTCGAAGGCCACCAGCGCCAGCCCGGCCAGCAACAGCGCCAGCGAGGTCGTCGCGATCAGGATGAAGTTGAGTTTTTGCCGGATCGACCGGGTGCCGGGCAGGTTCATCGCGCTCGGCCCTCCACATCCTGCGCCACGGCCAGCAGGCGGGCGCTGAGCTTGAGCGCGCGCGCCTCGGCGGCCGCCAGCGATACCGAGAACCGCACCCGTCCGCCTTCGGAAAGGAAATTGATGATGCCGCCCAGCCGCAAGCCGGCGTCGTGGTCGGTCACCACCAGCACCGGCCCGGCCGCAGCGGCCAGCAACTCGCGCAGCCGGTCGCCACGCAGGCCGCAAAACAGCACGTGCACACCGGCGAGAGATGCCGCGTCGGCACCCACCCGCCGCGTCACCACCGGCCGCCCGTCCAGGGTCCGGCCGGCGACCAGTTGCTCCAGGTCGGTGGCGACCGCCTCATCGCCGGCCACCCCGATCACAAAGGGCGTGTCGGGCCGCTGGAAGGTGCCCGCCGGCCACTCCACAAAGGAGCCGAACTTGTAGAGGAAGGCCGCTTTCACCGCGCTTTCGCGCTGGGTCGGCAGCGGCTGCGCCCAGGCCGCAAAGGACAGGCAAAACGGCGCCAGCCAGAACGCCAGGAACAGGCTCAGCGGCCGGAATCCGCCGTGCTGGCGCAGCAAGTGCATGTTCAAAGCTGCCACACTGCCTTCACGTAGAGCTTGCGCTCGATCTGGCTGGCCACGCCGGCTGCATTGAACTCGACGTGGCGCCTGTCAAACATGTTCTGTACCAGCAGCGACAGCTCCAGCGCCGGATTCACCCGCATCGCCAGGCGCGCATCGACGGCGGTGTAACGCGGCACCACCGGCGCTGGCAGGGCACCGACATGGCGCACCATCACATCGAACTCGCTGCGCGCGCCCAGGTTCAGGCTGGAGCGCAGGCTCCACTGCTGCCCGGGGTCGTTGCCCAGATTGGGAATGGAGGTGGCGTCGGTGGCGGTCCCCGAGGTGAAACGCAGGTGCTTGCGCAGGCTGGTGTAGCCCGCCGACAGGCGCCAGGCCGGTGTCGCCTGCCAGGTGCCCCAGGCCTCGATGCCCTGCCCCGGACCTTCGATCTGGTTTTCAATCGTGGTCGGCAAGCTGCCGGTGCCGGCGCGCAGGCCCCGGTAATACTGGCGGAAGGCGGTGACCGAATAGGTGACCGTCGCGCCCAGTTGCCCGCGGTGCCCCAGTTCCACAACGTCTGCGGTTTCCGACTGGAAATTCGGCCCGCCGGTGATGAGAAAAGGCGCATTGCCGGGAAAGAAAAATTCACGGTCAATGCGTGACGGCGCACGCACCGCCCGCGAAGCAGCGGCCCAGGTCAGGTCATGCGGCGAGTGCTGGTAGGCCAGCCGGACGTTGGGCAGCAACTCCATGCCGGTGTAGCTGTTGCGTTCGGCCTTGGCCCCCACGGTGAGTTGCCACTGCGGGCCGAGCTTCATCTGGTGCTGGGCAAACAGGTGGGCCCAGGACAGTTTTCGCTCCACCGGATTCATGCGCACCAGGGTGCTGGGCGTGTCCACATCCCTGCCCTGGCGGTAACCGGCCCCCCAGATGAGCTGATGGACGGCCGGCATCAGCGGTTCGTGCGTGAACTCCAGATTCACGTTGGTGGACTGGTTGCGAATCTGGGTCGCCTCGTCGCGGTCGGCCGTGTCGTAATACGCCTGAAGCCGGTACGGCGAACCATCGGCCAGGCGGCTACTCCAGCGGGCCAGCAGGTTGCCGCCGCGCAGCCGGGGGGCGAGGTTGCTGTAGGGCGCGTCGCCGCCCTGATAAACGTCCCCCTGCAAGGTCAGTTGCGAGGCGTCTGCCTTGAGGTCGGCGCGAAATCCGGCCTGTTGCTGCCGCGCTGCGTCCAGCCGTTCGACACCACTGGCAAGCTGCGTGTTGTCACGCTCTGTGTTCATGCCGTACAGGCGGATATGCCCGGCCTCGCCGAGCGCACCCCCCCAGCGCACCGACTCGCGGCCGCCGTCGGCCGAACGCACCACCGACACCAGCGTGCCCTGCGTGGCCGAGGCTTCCCGGGTGATGACGTTGATCACGCCATTGACGGCATTGGCGCCCCACAGCGTCCCGCCCGGCCCGCTGATGACCTCGATGCGCTCGATGTCTTCGAGCATGACCGAATTGGCGTCCCAGGACACCCCGGACAGGAGGTTGGAGTAAAGGGTGCGGCCGTCAATCAGCACCAGCAGCTTGTTGGCAATTTCGTTGTTGAAACCCCGGGCGCTGATCGCATAAGCGCCCGCACTGCTCTGCGCGACCTGCAGGTTGGGCGCCAGCCGCAGCACTTCCGGCAGGCTGGTGGCGGCCGAGCGCCGGATGTCTTCGCTGGTGATGACGTAAACCGAAGCCGCCGCCGACTGCAGCGGCTCGGCCCGGCCGGAGACCGAGGTCACCTCGATGTTGCTCAGTTGCTCCAGGCTGAGGTCGGCCAGATGGGCCAGCGACCCGGCGTCAGGCCCAGCCGCCATGGCGCCGTGCGCAACCACTGTGAGAACCACCGCAGCAGCAGCAATTCTGGGCGCAGATGCGCGCGCTACGGTGTCTGTCATCGGATGGCCCCCACGGTGCAACAAATTCTAGTGAGGCGGGCCCCCGCCATGTGGCCGCGCGCACAACTGTCGGCGCCGTCCTACAAGAAACAGTGGGGCAATGGCGACAGCGCGGCTCGGGCGCCGCGGCGGAACGCGCGTCTGCGGCCTGCCGTGCCTGGCAGGCCAAAGCGGACGGTGCGCCGGCAGTGCGCCGGGGCCAGGGTCGCTATCAAATCAATAGCTGTTAGCGGACACCCCGCAAGGGCTGGAGGCACTTTTTATCAATAAACCGGGGACGGCGGTTGCAAGCGCGGATGTCAGGCCCTGCTGAAGTCCGGCTTGCGCTTTTGATGAAAGCTTCCGGCCAGCTGCGCGGCCCGCCCTGCGGGCGCTGACTTCAGACCTTGCTGAAGTCAGGCCGTCGCTTGTCCAGAAAAGCGCTGAAGGCTTCTTTGGCTGCAGGCTCCTGCAGCATGCGGCCGAAGCTGGCGCCCTCGTCGGCCATCTGCTGCATCACCAGCGACTGCTGACCTTTTTTCATCAGGCGTTTGGTTTCGACCAGCGAGGACAGCGGCTTGGCCGCCAGCTTGCGGGCAATCGCCTGGGCGATGCCGTTGGCCTCCAGCGGCGGCACCACGCGGTTGACCAGGCCTACTTCCAGCGCCGCCTCCGCCATGAAAGGTTCGCCGAGCAACAGGGCTTCGGCCGCACGGTGGTACCCCAGCATCTGCGGCACCAGCAGGCTGGACGCAGCTTCGGGGCACAGGCCCAGGTTGACAAAAGGCATGGAGAAAGCGGCGTTGTCACCGGCATAAACCAGGTCGCAGTGAAACAGCAGCGTGGTCCCTATACCGACAGCCGGGCCGCAGACGGCGGCAATCAGCGGCTTGGGAAAGGCGGCGATGCCGCGCAGAAAGCGGAACACCGGCGAGTCCATGCCCGCCGGCGGTTTGTTCAGGAAGTCGCCGATGTCATTGCCCGCAGAAAAGATGCTCTCCTGCCCCTGCAGCAACACCACACGCACGGCGGCGTCGGCTTCAGCAGCAGCCAGCGCATCAGCCATGGCGCCGTACATGGCGGAGGTGATGGAGTTTTTGCGCTCCGGTCGGTTCAAGGTGATGCTCATCACGCCGGCTTCAATGTGGGTGAGGATGTCTGTGCTCATGTGGTTTCCAGTGCTTGTTTGACAAAATCGAGCCGGTCCTGCCCCCAGTGCATCTGAGCGCCGACAAAAAAAGTGGGCGCGCCGAACACACCGCGTTCGACCGCTGTCTGCGTGGTCGCCTTGAGCCGGTCCTTGACCGCGGCATCGGCGGCCATGGTGAGTATCGCCGCCGGATCAAAGCCGGCGGCCTGCACAACCTCGGCCACCACCTGCGGATCGTTCATGTTCTTCCTGTCCACCCAGATCGCCCGGTAGACCGCGTCAACAAAGGGCACGAAGCGCTCAGGCTGCTGCATCTGCAGGGCCGTCGCACCCCGCATCAGGGTCAGGGTGTTGATGGGAAAGAAAGGATTTTCCTCGAAGGGCACGCCATAACGCGACGCGAAACGGCCCAGGTCCTCCATCATGTAGCGGCCTTTGGCGGGCACCGTCGTTGGCGAATGATTGCCTGTGGCCTGGAACACGCCCCCCAGCAGCATGGGCTGGTAGTCGATCACGCCGCCGGTTTCGCGGCAGATCTGCGGCAATTGCTTCCAGGCGATGTAGGCAGCCGGGCTGCCCACGTCAAAAAAGAACTCGACGGTTTTCGGCATCAGAACTTCTCCAGGTAAGGCCGCAGGTCGATCTCGTGCGTCCACGCGTCACGCGGCTGCGTGTGCAGCATCCAGTAGGTGTCGGCGATGTGTTCCGGGTTGAGGATGCCGTCATCGGCTTTCAGCGCATAACGCTCGGGGAAGTTGTCGCGGATGAAAGCGGTGTCGATGGCCCCATCCACCACCACATGTGCCACGTGGATGCCGCGCGGCCCGAGCTCGCGCGCCATGCTTTGCGCGAGCGCACGCAGCGCCATCTTGGCACCGGAAAACGCGGCGAAATGGGCGCCGCCGCGCATTGAGGCGGTGGCCCCGGTAAAAAGGATGGTGCCCTTGTGGCCATCACCGTCCCGCTGCACCATGCGTTTGGCCACCTCACGGCCGTTGAGGAAACCGCTGAAACAGGCCATCTCCCAGATCTTGAAATATTTCCGCGCAGTTTCTTCCAGGATGCTGCTGGGTGCGTTGGCACCGATGTTGAAGACCAGCACCTCGATCGGTCCTACCGTCGATTCGATCTGTTCGACCAGCGCAATGACTTCTTTTTCCTGACGCGCGTCAGAGGCAAAACCATGGGCTGTGCCGCCGGCCGCGCGGATCTGTTCAACAAGCGGCTGCAGCTTGTCGAGGCTGCGCCGCGTCACGCAGGCGGTGTAGCCCTCACGCGCGAAGCGCCGGGCAATCGCGCCGCCGGTGGCGTCACCGGCGCCTATGACGAGGGCTACCTTGTTTTTCAAAGTCATTCCTTGTAATAGACGACTTGGTGGGTGGTGACCAGCAATTCACCGGCTTCGTTCCACAGCTGCGCGGTCTGGTCGAAATAGCCCTTGCGAAACGCCTGCGCTTGGCTCTGCCCCAGCAGGTAGCCGCTGCCGGTGCGCTGGAGCAAGGCCGAGTCGGCGTGGTAATACACCGTCATGGACACGGTGCCAATCGGCACCAGCACCGGACGGCGGCGCCAGACCCGCGGAAAAAATACATCCGCCAGCCCCGTCAGCGAAGCAAAGTCCAGGGGGCGGGGCGGATCGTCGCGCAGCCACAGGCGGGTGCGGCTGGTGCCCTGATCGGCGCCATGCCAGTCCACCGGCATGGCCCCTTCGGCAAACCGCATCTCGTAGCGCTTGACCCATTCGACCTGCACCGGACCTCCAGCGCGTGCCAGCTCGGCTGGCGCGGGAAGCCGGGGCATGGTGTGCTCGTCGGCACCCCAGGTTTCGCGGCGCAGGCCGAAGAAGGCGGTGCCGGTCAGCACGGTTTCGCCGTTCTGCTGCATCTCGATGACCCAGTGCTGCGTCGAGCGGTTGGTGCGCGCCGGCCGCGCCGTCACGGTGAACGGACCGTCGGCCAGCGCGGCAGCAAAGTTGACCGTCAGCGAGACCGGATCGCCCAGCCGCTGCGGATGCTGCAGCACCGCGTTCAGCGCCTGTGCCGCGGTGACGCCGCCAAACGGGCCGACCATGTTGGCATAAGCCGTGCTGGTGTGGCCGAGAAATATGCCGTCGCCCTGCGCCTGCAGCGCGACGGCTTCATCAAAAGGGTGCGCGTTCATGAAAGCAAGTATGCCGCTGCAGCGGCCCTCAGGCAGTCATGCCGGTGACGCCGCCGGAGCGCATGTTTTCAAGCATGCCCACCATGCGCGGCCACAGGCTGTGGCTGAATTGCTGGCGAAAAAAGCCGAAGTGGCCAATGCGCCGGACACCCAGGTCGGCCGGCGTGATGCGCTCGAAGCTGCGCGCTGCCCCGGTGTACAGGTTGATCAGGTTCTGCGTGCCGCGCCAGGTCATCAGTTCGTCGTCGCTGATGGACAGGGCCAGCACCGGAAAGCGCACCTGCGCGTAGCTCTCACGGGCGCCTTCGCCCTCGGCGCCGACGCTGTATTGCGGGTCCAGGCACCACTTGCGCCACTGCAGCATCACACCCGCGGGCAGGTCGCCGACTTTTTTGAGTTTGCGCCCGGGGAAATAGCCGCACAGCCGCGTTGCCAGCGGCACCAGCACGTACCAGAAGTAAAGAATCAGCCGCCGCAGCTGCGGCGCATTGTCACGCCAGTAACCGCTGCCGGCTGCAATGCTGACCAGCCCATCAATTTGGTGCTGGTTTTTCAGCAGGCCCGGAAGCTGCGCGCCCAGGCTGTGGCCCAGCAGGTACAGCGGCGCATCCGGCAAAGCTGCCTTCGCAGAGTCAACCACAAGCTCATAGTCGCTGGCCCAGTCGAAAAGATCGGCCTTGAAACCACGCAGGCTGCCATCCGGCGTGCCCGGCAAGGAGTCGCCCGAACCGCGGTAGTCAAAGGTGGTGACGCGAAAACCCTGGCCCGACAACCATTCGGCAAACGCCGCGTAGTAGTCCTGCCGCACGCCCATGGCCCCGCCGATCACCACGCTGGCGCGGGCAGGACTGGCTGACTCGTAAACGCGAAGTGCGATCATCGCGCCTCCGCTGCTGGCAATCGTCACGCTCTTCATTGCACTCTCCCAATTCTCGGCTGCAAATTCAAGGCCGTCGTGGAGCCGGCTTTGCCGGGCCACCAACGGCGTCCCCCCGCGTGCGGGGGGAAGACGCCGAAGGCGGCTCAGGGGGGAGGGTCGTCAGACCCTTTGAAATATCCCGGCAGCGCCTTGCCCCATGCCCACACACATCGTCACCATCCCGTACTTCAGCTGGTGCCGGTGCAGCGCATGAATCACCGTCGCGGCGCGGATGGCCCCGGTCGCGCCCAGCGGGTGGCCCAGCGCAATCGCGCCGCCCATTGGATTCACTTTGGCGGCATTGAGACCCAGCGTGTTGATCACCGCCAGCGACTGCGCCGCAAACGCCTCGTTCAGCTCATACCAGTCGATGTCGTCCTGCTTGAGGCCCGCATAACGCAGCGCAGCGGGGATGGCCTCGATCGGGCCTATGCCCATGATGTGGGGCGGCACGCCCTTGGCCGCGTAGCTGACAAAACGCGCCAGCGGTTTCAGGCCATGTTCCTTCACCGCCTTTTCACTGGCCAGGATCAGCGCGCCGGCGCCGTCCGAGGTTTGCGAGCTGTTGCCCGCGGTGACCGAACCGCGCGCGGCAAACACCGTCTTGAGTTTGGCCAGGCCTTCGAGCGAGGTGTCGGGGCGCGGGCCTTCGTCCAGGCTCACCGTGCGGGTTTTGGCAATCACTTCACCGCTGTCCAGGTCGGGGGAGCGGTCGGTCACTTCCACCGGCGTGATCTCGGCCGTGAACTCGCCGTCTTTTTGTGCCTTGATGGCTTTCTGGTGCGACTCCAGCGCAAACTGGTCTTGCGCTTCGCGAGAGACCTTCCACTGCTGTGCCACCTTCTCGGCCGTCAGGCCCATGCCATAGGCAATACCGATGTTTTCGTCATTGGCAAACATGGCCGGCGACAACGAGGGCGAATTGCCGGACATGGGCACCATGCTCATGCTTTCGGTGCCGGCGGCAATCATCACATCGGCTTCACCCACGCGGATGCGGTCGGCCGCCATCTGGATGGCGGAGAGGCCCGACGCACAAAAACGGTTGACCGTGATGCCGCCGACGCTAACCGGCAAGCCGGCCAGCACCGCGCCTATGCGCGCGATGTTCAGGCCTTGCGGGCCTTCGGGAATGGCGCAGCCGCAGATGATGTCTTCAATCGCTTTCGGGTCCAACGTCGGGGCCTGCGCCAGGGCAGCCTGCAGCGCGCGTACCAGCAGATCGTCGGGACGGGTATTGCGGAAAAAACCGCGGTGCGAACGGCCAATCGGCGTGCGCGTGGCGGCAACGATGTAGGCTTCCTGGACTTGTTTGGCCATGATGTCTTTCCTTTGATTCTTTAATTTTTTCGCGGGCCGGACGGAATCCAGGCCCAGACAAATTCACACTCGACCGGGTTCACCCCGGCCTCATCGGTCACAGTGACGGGCACCGACACCTCGCCCTTGTCACTGGCCTGCATGGCGGCGCGCTGCGCATCGCTCAGGGTAGCGACAGCCCGCAACGCACCGGTGGCGCGCTTTTTGAACGCCATCTTCAATTCCTTGGCCAGCGGGATGCAGTCGTCGCGCACGTTCATGCCCATCACCATGCCGGTCGCGGTCTCTGCCAGCAAATTCATCGCCGAGGCATGGACGCCGCCGATGTGGTTTTGCACCTTCTTCTCGTTTTTCAGGCCGATCTCGACGCGGGAAGTCGTCATCTCCAGAAAATCCAGCCCCGCCGTGCCGGTGAAAGGCACGGCGCGGTGCATCACCACGCCGCGAAACCAGGTGCGCGCGAACGCCGGCACGTCGGACAGCCGGTCCAGCTGGCGTTCGAGGCGGTTGGGTGCGTGCTCACTCATGAGTATTCCTGGCCAGCAAACGCCGTAGAACCGGCTTTGCCGGGCGACAGGCGTTGCCCCCTGCAAGGGGGAAAGGCGCTACACGCAGTGAGCGTCCGATGGGGGTGTTCATAAGTTCCGCAGTAGCTTGATCAGTTGCGGACAGGTTTGCCTGTGCTCATCATTCCCATGATCCTCTCTTGAGTTTTGGGATGCTCCAGCAGCGAGCAGAAGGCCTTGCGCTCCAGCGTCATCACATATTCTTCGGTCACCAGCGAACCGGCATCGACGTCGCCGCCGCAAACCACGTTGGCGATCAGGCTGGCGATGTGGAAGTCGTGCGCGCTGATGAAGCCGCCGTCACGCATGTTGACGAGCTGGCCCTTGATGGTCGCCAGGCCGCTGCGGCCCGCCACCGGGAAGGGTCGCTTGTGCGGCGCGCGATAGCCGGAGTTGAACAGCGCACGCGCCTCGTTCAAGGCCACATACAGCAACTCGTCCTTGTTCGGCACAATGACGTCGCTGTCGAGCAGATAACCGATCTTGCGGCTTTCGATCGCGCTGGTGCCCACCTTGGCCATGGCCGCGGCGGTGAAACCTTCCGTCAGGAAAGGCAACACATCCTTGTTGGTGGACGTGGCGGCGTTTTCGGCGGCGCGGCGGGCAATGTAGGTCAGGCCGCCGGCCCCCGGCACCAGACCCACGCCGACCTCGACCAGGCCAATGTAACTTTCCATGGCCGCCACCCGTTTGGCTGAATAGACAGCCAGCTCACAGCCGCCGCCCAAAGCCAGGCCGCGCACCGCAGACACCACCGGAACCGACGCATAACGCAGCTTGAGCATCACACTTTGCATCTCGGCCTCGGCGCCTTCCACGGCCGACACACCGGCCATCATGAAGGCCGGCAACATGGCCTGCAGGTCGGCGCCGGCAGAAAACATCTCGTCGCTGGACCAGATCACCAGGCCCTTGTAGCTTTTTTCCGCGAGGTCCACCGCCATCGCCAGGCCTTCGACCACATCCGGGCTGATGGCGTGCATCTTGGTCTTGATGCTGGCAATCACGACATCGCCCACTTCTCCGTGATGACCGTCCAGCGTCCAGAGGCGGATCGAATCATCTTCGTGCAAGGTGGTGCCGGCCGTGGTGAAGGAAGGCGCTTGGGCACCGAGCACGTTTTCCGGAAAAAACTGGCGCGCATACACCGGCAATTCGCGGCACGGAATGAACTTGTTCGCCGAGGCGCTCCATGAGCCTTCGGGCGTGTGCACACCGCCGGCGTCGGCAACCGGGCCCTTGAAGACCCAGTCGGGCAGCGGTGCCGTACTGATGGCCTTGCCGGCGGCTATGTCTTCCTTGATCCAGTTCGCCACCTGCAGCCAACCGGCCTCCTGCCAGAGTTCGAACGGGCCCTGTTTGGAACCAAAACCCCAGCGCATGGCAAAGTCGATGTCGCGCGCGGTCTCGGCAATCGTGGCCAGATGCACGGCCGCGTAATGGAACTGGTCGCGCAAGATGGCCCAGAGAAAACGCGGCTCGGCGCCTTCGGCGTTGCGCAACAATTTCAGGCGCTCACCGGCGGGCTTTTTGAGCATGCGGCCGACCACCTCGTTGGCCTTGGCGCCGCCGGGCACGTACTCCATGCTCTCCGGGTCGAGACGCAGGATGTCGCGGCCGACCTTCTTGTAGAAACCGGCACCGGTTTTCTGGCCCAGGCTTTTGCTTTCCAGCAGCTTGGCCAGCACCGGCGGTGTGCCATACATGTCCGAAAACGGGTCCGCTGTCTTGCCCGGGCCGAGATTGTCCTGCAGCGTCTTGATCACGTGCGCCATGGTGTCCAGGCCCACCACATCCGCAGTGCGGAAGGTGCCGGAGCTGGCACGGCCCAGTTTCTTGCCGGTCAGGTCGTCCACCACGTCGTAGCTCAGGCCGAAGTTTTCCGCTTCCTTGATGGTGGCCAGCATGCTGGCGATACCGACGCGGTTGGCCACAAAGTTGGGCGTGTCATGCGCGCGGATCACGCCCTTGCCCAGGCCGCTGGTCACGAAGGCTTCCAGATCGTCCAGCACCTTGGGCTCGGTGGTCGGCGTGTTGATCAGCTCGACCAGCGTCATGTAGCGCGGCGGGTTGAAGAAGTGGATGCCGCAAAAGCGCGGCTTGATGGATTCGGGCAAGGCCTCGCTCAGCGTCGTGATCGACAGGCCCGAGGTGTTGCTGGCCACGATGGCGCCTTCAGCGATGAAGGGCGCGATCTTGTGGTACAGGTCGGTCTTCCAGTCCATGCGTTCTGCAATCGCCTCGATGACCAGGTCGCACTCCTTGAGAACCTCCATCTGCTCCTCGTAGTTCGCCTGCTGGATCAGCGCCGCATCTTCGGGCACACCCAGCGGCGCGGGCTTGAGTTTTTTCAGCCCCTCGACCGCCTTGGCGACGATGCCGTTTTTCGGACCTTCCTTGGCAGGCAGGTCGAACAGCACCACCGGCACCTTGAGGTTGACCAGGTGCGCGGCAATCTGCGCGCCCATCACACCGGCGCCCAGCACGGCGACTTTTTTGACTTGGAAGCGGGACATGGTTTCTCTTTCTTTCTATGCCGTTCGGGCTGAGCCTGTCAAAGCCCCCAGCCCTTCGACAGGCTCAGGGCGAACGGAGCAGGTAAAAATTACTGGATACGGACCCAGGTCTGGGTGCGTCCGATGAAGGACAGTCCCACGAAGGCGTGCACCTCGAGTTTTTTGCCGCCGTCCACGGGCGTGAGCTTGAGCGAATAAACCGTGCCAGCTTCGGGATCGACGATCTTGCCGCCTTCCCAGACGGTCTTGCCTTCGGCCTTTTTTGCGCCGCGTATCAGTTCCAGGCCAATCAGCGGCTTGTCCTTGCGGTCGTCGCTGCATTTGTCGCAAACAGCGCCCTGATCCGCCCCCTTGCGCAACAGCTTGGCGATCCGGCCGCTCAGAACGCCGCTGTTCTCCGTGATGACGACCTCGGATTTGGCTTCACCCGTGGCGTCGTCGATCGTGCGCCACGTGCCCACTGGCGTCATCTGGGCCAGAGCAGACACCGAACATGCTCCCAAAATAATAGCTGTCAGCGCACGGTACATAAGGGCTCCGGGGCTAAAAGGCTTGAAAAAACCGGGCATCACGCGAGTGCGGCGTCGGTGTCCATCAGCGCCGCGCTGCCACTGCGCGCGGTCCGCATCAAGGTCGCGGTTTCAGGGAAAAGTTTGGCGAAGTAAAACCGCGCCGTCTGCAACTTGGCCTGGTAGAAGGGGTCGGTGTTGCCGGCAGCCACTTCACGCAGCGCGACCTGCGCCATGCGCGCCCAGAAATAGCCAAACACCAGGTGCCCGGCGACCCGCAGGTAATCCACCGCGGCGGCGCCCACTTCGTCCGGGTTCTGGAAACCCTTGAAGCCGAGTTCGGTCGTGAATTTGGTCATCTGGTCGGCCAGGTAGGCCAGCGGGTTGATGAACTCCGCCATCTTCTCGTTGACACCTTCCTCGGCAATCAGCGCGCCAATGATCTTGCCGAATTTTTTCAGCGTGGCGCCGTTGTTGCCCAGCACCTTGCGGCCCAGCAGGTCCAGCGACTGCACGGTGTTCGTGCCTTCGTAAATCATGTTGATGCGGTTGTCGCGCACAAACTGCTCCATACCCCATTCCTTGATAAAGCCATGGCCGCCGAAAACCTGCATGCAGGCGTTGGTGGCGATGTGGCCGTTGTCGGTCAGAAAGGCTTTCACGATGGGCGTCAGCAAGGCGACGATTTCGGCCGAGTCCTTGCGCACCTTCTCATCAGGATGGTGGATTTCCTTGTCAAGCAGCAGGGTGCAATAAATCGCCAGTGCGCGGCCGCCTTCGGCGTAGGCCTTGGCGGTCAGCAGCATCTTGCGCACATCGGGGTGCACGATGATCGGGTCGGCCGGCTTGTCCTTGGCCTTGACGCCCGACAGGCTGCGCATCTGGATGCGGTCCTTGGCATAAGCCAGCGCATTCTGGAAAGC
>CAMLDT010000003.1 GCA_946479075.1 uncultured Polaromonas sp.
AGCGGCTTGTTGATGAACAGATCGGCCGAGATGGTGCAGAGCCAGGCCATGGCGACGATGGAAAAAATGCCGAGCGTTTCTTCCAGCAGGCGATAGATGCCGAGTTCCATCAACAGCAGCGCGATCACCACGTTGAAGACCAGCCAGACCACGCGGCCGGGGTGGCTGTGGGTGAGGCGGGAAAAGAAGTTGGACCAGGCCAGCGAGCCGGCGTAGGCGTTGGTGACGTTGATCTTCAACTGCGACACCACCACGAACAGTGCCGTGGCCGCCACCGCCCAGCCGTAATGCGGGAACACGTATTCGTAGGCCGCCAGGTACATCTGGTTCGGGTCCACGGCGCGGTCCAGCGGCACCATGTGCTGGATCGCGAGGTAGGCCAGGAAGGCGCCGCCCAGCATCTTGACCACACCCAGCAACACCCAGCCCGGCCCGCCGACCAGGACGCTGGCCCACCAGCGCCGGGCGGTGGCAGCCGTACGCGCCGGCGTGAAGCGCAGGTAGTCCGCCTGCTCCCCCATCTGGGTGATGAGCGCAATGCCGACGGTCAAAGCAGCACCAAATAAGTGCAGATCAAAGCCAGAGCCTAGGCCTTTTTCACCTTTGTAGTGCGTTATTCCGGTAAAAGCCCCGGGGTCACGCACCAAAACGTACACAAATGGCACCACCAGCATGATCAGCCACAGCGGCTGCGTCCACATCTGCAGGCGGCTGATCACCGACACGCCGTAGGTCACCAGCGGAACCACCACCAGCGCGCAGATCAGGTAGCCCCAGCTTGGCGGGATGCCCAGCGCGAGCTCCAGCGCATACGCCATGACGGCGGCCTCCAGCGCAAAAAAGATGAAGGTGAAGGAGGCGTAGATCAGCGAGGTCAGGGTCGAGCCAATGTAGCCAAAGCCCGCGCCACGCGTCAGCAGGTCCATGTCCACGCCGTAACGCGCGGCATAAATGCTGATCGGCAGGCCTGCCATGAAAATGATCAGCCCGGTGGCGACGATGGCCCAGAAGGCATTGGTGAAGCCGTACTGCACCAGCAAGGTGGCGCCCACCGCTTCCAGGATCAAAAATGAGGCCGCGCCGAAAGCGGTGTTCGCGACCCGCCACTCGGACCACTTGCGAAAACGCTGCGGCGTGAAACGCAGCGCATAGTCTTCCATGGTTTCGCTGGCGACCCAGCTGTTGTAGTCGCGCCTGACCTTGATGATGCGCTGCACCGGCGCTTCGGCCTCAGCGGCGGGCAGCGGCGCAGGCGCCCACGGCGGCACGGCCTGCGTCTGCAGGGGCAGCGGTGCGGCCGGGGTGTCCATGGGTGGGGTTCAATACATGATCAGGCGAAGCTGCAGAAGTGCAGATTCCATGCCACAGAGGGAAACCAGCGGCCGACTCGCGTCAGGCAAGCGATTCCTGTGGCACCATTCTTGCACCCCGGCACACCGAACCCTGCCGCAGCCGCCCCGGAGAAACCATGGAATTGACCCCGAGAGAAAAAGACAAGCTGCTGATCTTCACGGCCGCACTGCTGGCCGAACGCCGCCAGGCCCGCGGCCTGAAACTCAACTACCCGGAAGCCGTCGCCCTGATCAGCGCCGCCGTGATGGAAGGCGCGCGCGACGGCAAGACCGTGGCCCAGCTCATGAGCGACGGCCGGACCATCCTGACCCGTGCCGACGTGATGGACGGCATTCCCGAACTGATCCCCGACATCCAGGTGGAAGCCACCTTCCCCGACGGCACCAAACTCGTCACCGTTCACCAGCCGATTGTTTAAACACACGGATACCGCCACCATGCAAACTCAACTCAAATCCGCTCTTCTTTTGATAGCTGCTTGCGCCCTGTCGGCGGGGGCTAGCGCCCATATAGGCCATGAAGCCGGCGATGTACACAGCCATGCCAGCGCCTTCATGGGTGGTTTTCTGCACCCGCTGACCGGTCTGGACCACCTGGCGGCCATGGTCGCGGTCGGGCTGTGGAGCGCGCTGGCCGCTCGCCGCGCCTGGCCCGACCTGCTGTGGGCGCCGCTGGGTTTTGCCGCCATGCTGCTGGCCGGCGCCCTGCTCGGCCTGCAAGGTGTGGCTTTGCCGGCGGTCGAACCCATGATTGCCGCCTCGCTGCTGGTGCTTGGCCTGCTGGTGCTGACGCGCTGGCGCGTGCCCGGCATCGCCGCCGCCGCCCTGGTCGGTGTGTTCGCCGTCTTCCACGGTCTGGCCCATGGTTATGAGCTGGCCGGTGATGTCAATGCGATGCCGGTGGTGGGCGGCATGCTGGCCGCTACGCTCTTGCTGCATGCTGCCGGCGTGGCTGCTGGCTGGGCCCTGCGCCATACCAACGCCTGGGTGCCGCGTCTGGCCGGTGCAGGCGTCGCGGTTTTCGGAATGGCCCTGCTTGGCCGTCTCGCCTGAGGCCGCTCATGATTCCCGGCGAACTGATCACCGACGGCCCCGACCACGAACTCAATACCGGCCGGCGCACCCTGACCGTGGTGGTGCAGAACAGCGCCGACCGTCCGATTCAGGTCGGCTCGCACTACCACTTCGCCGAAACCAACGGCGCACTCAGCTTCGACCGCGCCGCCGCGCAGGGCATGCGGCTCAACATCGCCTCCGGCACAGCCGTTCGTTTTGAGCCGGGCCAGCAGCGCACGGTGGAGCTGGTGGACTTTGCCGGTGAACGAAAAATTTACGGCTTTCGCGGCCTCACTCAAGGAAAGCTGTAATGGCCACGATAGGCAGACGTGCGTACGCAGAAATGTTCGGCCCCACCGTGGGCGACCGCCTGCGCCTGTCCGACACCGAGCTGGTGGTCGAGGTCGAGGCCGATTACACCTTGCGCGCCGGCAGTTATGGCGAAGAAGTCAAATTCGGCGGCGGCAAGACGATTCGTGACGGCATGGCGCAGTCACAGAAAACGCGAGCCGAAGGTGCGATGGACTGCGTGATGACCAACGCGCTCATCATCGACCACTGGGGCATCGTCAAGGCCGACATCGGGCTCAAGGGCGGGCGCATCGCGGCCATCGGCAAGGCCGGCAACCCTGACACCCAACCCGGCGTCGAAATGATCATCGGCCCCGGCACCGAGATCATCAGCTGCGAAGGCATGATCGTCACGGCCGGCGGCATCGATTCCCACATCCACTTCATCTGCCCGCAGCAAATCGAGGAAGCGCTGACCTCGGGTATCACCACCATGCTGGGTGGCGGCACCGGTCCGGCCACCGGCACCTTTGCCACCACCTGCACGCCCGGCCCCTGGAACATTGAGCGCATGCTGCAGGCCGCCGACGCCTTCCCGATGAACCTGGGCTTTCTGGGCAAGGGCAACGCCAGCCTGCCGGCCGCGCTGCATGAACAAATCGATGCCGGCGTGATCGGCCTGAAACTGCACGAGGATTGGGGAACGACGCCGGCCGCGATCAGCAACTGCCTCGACGTGGCGGATGAGACCGACACGCAGGTCGCCATCCACAGCGACACGCTCAATGAAAGCGGTTTTGTCGAGAACACGATTGCCGCGACCAAGGGCCGAACCCTGTGCGCCTTCCACACCGAAGGCGCAGGCGGCGGCCATGCCCCCGACATCCTCAAGGTCGTGGGCGAGCAGAACTTCCTGCCGTCCTCGACCAACCCGACCATGCCTTACACCGTCAACACGCTGGACGAACATGTCGACATGTTGATGGTCTGCCACCACCTGGACCCGGCGATTGCCGAGGACCTGGCCTTTGCCGAAAGCCGCATCCGCAAGGAAACCATTGCCGCCGAAGACGTGTTGCACGACCTGGGCGCGATCAGCATGATGAGCAGCGACAGCCAGGCCATGGGCCGCGTCGGCGAGGTCATCATTCGCACATGGCAGACCGCGCACAAGATGAAGCTGCAGCGCGGCCATCTTGCCAGCCCTTCGACAGGCTCAGGACAATCGGATTCCAGGCACGACAACTTCCGCGTCAAGCGTTACATCAGCAAATACACCATCAACCCGGCGATTGCCCACGGCATCGCGCACGAGGTCGGCTCCATCGAGCTCGGCAAGTGGGCCGACCTGGTGGTCTGGAAGCCGGCCTTCTTCGGCATCAAGCCGGCACTGATCCTCAAGGGCGGGTTCATTGCGATGGCGGCCATGGGTGACCCGAATGCGTCCATCCCGACACCGCAGCCGGTGCACTACCGTCCGATGTTCGGCGGCTTCGGTGGCGCCATCGCCAAAGGCTCGCTGACCTTCGTCTCGCAGGCGGGCTTCGCCGGTGGTATCAAGGAGAAGTTTGGCCTGGCCAAGAACCTCGCCGCCGTGAAAAACATCCGCGGCGTGCAGAAGCGCCACATGATCCACAACGACTATGCGCCAAGGATGGAGGTTGATGCACAGACCTACTCCGTGCGCGCTGATGGCCAGTTGCTGACCTGTGAAGCGGCGACCAGCCTGCCGATGACGCAGCGTTACTTTCTTTTTTGAAACCCCATTCCACATGCTCCAGGTTTCCAAAATCATGCCGCAGGGCGCCGGCCTGGCGCCGGTATTGCTCAAACGCGCGGCGACTGTCGAACTCGACTGGGATATCCGGCAGAAAAGCCGCTTCGAGGCCACCGACTCGCAGGGCCGCCAGCTCGGCATTTTTTTGCCGCGCGGCACGCTGGTGCGCGGCGGTGATGTGCTGGTGGCTGAAGACGGCTCCATGGTCCGCGTGGTCGCGGCACCCCAAAGCGTGCTGCGTATCACCGCCTGCACCTCGCACGGCAGCCCCTTCGACCTGACACGCGCGGCCTACCACCTGGGCAACCGCCATGTGCCCATCGAGCTCAAGCCGGACCACCTGAAGATCGAACCCGACCATGTGCTGGCCGAGATGCTGCGCGCCATGCATTTGATCGTTAACGAGGTCAGCGAATCTTTCGAGCCCGAGGGCGGCGCCTACAGCGCGGGGGGGCACGGCCACGCGCATGCACCCGCTGCAGCGCCTGCGCCCCACGTGCACGGACCTGGCTGCAGCCACGACCACGACCACGGTCACAGCCATGAACATGCGCAGCCGGTCGCAAACCCGATCCACCCACACAAGCCACACAGCCATTGAGCGCCACGGCCCAGCCCCTGCCGGCCGCCAGCCTGCTGCAACTGATCTGGCTGGCCTCCCCGGCCCTGCCTGTCGGCGGTTTTTCCTACTCGGAAGGGCTGGAAGCCGGCGTGGACCGGGCGGGAGTAGCTACAGAAAGCATAGCAGCCGACTGGCTCAGCGACCAGCTGCACCTGAGCCTGGCGCGCGGCGACCTGGCGGTGATCGCCCAGGCCATCCCGGCCTGGCGCAACAAAGACCTTGAGCGGGTAAAAGCCCTCAATGACTGGGTGCTGCAGACCCGCGAAACAAGCGAGCTGCGCCTTCAGGCCGAACAGATGGGCCGTTCGCTGCTGGAGTGGTTGCGCAACCACCACAGCGTCAGCGATGTGCAGATCGACGCCTGCGCGCAACTGCCACCCACCTACCCCGTCACCTTTGCGCTCGCGGCTTCGCCCCTTGCCGCCGACGTGTCCGACTGCCTGAGCGCCTACACCTTCGGCTGGGCCGAAAACATGATGCAGGCCGCCCTCAAGTCCGTGCCGTTGGGCCAGAGCGCCGGCCAGCGCATCCTGGCGCGGCTGGCTGCGGGAATCCCGGCGGCCATCCATACGGCGATGGGGCTTTCCGACAATGATCGCCAGGCCTTCTCACCGATGCTGGCGATTCTTTCATCGCAACACGAAACCCAATATTCACGACTCTTCCGCTCCTGAGCGCGAAGTCATCCAACTTCAAGGCCCTTCCCATGAACATGCACCACATCGCCAACCGCAGCAAAAAACTTCCCCCTTTGCGCGTCGGCATCGGTGGCCCCGTTGGCTCCGGCAAGACCACCCTGCTGGAAATGTTGTGCAAGGCCATGAAGGACAAGTACGACCTGGTAGCCATCACCAACGACATTTACACCAAGGAAGACCAGCGCCTCCTGACCGTCAGCGGCGCGCTGGACGCCGAACGCATCATGGGTGTGGAAACCGGCGGCTGCCCGCACACCGCGATCCGCGAGGACGCGTCGATCAACCTCGAAGCCATCGACCGCATGCTGGAAGACTTTCCTGACGCCGACGTGGTGTTTGTCGAGTCCGGCGGCGACAACCTGGCCGCCACCTTCAGCCCCGAACTCAGCGACCTGACGATTTACGTGATCGACGTCGCCGCCGGCGAAAAAATCCCGCGCAAGGGCGGCCCAGGCATCACCAAAAGTGATTTGTTCGTCATCAACAAGACCGACCTCGCGCCCCATGTGGGCGCAGACCTGGCCGTGATGGAGGCGGACACGATCCGCATGCGCACCACGCCGAAGGGCCTCAAGCCTTTTGTCATGACCAACCTGAAGACCAAGACCGGGTTGGCAGAGGTGGTGGCGTTTATTGAGAACCGGGGCATGCTGGCGGCCGCTTGAGCAAAAGCCCCCGTGAACCCCGCGACTAAAGCTCGCTGGCGTCCTTGAGAACACGGGCTTTGTAAATCAGCCGCACCCGGACTTGGCCTGTCGGGCCGGTCTGCATCGCCAGAATGTCCGTGTCGTCAACCACCCAGGACGCGCTTCCCGCATCAAGGCTGCTCATGCCGCCGTACAACTGCAGTTCCGGCCCGTACCTGGCGCGCAACGCGGACAGCAGCCTTTCAAAGGCATCCCCCGATTCATCAGGATCGCCCTGATGAAGCAGTTCGACACGCTGCAGGGCCTGATCCGCAAAAAAGAAGGTTTCATCAAACAGGAGGTCATCCTGTGCCACGCCGGGCACGCGCCAGCTCCCCACCGCACCGGCCACCGTCTGCGGCCGGCGCACGGGCTGGACCCCGGGCACCGCTTCGCGCACCTCCGCCGGGCTCATGCCCCACTGCACACCAGAGGGCAAACCGCCCTGCGCCCAGACCGTGCCGGTGGCCATGCCCAGCAACAAGCCGGCAAGAACAAGCCTGTCAAGAAGAGAAGAAAACATGGGATTCGGTGTGTGGCGTCAGACCCGGGCGGGCCGTCTGGCGGAAGCGGTGAGATTCGAACTCACGGATAGTTTCCCATCGCCGGTTTTCAAGACCGGTGCAATCGACCACTCTGCCACGCTTCCAGAGGGCTTAGTTTAACCCTAACACCCGCCTCGACTGGAGCTAACGGGATGCACGCGCTCGCCTGGGTCCGGGCTGGGTAAAAATGGAGGCGGGACCTTCAGTCGCTTAGCATCTGGCATGCGCTGCAATCAATCTGAACGACCATGACGTCCCCCGGCGAACAATCTCAAGCCCCACCCAACGCTCGACGCATTGCCTTTTTGCTGCTGCTTGTCGCGCTGGTTGCAGGGTATGTGTTTGTCTATCGCGAACATATCGAAGAGTACCGGCTCTACTTTTCCTCGGAGCGCCAGCCGGTGACATTCAAGTACACCGATCTTTCGGAAACCTGGACCGAGAAGACGCTTCATGACAGATTCCGCGGGTTTAAGGTCAGATGCTTTCATGAGACCGGTAACCCACTCGGCGAACGTGTGTGTGGCCTGGACGCGAAATCACACAATGGCGTTCCGGTGCTGTTCCTCACTTTCTTCTTTTCTGCGGGCCAGCTGTCCCATGTGTCCATCAACATTCCCTGGTGGGCGCATGGTGAAGGCCGAACGGCTATCGAATCGGCGTTGGGGCCTCCTGCGGCGAGGCAATTGCTGCCAAGAAGCGGCGTCAGGCTTCTTGGATGGCAATTGCCGGGCGGAGCGGCGCTGTTTTACAACCGCGACAGGGACATGAATCCTCTGATCTGGAATGCCATTTACTGGAACAGTGCAAGGTCCTGCAAGCTTCGCGGGTGCTTCACCCCATGAACACGTGATCGCCATACCACGGGACCATGGGGCATGGCGCCCATCGGCCAAGAAGCAAAACAGCACCTGGCTGCACTGGGCAGGCTGTGTCTCAGGCCCTGCCAAGAGCGCACCGACCTGAAAAGGCCGGTACCGCCTATGAGGCCAAACGCAAACCTTAAAGGCCTGCGGCGCCTCCCACCCGGTCATTCCGTCAAAAACAGGCCCTGCAGGTCGTTCAGAAAATCGAAACCGCGCTCAGTCGGCTTGACGCTCACAAAATCGCGCGTGACCAGGCCCTTGCGCTCGGCCTCATCCAGTCCCGCCTGAATGGCGGTCAGCGACAGGCCGGTTTTTTCGATGAAGTCCTGCAGCTTGAAGCCTTCGCGCAGGCGCAGTGCATTGAGCATGAACTCAAAGGGCAAGTCGACGCGCGCCACTTCCGTGTCCTGCGCCACCGGCGTGCCGGCCAGCGCCTTGTCCATATAAAGCTTGGGGTCGCGAAAACGCACCTGGCGCACCACGCGGTGCGCAAAACTGAGCTTGCTGTGGGCGCCGGCGCCTATGCCGAGGTAATCGCCGAACTGCCAGTAGTTCACGTTGTGCACGCAGCGGTGGCCGGGTTTGGCATAGGCCGAGATCTCGTAGCGGTCCATGCCTGCGGCGGCCGTCATCTCTGTGATGCGGTCCAGCATGGCGTAAGCGTCGTCGTCCTCCGGCAGCACCGGCGGATGTTTGGCAAAAAAGGTGTTGGGCTCGACCGTCAGGTGGTAAATCGAAATGTGCGGCGGCGCAAAGGCCAGCGCCTGGCGCATGTCGCGCTCCAGCCCTTCCAGCGTCTGGCCAGGCAAGGCATACATGATGTCGAGGTTGAAGGTGTCAAAAGCCTGCGCCGCTTCCTCGACCGCGGCGATGGCCTGCGCGCGGTCGTGCACGCGGCCCAGTGCTTTCAGGTGCTGGTCGTCAAAACTCTGTACGCCGATGGACAGCCGCGTCACGCCGGCGCTGCGGAAGGCCCGGAAGCGGTCCTTCTCGAAAGTACCCGGGTTGGCTTCCATCGTGATTTCGCAGTCGGGCTCCAGCCGCAGGCGCGCGCGGATGTCGCCGATCAACCGGTCAATGGCTTGCGGTGAAAACAGGCTGGGCGTGCCACCGCCGATAAAAATGCTGTGCACCGTGCGGCCCCAGACCAGCGGTAGCGAGGCTTCCAGGTCAGCCATCAGCGCGTCGAGGTAGCGCTGCTCGGGAAGGTCACTACGATTTTCGTGGGAGTTGAAGTCGCAATAGGGGCACTTCTTCAGGCACCAGGGCAGGTGCACATACAGCGACAGTGGCGGCAGCGCGCTCAGGCGAAGGGTGCCTTCCCGCATGTAGTGCTGGATGTCTTTCAGCGCGCCACCACTTTCTGCAGCAGGCGAGGCGCCGACGACGGAGATCGGAAAATTCATGGCCAGTGGATGCGGTTACAGCCAGCGTTCTCGCATCAAGCCCATCATCTGCTGCGCCGCCATGCCGCGGTGGCTGTTCGCGTTTTTCACCTCGACAGGCAGCTCGGCAAACGTCTTGCCAAAAGACGGGATCAACATCACCGGGTCGAAGCCGAAACCATTGCTGCCGCGCGGCTCGGTGGCGATCTCACCCGTCACCCGGCCCACCGCTATCAATGGCTCGGGGTCATCGGCAGATCGCACCCCCACCAGCGTACTGACCAGCGCCGCGCGGCGCCCGGTGATGCCGGCCATCTGCTCCAGCAGGGCATGCACATTGTTGTCATCACCTTTGGCGTAGCCGAACTGCGTGGCGTAGTAGGCCGTGTCCACGCCCGGCAGGCCGCCGAAGGCATCGACACACAGGCCGGCGTCGTCGGCCAGCGCCGGCAGGCCGCTGGCCAGCGCCGCATGGCGCGCCTTGGCAAGGGCGTTTTCGACAAAGGTGCGAAAAGGCTCCTCGGCCTCGCCGATGCCGAGCTCGGCCTGTTTGACCAGCGTGACACCCAGCGGGGCCAGCATGGCCTGCAATTCAGCCAGTTTTCCGGCGTTATTTGATGCCAATATAATTTTCATAAGCAAAAAATGCCTCTAGCCCTTATGGCACAAGCGCAAGCAGCTATCAATTCAGGAGCGATTGCTGCTGCAACTGCACCAGCTCGGCAATGCCTTTTTCGGCCAGCTGCAGCAGCAGGTCCATTTCCTTGCGGGAAAATGCGGCGCCTTCGGCCGTGCCCTGGACTTCGACGTAGTGGCCGGCGCCGGTCATCACGACGTTCATGTCGGTGTCGCAGCCCGCGTCCTCGATGTATTCGAGATCCAGCAGTGGCGTGCCCTGAACGATGCCGACCGAAATGGCAGCGACGTGACCATGAATGGGCGTCTCCTTGAGTTTGCCCTCGGCCAGCAGCTTGTTCACGGCGTCCTGCGCGGCCACAAACGCGCCGGTGATGCTGGCGGTACGGGTGCCGCCGTCGGCCTGGATGACGTCGCAATCGAGGTGGATGGTGCGTTCGCCGAGTTTTTTCAGGTCGAACACCGCGCGCATGGACCGGCCGATCAGGCGCTGGATTTCCTGCGTGCGGCCGCTTTGCTTGCCGCGCGCGGCTTCGCGGTCGCTGCGGGTGTGGGTGGCGCGCGGCAACATGCCGTATTCAGCCGTGACCCAGCCTTCACCGCTGCCCTTCTTGTGGCCGGGGACTTTTTCTTCCACCGAAGCGGTACACAACACCTTGGTGTTGCCGAACTCGATCAGCACCGAGCCTTCGGCGTAGGCGGTATAGGCGCGGGTGATGCGAACCGGGCGGAGCTGGTCCGCGGCGCGGGCGCTGCTTCTTGCAAATGAACTCATGACAAGGGCTTTCTGGCAAGGCATGCCGAGGGCTGAACAAAAAATGAAACTGTGAGAACCGGGGCCTGCACAACCGCGGCGGCGATACCGCCGGAGGCTCAGACTTTCCTGGCGGCCGAGCGGCGTATCGCTTCGTTGATTTCGGCAATCGAGCGTTCGATGGCCGCATCGTCGAGGTCTTCCACGCCGGTATCCAGCACCCCGGCCTGGATGGTGGAAGCAAATACGCCGTCCATGATGCTGTCGGTGGAGACGCCCCGGGTGGATTCAAAAGCGTCGGGTGTCTCCCACTCCATTGCCAGGACAGTCACGTTGTCGCCGTGCTCACCGCCATTGCGAAGCGCGTGCTCCACCATGTCAGGCACTGCATCGGACACACCGCTGGCAGCCATGTGGCGCACGATTTCGGCGTCGGTCAGGCTGCCCCACAAGCCATCGGAGCACAGCATGAGCTTGTCGCCCTGCTGCAGCACAACCGGGCCGGCAATGTCAAACACCGGTTTGGAGGGCGAGCCGAGGCAGGTAAACAGGATGTTGCGGTTGATGCGCTCAAGCTTGATGACACCGGCGTTTTGCTGCTCCAGGTAGGAGTGGTCACGGGTACGGGTCAACAGTTCGCCGTCGCGCACCACGTACAGCCGTGAATCACCGCAGTGCACCCAGGTCGCGCCCGTGCCCTGCAGGATGGCGGCCACCACCGTGGTTCGCGGCGTGTCCAGCATGCCCTTTTCGCTGGCGTAACGAATGATCTGGTGATGCGCCGCCATCAGCGCGCTTGACAGGAACTCGGTGGTGTCCCGGACCAGGGGCCGGGCTTCCTTCTGGTACAGCGCAGAAATGGTCTGCAGTGCCAGTTGCGCGGCCACCTCACCTTCGGGATGGCCGCCCATGCCATCGGCCAGCACGAACAGGCCGGATTCACGGGTGTAGCAATAACCCATTCGGTCTTCGTTTTTTTCGCGGCCGCCCTTGCGGCTGACCTGGAAGACGGAAAATTTCATTTGAACCTTGTCGCGAAGCCGGTGGCCTTGCGCGCGCTTTTCTTGGTGTCCGACACCATGTTGTCAAACTGCAGGCGCATCTTTTCGCCGACTGTCAGCTTGGTGTAGCGCCGTTCGCCCTCGCGGCTGAGCTCTTTTTGCAAGGCAAAAACCGACTGGGGCCGTGACAGGGGATCGAGCGACATGCACCATTCAACCACTTCAATCAGGTTGTCGGAATACACGCCGCGCAGGCGGGACAGTGCAAGCGACAGGCGGTCTTTCTCAAGCCTCTGCGGCGCGTCGTTGGGCGGGTAACCCTGCATGGTCGCGTAAATACACGCGCCGATCGCGTAGATGTCGGTCCAGGGGCCCATGGAAGAATCGCGCCGGTACATCTCGGGCGCGGCGAACCCCGGCGTGTACATCGGGCGGATGAAATTGCCTTCCTTGCTCAACACCTCACGCGCGGCGCCGAAATCGATCATCACCGCCTTGTTGTCGTCGGTGATGAAAATGTTGGCCGGCTTGATATCCAGGTGCAGCATCTTGTGCTGGTGCACAATGCGCAGCCCGCGCAGGATCTCGTCGAACAGCGAACGGATGGTGGATTCGCGAAACACCTTCTGCTTTTTCAGTTCACGCGCCGTGATGATGAAGTCCTGCAGGGTGCCGCCCTCCAGGTAGTTCATGACCATGTACACGGTCTCGTTTTCGCGAAAGAAATTGAGCACACTCACCACAGAGGCGTGGGAGATCTGGGCCAGCGAACGCCCTTCCTCGAAGAAACTCTTGAGGCCGAGGCGGTACAAGGAGAGTTTTTCCGGCTGCACCTGCGGCAGCAACTCGCCGGGGGGGCGGCTCGCCAGAGAGGAAGGCAGGTATTCCTTGATGGCGACCTGCTGCCCTTCGTTGTCCACAGCCAAGTAAACTACCCCGAACCCGCCGGCCGAGAGCTTGCGCACAACGCGATAGCCGCCAATGACGGTATCGGGTGGGAGTGGCGCTGGCTTGACCTTTGACATAATTCGGGATTAAAGCAAGGTGACGGGATCACCCCTCCTGTTGACTCTAGAAAAGCGTGTTACGAATGTCAGTTTACAGTATGACAGGCTATGCAGCCGTCCAGTCCAGCCCTGCACGCACAGCCTCAGACGCCGATACAGGCAACGGCAGCAATGCACGCCTCGGTGTGGAAATACGTTCGGTCAACAGCCGGTTTCTCGATCTCGCTTTCCGGCTGCCGGATGAGTTGCGGCAGGCCGAGCCGGCCCTGCGTGAGCTTCTGACCGGAAAACTCAAGCGCGGCAAGGTGGAACTGCGCGTTTCGCTGGAAAGCCATGCTGGCGGCGGGCTGAAAGCGCCCCCCAGCGCCACCCTGCAGCGCCTGGGCTCCCTGGAAGACACGGTGCGTGCGTGGCTGCCGGAAGCCGCGGCCCTCAGTGTGGCCGATGTTCTGCGCATGGCCGCCGGTGAAGACAAATCCACTCACGACTACAGCGAGGATTTGCTGAAACTCTCCAAAAAGGCCGTGAAGGACCTGATGGCAGCCCGCGAACGCGAAGGCTCGCGCCTGGCGCAGATGCTGCTGGAACGGACCGCGCAGTTGCGCGCCCTGGCCGCCTCCGCCACGCCCATGGTCCCCAGGCTGGTGGAGCAGCAAAAGGCCCGGTTCATGGAGCGCTGGAAAGAGGCCATGGCCCTGACCGACGGCAGCACCCTGCCGGAAGCGGCGCAGGACCGCGCCTTGCTGGAGGCCACTTCGTTTGCCATCCGCATTGACGTGGCAGAAGAAATCATGCGACTGACGTCCCATCTTGAGGAGATCGAACGACTTCTCCATGCGGGCGGGGAAGTGGGCAAACGCCTGGATTTCCTGATTCAGGAACTGCACCGCGAGGCCAATACCCTGGGCTCCAAATCTGGTTCGCTGGAACTGACCCATGTCTCGGTTGACATGAAAGTGCTGATCGAGCAGATCCGCGAGCAGGTCCAGAACATAGAGTAGCCCGACAGCGCCGCACATCCAGAAAAATACCGATCACAACACCTATGGATTACCCCGGAAACCTGTTCGTCGTCGCCGCGCCCAGTGGCGCCGGAAAGTCCAGCCTGGTCAAGGCGCTGCTGGAACTGGACGCCCGCGTCCAACCCGCGGTCTCCCACACCACACGGGCACCGCGCGGCCAGGAAAAACATGGCCGTGAATATTTCTTCATCTCCCCGGAAGAGTTCGACGGCATGGTGCTGCGGGATTCCTTTCTGGAATGGGCCCATGTCCATGGCCAGCGTTATGGCACCTCGCGCCAGACCATCGAGGAACGTATTGCCACCGGCGCTGATGTCATCCTTGAAATCGACTTCCAGGGGGCCATCAATATCAAACGGATTTTTGCCAACGCCGTGCTGATCTTCATCCTGCCGCCAAGTTGGGAAGAGCTGCGCTCACGGCTGGAAAGGCGTGGCGAGGACGCGCCCGACGTGATTGAATTGCGCCTGCAAAACGCCGCCGTCGAGATGGCCCAAGCCCGGGAATTTGACTTCGTTATAATCAACGAGTTATTTGAACGAGCGGTTTTTGACCTGAAAACCATTGTTCATGCCCAGCGGCTCAAGTTTGCAGCGCAGCGACGCGCCCGCGCCGAGACCTTCAAGGCCCTGCATATTTCCTGAGCCGCTGACACCACCGTTCTGACCGTTCCCATTTACCCGGAGATCCCCATGGCCCGCATCACTGTTGAAGACTGCCTGGAACAAATCCCGAACCGCTTCCAGCTGGTTCTGGCTGCGACCTACCGTGCCCGCATGCTGAGCCAGGGTCACGCGCCCAAGATTGAAAGCAAGAACAAACCCGGCGTGACTGCGCTGCGTGAGATCGCTGAAGGCAAAATCGGCCTGGAAATGCTGAAAAAAGTGCCGGGCTGAAGCCCTTCGCTCCATGAAAGCACCGCAGCGCGGTGCTTTTTTGTTTCCGGACGTTCTTGAAAAGCCCATGTTTGGCGTGTTTGATCCTCACCGCGATACATTTGAGGCATGAGCGCCCTGGTTTTTCCATCTGCCGACAACACATCGACCCCGGCCGCAGCGAACGCGGCGGCGGCAAGTTTTGCCGCGCTCACCGCCAAACTCGACTACCTGAGCGCGACCGACGTTGACAGCGTCCGGCAGGCCTACCGCTTTGCCGACGAAGCCCATCTTGGCCAGATCCGCAACGGCGGCCTGCCCTACATCACCCACCCCATCGCCGTGGCGCAGCAGTGCGCCGAGTGGAAGCTGGACGCGCAGGCCCTGATGGCAGCGCTGCTGCATGACGCCATCGAGGATTGCGGCGTGACCAAACCCGAGCTGATCGAGAGGTTCGGCGCGCCGGTGGCCGAACTGGTGGACGGCCTGACCAAGCTCGAAAAGCTGGAGTTCAACACCCGTGAGGAAAACCAGGCCGAATCGTTCCGCAAGATGCTGCTGGCCATGGCGCGGGATGTCCGCGTCATCCTGATCAAACTGGCTGATCGCAGCCACAACATGCGCACCCTGAGCGATGTGCCGCGCAGCAAGTGGAGCCGCATTTCACGCGAAACCCTGGACATCTACGCGCCTATCGCCCACCGCCTGGGCCTGAACACCACCTACCGCGAACTGCAGGACCTCGCCTTCCAGCATCTCTACCCCTGGCGCTACGCCACACTGACCAAGGCCCTGGCGCGGGCGCGCGGCCGCCGGCGCGACGTGATCAAGCGCGTCCAGACCGAGGTGGACAGCGCGTTTGCGAATGCTGGCATTCAGGTGCACATCTACGGGCGCGAAAAGGCGCTGTATTCGATCTATCGCAAGATGGACGAAAAACACCTGTCCTTTGCGCAGGTGACTGATATTTACGGCTTTCGCATCATCGTTGGTGGTGTGACCGACTGCTACACCGCGCTGGGGGTCTTGCATCAGCTCTACAAACCGCTACCGGGCAAATTCAAGGACTACATCGCCATCCCCAAGGTCAACGGCTACCAGTCGCTGCACACCACGCTGGTGGGTCCCTTTGGCACCAGCATCGAGTTCCAGATGCGCACCGATGCCATGCACATCGTGGCCGAATCGGGCGTCGCGGCGCACTGGCTCTACAAGGCCAGCGACCCCGACAGCGATGCATCGCAGCGTCTGGGCACGCAATGGCTGCAATCCCTGCTCGATATCCAGCATGAAACGCGCGACGCCGCGGAGTTCTGGGACCACGTCAAGATTGACCTGTTCCCCGATGCGGTTTACGTCTTCACGCCCAAAAGCCAGATCATGGCGATGCCGCGTGGCGCGACGATTGTTGATTTCGCCTACGCCATTCACAGCGATGTGGGGCATCGCGCGGTTGCCGCCAAGGTCAACGGAGAACAAGTGCCACTGCGTTCGGAATTGCACAACGGCGACGTGATCGAGATCATCACGGCATCGGTCTCCAGCCCCAATCCGGCATGGCTGGGTTTTGTGCGCACCGGAAAGGCCCGCTCGAAGATCCGCCACCACCTCAAGACCATGGCACTGACCGAGTCGCAGGATCTCGGCGAAAAGATGCTGGCCCAGGCACTGCGGGCTGAAGGCATTGAACGCCTGCCGGACGACGACGATCTCAACCACGCCACCTGGGAAAAGATATTGCGCTTTTCGGGCAACCGCTCACGCGCTGATCTGCTCACCGACATCGGCCTGGGCAAGCGCATTGCCAGCATGGTGGCCAAGCGCATCGTCACCCTGCTGGCCGAAACCGGCGAGAAACCCGACCCCTTGCTGATGAGCCGGGAACGGTACACAGCCCATGAATCCATATCCCAGGGCGCGCTGGTGCTCGACGGCAGCGAAGGCGCGTCGGTGAAGTTCGCCACCTGTTGCCGACCCATTCCCGGCGACGACATCGTCGGTTATCTGGGCCGCGGCGAAGGCCTGGTGGTTCATACCGAGGATTGTTCGGTGGCCAAAAAACTGCAGCACCGTGACAGCGAACGCTTTATTGCTGTGGACTGGTCCGATGAACCGGCTCGTGCTTTTGAAACCGGCCTGCTCGTGACCGTCACCAACGGCAAAGGCGTGCTGGCCCGGGTTGCTTCAGCGCTGGCCAGCGCCGAGGCCGACATCACCCATGTGGATATGGCCCAGGAAGCAGCACAGGACGCCACCGACCTGCGTTTTGGCGTGGCCGTGCGTGACCGGGTGCATCTGGCCGCCGTGATGCGCAGCGTCAAGCGCACGCCTTCCGTGTTACGGGTGCAACGCGCCAAACCCGGCCTCTGAGGATTTTCTGGCTTTGCCCGCTCAGGGACTCGGTGCGGGATAAGCAACCTCGACCACTTCGATATCCTTGACGCCCGCCGGCGTCGCCAGCTTGACCCCGTCACCGACACGGGCCTTGAGCAGCGCCCGCGCAATCGGCGATATCCAGCTCACCTGGTTCAGCGCACTGTCCGCCTCGTCAATGCCCAGGATGGTGACCGTTCGCTCCGCACCGCTGTCATCGGCATAGGTCACCGTGGCGCCAAAAAAAACCTGGTCGTTGCCATGGTGGACGGCGGGGTCTGAAACTTCAGCGATCTCCAGGCGTTTGGTCAAAAACCGGATGCGCCTGTCGATCTCGCGCAAGCGCTTCTTGCCGTAGTGGTAATCACCGTTCTCCGAGCGGTCGCCGTTGCTGGCCGCCCAATGAACGACTTCCACAATCTTGGGGCGTTCGTTGTCGATCAGGTCCAGCAGCTCATCCCTCAGGCGCGCGTAGCCCTGCGGCGTGATGTAGTTCTTGCCGCCCGCCGGCAAGGGCGGCAGGGCCGGATCCTCATCGTCGTCGCTATCGGTTTCTTTGGTGAAGGCTTTGCTCATGGGAACCGGTGGGTAAAACGTGTGCCAGAACGGGACATCGTAACGAAAAAGCCCTAAAACCTCCCGGTTCCTGGGCTTGACGTCGGGTGCGGCTCAGCGGGGACGAGCGACCAGCTTGCTTTGCAGCTTTCTGGCTGCCATCAAGTCATCGGTATTAAAGATGCCCCGATAGGTCAGCCCCGTGCTGTGCCGGTTGTATGGCGGCATTTGCCTATCGATTCAAACAACGGCCATCGACGTTGACACCCTCAGGGGGTCGGCATTCATATATCGTCTGCGCCGGGGTTGGTGGCCTGCCCACCGGTTGGCAATTTAACACCGTCCGCACTAATCGAAAGGTTCAATCCGGTCAGTCCGGGCAATGTCGAAAGGACGGGCTGGATCGATAACGCCCCGGCCATATTGCGCTGCAAGGGCATCGCAGGAATGAACGTCACAGCGCTGGCGATAGCGTTCGCTCTCCGCGGATCGGACTGCGTCGTTGTCGTTGTCGTTGTCGTTGTCGTTGTCGTTGTCGTTGCCGGGGTGGTTGACGGTGCAGTCTCGACCGAATTCACCGTCAGCGCTCCGTTGACAAAACTGATCGCATAACCTTGCTGAGTCGAATAAAGGCCGCCAGGCGTTATCGTGTAATTGCCGGCTTCGACTGCGCCTTGAGCACTGCCGGAATAATTGACGCTCCCCAGCAGCTTGTTGTTGGGGACAGATGAATAACTGACGCCATTGCCGCCGGTATAAGCTGTACCGTCGTAAGTTTTGGTGGCGCTATTCGCAGTAACTGTCAAAGCAGTCATGAACGAACGCAGCAATGGATTCGTGTGGTTTTCGTAAATTAACCACGTATTGGTGAAATCCAGATCGCCATACGCACTTTGCCTGACGGCGTCATTGGATGCGCCTGCCTTCGCCGGATCGCTGGTGACTTCAGTCACTCCGGCATTGGCCGCCCCGTTGACACTGCCTGTTTGTCCGGTGCCGTAGCTGTCCCAGTAGCTGGCGCTGATCGTCCCGGCATTCTTTCTGCCGACCAGACCACCACTGAATCCGTTGCTGCTGACAGCGCCGGTGGCATAGGTCCGGTTGATGGAGCCAGCGTACTGGATGCCGATCAGGCCGCCGGCATCCTGGCCGCTGGCAGTGGCCGTGCCGGTGGCGTAGCTGTCGCTGATGCTGGTGTAATTGGCCCCGACCAGGCCACCGGCGTCGTTTAGAGCCCCGCTGACGTTGCCGGTCGCGTAGCTGTTGCTGATGCTCGCAGCGCTATCGTTAGCGTCCTGGCCATTGAGCCCCGCCAGGCCGCCCACCACATGGCCGCTCCCGCTGACGTTCCCGGTCGCGTAGCTTCTGCTGATACTGCCTCGATTCACCCCCACCAAGCCGCCGGAATAATGCGAGCTACCAACCACCTGACCGGTAGCGTAACTGTTGGTGATGCTACCAATGCTGTATCCAGCCAAGCCGGCCGTGCCAAGCCCTCCGTTGACCGTGGCGGTGGCGTAGCTATTGCTGATGCTGCCCTTGTTGGTTCCTACCAGGCCACCGGCATAATACGTGGTACCGGACACCAGACCGGTCGCGTAGCTGTTGCTGATGCTGCCGCCATTGTTATATCCCACCAATCCGCCCACATAACTATTGCCGGTGATGGTGACGTTAGTCAAACCGACGTTCCGGATTTCCGCCGTGTTGCCGATATAACCAAAAAGGCCCACGTTATCTGTGCTTGAGCGATTGATCGTCAGGTTGCTGATCGTGTGTCCCAAACCGTTGAACGTACCGGTGTAGGGCGTCGTGCTATCCCCGATGGGCAGAAAACCTGCGCCAGAATTCCAGCTGGAAGTCGCCGAGGCATTGATGTTGGCGCCCAGGACGTAGTTCTTGTTGCCATTCATCGCCTTCAGGCCCTTGTTGCCGCTTTCTGTGCCCAGGCTGTTGATCACGACGTAGTTCTTGACGCCCCCATCCGATCCTTGCTTGGTGGTGAAGTTGGCGAGGGTAAAGAGATTGACGACGCCGCCCATAGTGATGATGTCGCTGGTGTTGCCCGCCGCCAGTGCACCCTGGCCGAACTCCAGGGCCAGGGTACCCTGGCCGTTAACACTTATCGTGGACCTGATATTGATGTTGTTCTGCGCGTTCAACGTGAGCTTGTTCCCGCCGTACCAGCTCACCTCGTCGTTGACATTGATGTCGCCTGCCGTGCCGCTGCCGCCGCTGGTGCTTTGAATGGTGAAGTTGTTGCGACCGAGGGCGGCGGTCACTGCTGCGCCGGTCATGTCGCCTCCAGTCGCCGCAATCGTGAAATCAACCGGATCGATCAGCCAGTTGCCAGTCAAGCCTTGCGCGGATTGGGTGGTGACGATGGCATCGTCGCCGACCTTGACATGCGCGGCCGAAGTTTCGATGAAGCCGCCGTTACCGCCATTCGGCGCACTGGCATCCAGTTTGCCGCCGACATGGACGGTGCCGCTCTGCATGTCGCCCAGCAGCTTGATGACGCCGTTGCGATTCTCAATGGTTTGCGCCTGAATCACGCCAGAATTATTCACCGCGGTCTGCAACAGATTGCCCGCCGCTTGCGCGGTCATCAACACTTGTCCGCCATCGGCCTGGATCAGGCCACCATTACTGGCCAGCGCATTCACTGCACCTTCATTGACGGCGACATTGAGCAAGCCGTCCCCGACCACATCGAGCGTGATGGCGTTACCGGCAGCGAGCGACACACTGCCCATCCTTGCATTGACGATGCCTTCATTGGAAACATGGGTGCCCAGCAGTGCGACATAGCCGTTGGCAGCGTTGATGCTGCCCTGGTTAAGCACGGTGCCACTCCCGGCGCCGGCAAACTTGTAATTGCCCGCCATGAAGTCACTATCGGAAATATTGAGGGTCGATGCGACCAGACCGCTGACGTTGACCGATGCGCCTGCGCCAAACAGGATGCCATTCGGATTGACCAGGAACACCTTGCCGTTGGCCGACAGACTGCCCAGGATGCTGGACGGGTCGGCACCGGTCACCCGGTTGAGCGCGACCGAATTGCTGTTGGGCTGCACGAAACGCACCGATTCTGCGGCGCCAATATTGAAGCTTTGCCAGTTAAGCACCGCGTTCTGGCTGGTCTGATGAACAGTCGCGTTGCCGCCGCCACTCGTGACGCTGGCGCTTCCAGCGGCGACTGTGCCGCCGACCGGCAATGCGTAACTGGCAGCTCCGAATATCAGCAGCAAAGAGATCACGAGTGATCTCAAGACACATCCCGTACCCGCCACGAAACCTGTTCCTGCCGACGTTTGCCGGTTGCCACCGGTTCTGGTGCTCTCCGAAACCGCTATAAACGTGCCCGCTTTGTCATTCCAAATCGAACGGTAGATGTGATTCACGATGGGCTCCCTGTTGCCTTGAGACTGAATACGGCCATGTTCGATGGGGTCCCGCTACCGGTCAAAAATATTTCACTGCCTGCAGCCAGAATCGGCCGTTTTTGTCGGGTGCCGAGCTTGCGCTGGCAGTACCCAGTTTGCGCGCGTAATAGGCTTTCACGACAAAGTTATCGTTATCCGCCCAACTAAGACCGAGGCCGAAGCCACTCAGTGAGCGGCGGTTGTCACCGTTGGCCCAGGGTTTTTTGTTGAGTGTCACAGTCCCTGTATCGATAAAGGCCGCCAACTGCATCTGACCCCGTTGCCGCTCTGACCACCGCGGCAATAACGCTCTGGCCTCCAGATTGAGAACGTAGCCCTGATCGGCATAGGCTTCACCTTCCGGATAAGCGCGGACGCCGTTAACGCCACCCAGCTCCATCTTCTCCGACGTATCCAGATTTTTTGAGGCCAACTGGCCGTTGACGGCGGCATACAGCGACACAGCCCTTGTCATGCTTTGCAGCCGCGCCGCATTGAATCCGAGCTTGTCGAAGTGACCGCCACTTTGTGCCGTCGTGATATCGGTTGCGCGTGCTGCCGGGCTGTTGATGTCAATCTGGCCAGAAGTCCAGGTGAGCGCATAACTGCTCAGCCCGCCGCCGCCAAGCCCGTCCCGATGATCTCCAGTCAGACTGGCCATCACAGTCCGTACCTTCTTGTCTGCGCGCGTCGAGGTCGAGTCCACCCTGTCACCGAAAGTCTTGGCATCGAAATTGATCACCGCATACAGATTGTTATTGCGTGAGCGAAGGAGCGGCATGCCGCCAAAGACGCTGGCAATCTGCGCGTTGCCTTTGGCTTGAAGACTCTCAAATTCCCGCCCCAGGCGGTAATGCATGCTGGCGTAAGCGACACCGGCCTTGGCACGACCGAACTGCGCCTGGTAAGACACACGCGCATAGTTCAACCCAGCCCCGGAACTCAGTGCCTGTACCGTCGCCACATCGCCGTAGCCAGTCAGATTGTTGAGGTTCAACATCGCGCCAACCCGGTTTGCGCCGGTATAGCGATTCCCTGTGTTGTCCACATTGACACTTCCTGTCACCCTGCGACCCGGCGTGACATCCACAATCAGGTCAGACGCGCCGACAGAAGCGCCTGGCACCAGCGTTGATTTCACGTTTACCCCGGGCAAATCAGATAACAGCAAGAGACTGGTTTCCAGTGGCCCGATGGAAACCGCATCGCCGCTGTTCAGGTCGCTTAACAAGCTGCGAGCGAGGTGATCAGAAAGACTGGCGCTATTGCGCAAGGTGATGTTGCCGTACTCACCTTCGAGCAGGGCGATGGTGACGACGCCGTTCCTGATGTCCTGAGCAGGCAAAAAAGCTTGCGCAAGCAAATAGCCTCGTTGATGGTAATAATCTGCGATCTTCGCTGCCATCTTGCGCAAGTCAGACAGCGTGAATTCGTGGCTCCCCTTGAAGTCGGCTGCTTGGACCAGCGCAGCTTCTGCATAGACGTGGGCACCCTTCACGCGCAGGCTATGCACCAGAATTTTTTGATGATCAGGATCAGAGGCGGCGGGCGCCGCCCCCTGCTCAATGCGGATGGGGGGGATTACCCTCTCGGCAGCCGGAGGCGGCTGTTCCCGTTCTATCTGTTGGTTCAGCGAGCCGGCGTTCGGCGGTGTCTGGGCAAAACCGATACTGCATGCCACCAGTCCCATTGGTAACACGGCTTTCGAAAAAAGCGAACTCAAGATTTACCTTCAGTTGGGACCCTATGTATTTGATGATAAAAGTTTATTTACAAAAGGTATCTGAGTAAATCTAAGCAAGCAACAAACATTTCCTCCTCAATTCTTTTGACAAAGTCGCGTCAGGCTTTTGAATTGATGGTCAGGCATCCTGTTTTGATGGGCAGTCTTTTTATCGGTGAACTTGAGGGCTCATGGCATTTGGCTAACAAACGATTTCCGCCTCGTCGTAGAAACGGTATCCAATAGCTCGCAAGGTAGTCACAGGAAGCTGGTGACTACAAACCTGACTCACCTTGCGCCGCAAACGGCGCATTTGCGTATCCAGACGACGCTGATCGTAGAGAAGGAAATCGCCACCGAGCGCTTCAATGATGGCTCTTCGCGTAACGAATTCCCCACCGCTCATTAGCGTCAGCAAAACGATATGGTCCTGGTGGGATAGCGAGATGCTCACACCATCCGGCGCGATCAAACGGCAGGGCGATGCCGACAATTTCCATTGAGGCGACGCCTCAGCAAGCACTTCCCTCGCGACCAGTTCATCCCGATCAAATCTGCGTTGGGTTATGTCCCTCGCGATACCGATTCTGACTTGGTGTTCTTCGGACCAGGTCGCAGACCAACTGATATAAACCACCCGCCCGTCTTTGCGAACATAGCGATTTTCAAAATAACGTTGCAGATAACCGCCCATTACCCGGTCAATCGACTGCAAGGTTCTCTCACGATCCTCCGGATGGACCAGGTCCAGCATGGATTTGCCCGCCATCTCTTCTGGCGTGTAGCCAAAGATACTTTCGCATGCCCCGCTGACGGAGATGCACTTGCCTCGCGGGTCTACCGCGCAAATCGCATCAGGCAACAAATCTTCATACTCGCGGATTACAAGGCTGCCTTCTTTGCCCATCATGATCTTTCAAAAAAGGACTCAAAGCGTTTTCTATCATCGGTTTGATTTATACACGTCATTCCCCGACTGCGAGCATCAGCCAGGCCTCCAGAAACGAACCATGTCCGGTTCCTCCACGAGGTGACATGCAGATCGCGCAGCACAAGCCCGGGATGGATGGCGAATTTGCCCGTCTATCGCGGACACAACGACGCTTGACGCGGGCGAGGAATACAGGCGCGGCCACTGTGACACGCCGTATAGAACGGGGGGGTCACAACACCACGCCACAGCGGCGGCAGCCAAGTTGATGCAACAACAACGGCGCAAGTCCGCATCCAGTCGCGCAAAAAACAATGCCCCAGGTACTTGAGATACCTAGGGCATTGATCTGTAAGCAGATTTTGGTGCGGCTGGCAGGAATTGAACCCACGACCCCTTGGTTCGTAGCCTGAAAAAAATATAAAGGGGTCAATGTAATCAATGGCTTACGGGCGTCCAACCCAATTTTGATGATGAGCTGTGCCTATGCGTGCAGCCAGAAGTCGCGCAAAAGTCGCGCGCCCCTAAGTCAGACGCCTGGCGAAATCCCGCGCCGTGTAGGGCCTGATTCTTCTTCCATCGGTCGCCATGCCGCTCCGCCAGGCTGATACCGTGCCTTCCATTCTGGAGCCATGGCGTCAAAATCAGATTGAGCCGCCGCCTCCGGGTCCTCGTCTTGACGATTGGGCCACTCTTCATAGATCGAGTCCAAGGTGTGGTGGATATCCTGCTCACCAAACACAAGTTCACCCCATTTGTAGGCATAGGCATGAGCCCAGTCAATCATTGTCTGCTGTTCGGTTTTGCCGTCAGTGGTCAATTTCCTACTCCCTTGGAAGTGGCGCCGTGCAAAATAGCCGCCATGTGCAACCTTTACACACCCGTGAGCAGCGAACGCCTGATGGCGGAGTTTGGCACGGCCGCGCTTGAGCAGACATGGCTGAGCTATGTGGCCCCGCTCAAATTGGGGCCTTACGTGCGTCAAGCTGGGACGCCTCAGGTGGGTCAGTGGGGCATGATCGCACCAGGCAGCAAAACAGCCAAGCCTATGGGCCAGACCAACAACGCCAGGCGCGAGACGCTGGCAACCCGCCGTACCTACTCCCACGCCTGGCTGGGCGGACAGCGCTGTCTAATCCCGGCCGTGAGCTTTGTTGAGCCCTACTATCCGGGCCATGATCCCAAGGCCAAAAGCATCAGCTGGCGCTTTGCACGGGCCGATGGTCAGGCGTGGGCGCTGGCGGGTATCTGGTCGGAGTGGGTGGACGTCGAGACCGGTCTGATCGTGCCGAGTTACTCAATGATCACGCAAAACTGTGACGCCCACCCGCTGCTGGCGCTGATGCACAAACCCGAGGTCAATAAAACGGGTGAAATATTGCCGGCCAGTCAGCAAGACAAGCGGGCCGTGGTTCCGCTGGAGCGCGACCGCTGGGACGAGTGGCTGCACGGCAGCGTGGAGCAGGCCGAAGCGCTGATCCAATTGCCGCAACTGGAGATCTTTCGGCATGGTGCCGGCGACGCAGCCAAGAACGTGCCGCTGCCGGGCTTGGCTCGGCAGACACAAATTTCACCTGTATCGGCCAGCCTATTCTAGCGGAAAACACTGTATGCTTTTCCAGTGCTTTACGACGTTTACATTTTGGGCAGCAAGGGCGAAGACCCGCTGCCGGCCATGCTCGCAAAACCCCAACGGGGCCAGCTGCTCATTCGTAAACGCTACCCTGGGCGCTCAGACACTGCCTTGAATGCCACGCTGGTAGATCCAGCCAAGCCTGATAAACCCGTCATGGAGATGCATTACATCCGCCTGGTGGGCATGACGGCCGAGAGCATGGTGATCGAGGGAACAGTCGGCCACCAGTTCGGGAAGAGCTTCAAGAGCAAGGTGGAGTTCTTCAAACAGCGCTGGCTTTGCAAGGCGCCAGGGTCGCGAATCGTGATCGACGCCGAGGCATTGCGCCGCAGCAAAGCCAAGCTTTCCGAGGCTATGGCTGCGGATCCGTTTCACCCGCTCTGGGATGACGTACCGGAGGAACGCACCTACGGCCCTCTCGACCCGTCAATTGGCTAGGTTCAAAAAAGCCCAGCAGGTTCTGCCGACACGTCCCAGCTGCTGATAATCAACTCGGTGCGCTCCGCGCCGGCGCCACCGCACACCGTGTAATTGATCGGCACCTCGGCAATATCGAAGCCTGCAAAGCAGGCCCGAATGTCGGGGTGGTCATTGATGCTGAGCATGGCCTTTCCCTTGATCGAGCGCATCGCCAGGGCCATGGCTTCGTATTCCGCCCATGGGAAAGGCACACCGTAACCCTCCGTTTCCCAATACGGCGGATCCATGTAGAAAAAGCTGTGGGGCCGGTCATACCGCTTGAGGCAGTCCTTCCAGTCCAGCCGCTCGATGTAAGCGCTGGCCAGGCGCAGATGCGCGGCACTGAGCTGTTCCTCGATGCGCAGCAGGTTCACGGCCGGCGCCGTGGTGGCCGTCCCCCAGCTTTGCCCCTGGACGCGGCCACCAAAGGCCTGATGCTGCAGGTAATAGAACCGCGCCGCTTTCTGAATATCGGTCAATGTCTCTGACGGCGTGATCTGCAGCCACTTGAAAACCTCTCGGCTGCTGAGCGCCCACTTGAACTGGCGCACAAATTCCTCAAGGTGGTTCTGCACCACGCGGTAAAGGTTGATCACGTCGCCATTGACATCGTTGATCACCTCGACTTCGGCCGGCTGCCTGAGGAAATAGAGCGCTGCCCCGCCAGCAAAAACCTCGATGTAACAGGAATGCTGGGGGAAACGCGGGATGATGGTGTCAGCCAGGCGGCGCTTGCCGCCCAGCCAGGGAATGATCGGTGAAGGCATGTAAAGGGGGTCCGGTGAGGTTGTTACACTGCCCATGCCTCCCGGGAGGTGGCAGGGCCTTGGCTGGCTCACAGGCGTGTTCTGTGGTTGGCGGCTGGGGCGGGTGTTACCGCACCTCTCCCAGTCGCCCTGTCTTTTAAGGTCGATCTGGTTTGACCACCTCCGCTGCATTGGAATCGTTACCAGAACCGAGCAACGCCCCGAATTTCAGGGAGGTGTCCAGCTTGAGTCGAATTCCGTCAGTTTCTGCTGCCAGAGCTTGATATCGGCTTCCGCACTGGCCGAGTAGCTGCCGGGCGTATATGGCTGCATCTCGCTGGCGTGCAAACTCGGTGGGGCAGCTGGCTGCCGTGGGCAGACCACGATCTCTGGCGGCGGCGTTTGTCTTGGCAATGTGGCTGAGCAGCTTGCCAGCAGCATCAGCGGCACGGCCACGATACAAAGCCACTGTGGTTTCATTTTTCCTTGCTTCATGTTCAATCTCCGTTGCGCGAGCCGCGTCCCGCAGCTCCTGTTTGCGAAAGTTTTCCCCAGCCTTGATGGCCGCAGCCTGGCGCGCTTTGGTTTCGTTGTCCCAGAGGCCCTGTACGGCAGCCTTGCCGGCGTCATAGCGCTCAGCCAGACGGCCGTCCAGCCAGGACATGTACGCCCACGTGATGCCGGCCAGCACTGCCAGGACGATCAGTGCTTTTGCCCACTTGCCCACGCTACACCCCCAGCCACTGCGCGTATTTCAGCCGGCGCACGTTGACTGTCGTGTCCACATGCTCACGGCTGATCTCAAACGCGCTTTTGCCGTAGCCCTGCCACTTCGCGCGGCTCTTGCTGCTGGTCAGCTCCACATGGCCGAACCATTGCTTTGGATCGCAGCCCGGCGTGAGGTTGCAGAGCTTGCGGTCGCTTTGCATGCCCCCATAACCGCCGTTGTATGCGGCATCGCAGAACGCCACCCGCACCAGCTCCGCGAACTCACCGAGGCGCTGCAGGCGGCTGTCGCAGTCGCGCAGCTTCACCAGGATCGCGCGCGCGCCCAGATCCGCGCGCTGGTAGACGGTAGTCCAGTTCAATTCGCCGAGCTGCTGTGGAGACAGGGCCCGGACCTCGGCAAGCGCGTCAAAGCGCTCCCGTCCATCCGGGCCCCAAGCCCGGGTGAACTGGCCCAGGCCAGCGCCTTCTTCTCGCGAGGTTTTTAGCTGCGCGGCCGGGCTCCAGCACCATCGGTGCGTCAGGGTGATGCAGGTTTCCTTTTCGATCAGCGCACCCACATAGCTCCGCCGGGGTATGGCGGGCCAGACGCGTTCAATCTCGCTGACAACGGTCGGCGCCAGCTCCACCGCCGCTGCCGGCACTTGCGTGTAAATCGCAGCCGGATACTGACCGGCGCGCGCAAAGCTCGCCAAACCGAGGAACAGCGCCGCAGTGACGATGCACAGGCCCAGGAATGCCAGCCCGGCCCCGACAGGGTCCTCCAGGGCCTTGCGCCACGCCTCACGGCCGTTGGCATAGTCGTAGAGTGCCTTTCGGCCAGAATGCGCCAGGGCAACGCAGATCGCGGTCCAGGATATCCAGATAAGCCGGGTCACCGGCTCGCGCCAGCCATCAGGCCCGTAAGAGTTGATGGCTATGACGGCGACCGGCAGGGCCAGCACAGCCCACCAGCGCCAGCGTTTGAAGGGATTCATGTTTTTCTCCTGGTTAAGACAAAAAAAAGCCGCCAGTGTTGCCACGGCGGCCGGTTGGGAAACTTAAATTCAGGCGGGTCCGAAGTTGCGCTCCGCCGTCACCAACACCCTGTGCTCTGGTGACGGCGTGTAGACCGTGATAATGGTGCAGCGGAGCAAATGATTTGTCCCCTCCAGATCCGGTGGGACGCCGTCCGGAAACCAGAACTTGCTGGCGAAAGTCAGCTCGCCACTGCCGTGCAAAAAAATGGTGAAATTGCGGTCGCCGAACAGACCTTCCTCAAGGTCGAGTTCACCACTGGAAGACCGGTTGTAGGTGTAAACCTGCTTACCGCTATACAGGGGGATCAACACCGTTCCCCCGTCATTGACAAGCGGAGGATCGCCAAAATTTGGCGTCAGTAATTCGAGGTTGTCGCCCATACCTTCCAGCTGTGAGGCAAGCCCTTCAGGCACATAAAACAGGTTAAGCACCTGGTCTTCGGCATAGGCAAACAACACCATTGCCTCGCCACCCTGCAAAGTGAAGTTGTCTCCTGTCGGGGTCTGGATAGCATCGGAATACAGCAGGGTCGCATTGCTTTGGTTGTAGAGGACAACGCGCCGGCCCTCTTCAATCACAAAGCCTTCGATCTGGGTCTCCTCGTCACCGGTCAGAATGATCCACTTTGCGCCGGGTGCATCGACAGTCAGGTTGATCATTGATCCTGCCGCCACCTGCACTGGCGGGCCGTCTGCACCGCCACCGGGGCCGCCCGGCTCACCAGGCTCACCCTGTTCGCCCGGATCACCTTTGAGCGACAGCAGCCATTCCGCCTGCGTGCCTTCAAAGCCATTTTCCAGCGCGACTTGATAGGCCGAAAGGCCATCAGCGCCTGCCAAGCCATCTTCACCCTGACCGCCAGTGTCACCACGCAGGGACAGCAACCATTCTTCCTCTGTGCCCTCATAACCGTTTTGCACGGCGACTTCATACGCAGATGCGCCAACGTCACCCGGGAGGCCACGCATGCCACGATAAAACCGCTGCAGCTCCAGCACAAGCGGCTCTTTTTCAGGGAACTCGATCACCAGGGAATTGGAGGTATGCCCCCCAGCAGCAAGCGACAGCGCGTCAGGGTTTTCGTTCATGCCCATGTGAAGTCCTTCACAACGTTGACCTCAAAGGTCTTTGAAGAGAATTTGAACGGCTCGGGGTCTGCCGAGGCATCCGTGAATTCCACATCTCCGCGCAGCCGCTCAAGCGGCCACTGCGCTGTTGCAGCGGCGCCGGCGTAAATGCTCAACATGTAGCGCAGCTCGTCGCCGGTCGGCGGGGTCAGCGTCACGGTGAACCCCGCAACCTCCGTGTCGTCTGTTTTGCGCAGCTTGCCTGCGGCTGACCAGGTTCCGGCGGGAAGCCAGCCTTCCGGCAAAAAGCAGGTGCGCGACAAGGTGTCGCCGCGTTTCAAGGTGAGTGCCATGTTTGTCCTCTCAGGTTGACGGGTTTCAGATTTCAATAACTTCGACGGGCAGATCCGGCGCCGAGCCTTCGATCACGTCATTGCGAAAAAACACCTTGTCGCCGGCCGTCACATCGCCCCGTGCCTGGGCAAGCCCGCCACCAGGCGTTTCGATGGTGGCTACGCCGCCCAGCACGGAGGTCACTGTTCCCACCAGCAGGGGAGGCTGCGGCAACAGATCGCGCAGCAGTTTGTGCGGGTTACTGAACATGGGTTTCAACTCCTATGGTCTGCCAGGTCTGCGGGAATTTGTGCTCCATGCTCAGGCTGCGCACCAAGCCCACACGCAAGCTGCCGTCTTCCTCGTCGGTGTAGCGGACAAACTTTCCCGGCACGATGACGCCGGTCTCGGGCAACACCGGGAGCCTGAGCGAGACGTTCGCCTGTTCACCGGTGTCGCCCAGAATTGACAGGCCGCGCTGGCGCGCTGCCGCGGCCGCTGTGATCAGCGCATCGATCACCATGGGCGCTAGTTCGTCGCCGGCCGTCCCGCCGCGCGTCACACGGCCCAACACGCCCGACTGCTGCCCCGACACATAAACCCGGTTGTAGTTGGGCTTCTGGATCCATTCGATGCCCTCTTTGGTGGTCAGCGCAGATGGCAGTTCGAAGTCGGGCGTGACATCGCCCCATTCCCAAGGGGCAACCGGGTAGCGCGGCAAAACGCTGAAGCTCTGCAATGTGGCATGCGGCTGGATGTATCCGCCGGCCGCTGCGGCAATGGCATTCAGTGCTGTGATGTAACTGCCGTTATGCACGAAGACGCCAGACGGGACTAGCCAGTCCTCAAGGCCCCAATTGACCGTCCAGGGCAAGGGCTCACCATTGAGCGTCAGCACGTCTTCCATGAGCTGCTGCGCCGTCCTGGGCGCCGCATTGCTGAAATTGAGCGCCGGGGCATACGGTCGGTCCAATAGCGCCGTCTTGCCACGGCACACGATCCGCAGGTCCCGTTTACCAAACTCCCGGTTGCGCGTTCGCGGCTCGATCACCGCGCGAAAGGCCGTGCCGTTGAATATCGCTTCCAGCTCCACAGGCACTCCCGGCGACGATGGCGCCAGGTCCGCCAGCGCGGATGCTGGCAGATCCGCGGTGAAACCCCATGTCCAGGAAGTCCAGTCGATGCTGAGCGTCATGCTGAGCGCGGGCAATGGGATATCTCCGTCCACCCGACGAAGCGAACCACTGTTTTGAACCATATAAACCCTCCTGATGGGCACGACAACGGTCGCAACCGGAACCTCTGGCAACTCGCACGGATCGATGCCAAAAACCAAAAATGTCGGGGAGCCGGCCAGCGGCGGGCACATGAACACCAGGTTTGTGTCCGGCACATACTGCTCGGGCGGCACCACTACCGGGGGCCAGCTTTCTCCGCCCGGGCCCGGGCGCCTGGCGGTCTGATACCGTGACACATCCGACTGAACGCCGATGCGATAGCGGCTTGCACCCTGCGGCGCCTGCCAGCTACGGCGGCGCTGGCCAGCAACCTGCCAGGCAGAGCCTTCCACAAGATGCTGCAGGCTCCGCGCGGTGCTGACGCCCTCGGCCACCGCTTGTCCCTTGCTGGCAGCCAGCGTCCAGGCCGCACGGCTTGTCCGGTGCAGGTTCAGACCCGTTTCATGCACTGTGGCCGCCGAAGCAGCCTTGGGGAGCGCTCGCCCCCACGGCAGGCCAGCGGCACGGTTTCTGGCATTTGCCGGCGTGAACGCGTTGACCACCTCAGGCTTGAGCGCGCGCGCTGTCTGGTGCGCGGCCGTTTGCTGCAGGCGGCGGCTCAAGCTGGTGTTCCAGGCCGACTCCATGCCCTCGCGTTTTTCTTCGGCCACTTGAAAGCCGGACAGTACCGCGCCCTCGGTCCAGCGTGTGACCCTGTTGTCATAGGTCACGCTGCATGTTGCTGTCACGCCGCCCAGCACTGCGTAAGCACTGACATCTACCCGCACCACCGCCAGGGCGGATACGGTGACGCCGCCGAGCTGCACGTAGCCCTCGACAGTAACCGGCGCCACCGCCTCGTCTTCATCCCCAAAAACAAGGTCGGTCGGCGTCCCGGCAAGCGGGCTCTGACCGAACAACAGATCTAGCGCGGCCACAGGATCACTCCACGAATGCGAAACTGACCACGTTGATTTCGCCGCCCGGGTACAGCTGCACCTCACTGAGCAGCACGGGCGGCGCTGGCGTTTCGCTGTAGTCGCCTGACGCCAAGCCCACCAGCAGGTCCGTCACGCCTGCACCGCCCGGCTTGACCACACGCACCCATCCGGCAACGCCGCCCGTTACTACCAGTCCGGTAAGCGGCACGGTGATCGCCAGCAACGCCAGGTCGCCGACCTCCCCGATAGAGCCAGCAGGATCCGAAAGGTCAACCGTTCCCAGCAACGGTTGCCCCGGCGCGTCCTCGATCTTGTCCGGCGGGCTGTTGGGATAGAACTGCACGCCACCCCCATCAAGCAGGCCACGCAGGCCCAGCAAACGCGCCTGACGAGCTTCAAGTGACAAAGGGACGTTCATGCCAGCACCTCCGCAATCTGGCCGTCACCCACTGTGGCGCGGTAGGCACCCGTATGGTCAAAGGCCAGCACGGTGTATTTGAGGTCCTGCCTGACCCCTCTGAACTCATAGTTTCCGGTCGCCGCATCGCTCCACGTCTCGCGGATCGTCGTCTGGCTGCGTTCGTCGACCAACAGGACACGACGCCTCAGGGGCGTGTTGGCCGGGGTGTTTTTTTCCTTGACGGTGCCGTAGATGATGCCGATGCCACCGTGGTAGACATCGAAGTAAGTCAGCACCCTCGGCGTGCCGTAGGCACTGGCGCCAGCAAATACAGTTCCGCCGATGGTCTGTGGGCGCACGGCGGAGCGCCAGACATTTGACGGCAGCAACGGCAGGAAGACCCCTGGCGCTCCAAAAAAGTCCTCGGTCGGTGCCGTGAAGGCTGCGGTGTACCTGGCGAAGCCTTTGGTGATCCGAACATCATCCATGTAGCCGTTGAAGTACCGATCTGATGGGGAACTGCCCAAGGCCACCAGGCCCGCCGCGTTGTACGCAATGGAATTGGTGGCGGTGGCCAGCAAAGCGCCGTCGATAAAGAACCGCAGCGATGTGCCGCTGCGACACCACGCCGCGTGATACCAAACCCCCGTTGAGCGCGTGAACGAGGCGCTCGCGTCCCAGGCCGTCTGGTAGCGCCCGATGCGCATCTCTGCGCCGACAAAAGCGAAGTCAAGCGAGCCGCTTGCAGCGCTGGAGAAAACCCCCATATCGCCCGTTGCATCAAACCGCAGCCACATCTCTACGGTGAAGTCGCCTGTGCCGAAGTTGAAGTCGGGATGCGTCGGCGTGGACACATAGTCACCAGAGCCGTCAAACTTTAACGATGCGCCTCCAAATTTGCTCTGCGCCGTGCTGATCTGCGCATTGCCCACGCAGGTCAAAACCTTCGTATTGGGACTCACTTCAACGATTGACGTGCTGCCGTTTGCACCGTCAGCATGGGTCGCCAATGCGATGTACTGAAACTGGTTATCGGCACTCCCGCCGCCTTGCAGCTCGTCGGCTGGCGGCGTGAAGGTGGCGGTGTATCTGGCTACGCCCTTGGTCCAGCGGAAATCATCGATGTAGCCGTTCAAACAATAGGTTGAAAAACCCATGCCGACGCGAAAAGCAAGGTCGGTGTGCCCCGTCATGTTGACCGAAGTCCCCGACCCCAGCAGCGTGCCGTTCACAAACAGCCTGGTGGTGGTGCCCTCCCGGCAAACCGCTATGTGATACCAGGTGCCCGTGGCAGGCGTCCAGCCGAGGACGAACACATTGCCGCCATTGGCCCTCATCACCCATCGGTTCGCATCGCCGGTCAAGGCAAAGCGGTTGTCCGCCGTGGCGCAAAGGCCCCAATCACCGGCAGCGTTGAAATACATCCAGGCTTCGATGGTGAAGTCACCGGAGCCCAAATCAAAATCAGGATGCGCCGGCGTGGTGAAGGAGTCCCCCGAGCCGTCAAATTTCATGGACGCGCCGCCAAATTTGCTGACCGCGGTGCTGATCTGGGCGTTGCCGTTCGCCGTCATGACCTTCGGAATCGGGCTGGCGTCCAGGGCCGTTGTTGCGCCATTTGTGCCGTTGCCGTTGAGCAGTAGGCTGACGGCCGCATAACTTGGATCGTCAGAGCCGCCCTCTGCACCAGGTGGCGTCAGCGTCAAGTCGCCAGGGTAGGCAATTCCGTTCACGGTGCGGTCAGTGAGCCACACAATCGCATCGTCGGAGTATTGGAGGGTCAGCGCTGCGGGAAAGGTTGCCCGCGAGTTGCCGGCGCCGAGCTGCAGCGCTGTGGGCTCCGCTGTCATGCCGCTGCCAAAGTCCCAAATCAGCGCGAACCCTGGGCTTGAGTACTGGCCGAGGTTCCACGACACCACGCCGGCCGCACTCTCGTCCTGCAGGTCAACCAACGCGCCAGAGGCGGGAGCGATTGAGGACGTGAGCGTGGCGCCAAGGTCTGCGAGGCTTGCATGTTCGTACAGGCGAGCTTCCGACAGTTCGAGCGCGCCGAGCCCATAAACGGCAATGCCCACCAGCCGCCAGTAGCGATGTGCCGCCATCAAGCCCTCCAGTCAGAGGTGTGATCCATGAACACGACACCGGCATTGCCCGTGTTGGCACCCATCCGCACCGCAGAAACCTTTTTACCCGTCATGGCGCCGCTACCCGCAACAATGTCGCCGGTTGCAAAGCTGGACGCGGCTGCCTGCGGCGTGTAGTTCAACCCAGGGAAATACCCCCGGTAAGCGCTTGTGGTGTAAATCATGCAGGGGGAGAGCATCAGCCCGTTGTCGGTCGGGCTGGGATACGTCAGGCCCACGCTGCCCGCGATGTAGTTCGAGATCCGGGGCAAGTTCAGCACCGGTGCCATGTAGTGCACGACGGAGCCGCCCAGGGTGTTGGCTCCCCGGGCCAAATAGAGGCCGTCCTGGCTGTTGGAAAGGTCCGCATACACGAAGTCATCGCCGAACGACCCCGCGCCTGTTGCAGAGCGATCCACGGCGTTTGCGCGCAGCGCGCAGGCATACGGATCATTGCTCTTGAGCGACAGGATGTCGCCGAAGTAATAACCGATGCTTTCGGCCGCTGTGTCTTGATTCTTGACAAACAAATAAAAACCACGGTCATCGGCAAACACTCGCCACGGCCTGGCCGCCGCACTGGCCGCGTTTGACTTGGCCCACCACAAGCCCGAAGCGAACTGCACGGCGCTTGGGAACAGCCCGGTGCCGGTGCTGACATCGCTCATGGCTTCAAAGCCGCGGACCCGGGCGTTTGTCGTGCCGGTGTCGTCCACACGCAGCAGGCAACCCGTGGCTTCCGCTGCGTTCGCCTTGTATGCGGCCAGGTTGGTGCCGGTGAAGGCTTTCGCCCATCCTGCCGGTGCAACCTTCGACGTAATCGTTCCGGAGGCGGTTTGGTTCGATATGCCCGAGGTGGCAAATGTCACGGTGCTGGACGTGGTGGACAGGATCCGCTTTTCGCCATTGAGCCCAGCGGGCGTGGCGCCGGCATACAGGGCCACGCTGTCCACCGAAAATGGGTGGCCGCTCGGGTAGGTCACGGTGGCGATATCGTCAAGCACCACGATAGAGGTGACGCTGCCTGATGCAAAGCCGTTGACGAGGATCGCGTCCAGCAGCGCGATAAGGGCACCAGCGCTGCCAGACAGCACGGGAGCGCCGGCCATGGCGCTGGTAAAGAGTTTGGTTTTGGTGGTCATGGTGATTCCAGCGGTTGGGTTTATGGACGGTCAACGTCGCCGCGAAAGGCCACGGTGAATTGATCGCTTTGGAGGGACGCCGGACCCTGCAGCACGGTGCGCACGATCCAGAACGGGGAGCCGCATGCGGCCGTATTAAGGCGGAACACGTTGCCGGTGGCCCAGCCATTGCCCCACCCCGCGGACGGCAGCGTGAAATAGGGCACGCCGGTGGCGGGATTGATGGGCGCGCAGTCGGCGCCGGTGGAACCTACTCCAATATCGCCGACGCTTTCACCGACAATGCGAAACGCCGTCGTGTTGGTGAAAATGAAGGACCAGCGTTCGGTGATGGCCCCTCGATTGGTCATGACTGGCGGGAAAGCCACTTCATTGAAATTTGCCGATATCGGGGAGCCGATGGGAGCATCACTCCACACTCCGGTCCAGGTGTTTTGCTCAAAAAAATTGGACGCCCGGGCAAACACGTCGCCGATGATCAGCACAGCGGATACATAGGACGTATCGGCCGGAAAGTCGTGTGTGAGGCTGCGCGTGAACTTGAGCAGGCCTGAGATATCGGCCGAAGAGCAGAGCACAAGGTCTTCAACCCGATGCGCCGCTGACAGTGGCTGGGTGTACATGCTGATATCGGCCGCGGTGGGCACGGTGATCTTGCCCGCATCGAGGTCCGTGGTGTATTTGGTGTCCGGCACCAGCACGCCCAGCGCGTCTTTAACCTTGACATTTGCTATCCGCGCGCGACCGAGATCGTATTCAACGTCCTTGGTGAGCGGGTTTGGTAGCACTTCGACCTGCGTGTTGTGCACGCAGACCAGGTCGCCAGAGCGGTAGATAGGCACCTTGCCATCAAGCGGCAGGCGGGCGGTTTCCAGACCCAACAGCGTGCCGTCCAGGGGCAGATACTGCAGGAAGACGGCGTTGTAACTCAGGCTGGCAGGGTTCACCTGGGCTGCAGAGAACCATTGCACCACACCACGCTGGTAATCCACGGTGCCGGTGAAGCCGCCGCCGCTGATGGTGCCGCCGTCGTTGGCAGAGCCGACATCGCTCTCCACCTGGATCTGGAACACACCGGTTTTGAGCGGTGCGCTGGCGGTGCGGAACACACCCCCGTCAATCTCGCGCGAGGCAACGTCCTGGGCGGCGTTAAACCACAGCAGGCCATTGGTGAAGTTGGTCGGCAGGTCAGTGACGGACACCTGTCCATCGCTGGAGATTGAGCCGGCAGCGCCCGTGCTTGGGGCGCCCGAGTTGACATCCCAGCCGCGCCGCAAGGTGCCCGCAAATGCGGTGTAGAGCTGCCCGCCCACCGTCAGGGTGGAGCCATCGACCAGCAGCGGCGGGCCGTTGGTCACCACGTCGGCCACCCAAGGGCCGGGCGTGAAGGTTTCGACCTCTGTCGCGGTGGAGCCTGCCGCGTAGGAAACCCCGGTGATCGGGCTCTGCAGTGCCACCGCGGTGATGGCAATCGCGCTGCTGGTGGAAGACAGGCCACCCTGCCAGCCCACCATGTTGACGGTGGTGCGGTTGAACAGCGTCAGGTTGATACTGGAGTTGACGGTGATCGCCCCGGTGGCGTAGTTGATCGTTCCGCAGGCGACGTTTTGCAATCCGGATGCCGCCTGGTAGCTCGCATAGATGACGCCATTGGAGTCCCAGATAGCCAATGGGCTGGGCGCATAACCAGGCACCACGGTGCCTGGATACGTCGCCAGCACCTGGGCACGAAAGGAACCGGGGACCACCGGCAGGTCGCCGGTCAATGTGTAGGATCCGCCGCCACCGACAGTGAAACTGTTCTCTGCGCCAGCGGCACGCTTGGAGGTGACGGTGACATCGCCCTCTGGGAAGATGCTGGGCTCGAACACCAAAACACCGTCTGCGAACTGGCCGCTCGCACTGCCCGTGAGGATGCCCGATGCGTTGGTGCTGGAGGTGTAGTTGGTGGCACCCCGCGACCAGGCGACGGTGATTTCGTCACCCTTGGTCTTCGGATCGAGCGTCAGCTTGATGCCCAGCTTTGCGGGCAGGCTGTAGGAGGGCACTGCCCGCGCTGCACTCGGATCGCCCCAATCGGCGATCAACATGCTGCCCACGTCTGGCAGCGCCCCGAGCGTGACGCCCATGGAGCCCGTGGTGTAGTTCAGTGTGCCCACCCCATAGCTGGAATCCGCACCGGCCAATTTGCCGGCCATGTTGTCCTTGAGGCTGTACCAGCGGCCTTGCGACATATAGCTCAAGGTGAAGCTGCCGGGCGCGGGTGGCGGGTCAAAAGCATTGGTAAAGGCAAGGCCCTGATTGCCGCTGGTGATCTCGAAGGCCGCGCTGAAAGCCGAGGCGCCGGCCACCGAGGCGGGCCTGTAGGTCAGCACCGTGGACAAGCTGCCGTAGGCCGGGGAGCCTGCCAGGAAGCTGATCGATTTACCCATGTAGTCCACGGCCCCGACTGTCAGCGTGCCCAGCTGGAGGTGGCCCTGCTCATCATCTGTGAACACAAGACTGCCGCCGCAGGCCAGGGACACCGAGCCCGGCTCGATGGGCGTGGGCGCCTGAATCACGGCGTTGGGGCCAATCGTCATCGTGACGGCCGAAAGCGCAATGTTTGCGCTGCCGGTGTTAACCAAAGCCGCACGGCCGAGCAGCGGGTACTGATCGACAATCGGGCTTTCAATGGTGGCCGCAGGCACCAGCGGCGTGAAGATACCGCCATCCACCGTGGCCTGGTAGTCGCCGGGCTCTGCGGCGGTGCCCAGCGTCTTGATGCCGTAAAAACGCGCGCCGGCAGAAACGATGGTCGAATACACCTGTGCATAGAGCTGTTCATTGACGATCCGCATCGCCGGCGGGCCGAGGTAGTCCACCGCGAGCTGCTGGCCGATGTCGCAAGTGCAGATGTAGGCCGTCAGGACGATGGTGGCGCTGCCCTCCACCACGGCGATCTGCTGGGTGCTCAGCGCGGTGCGCAGGATGCGGACATACTGTTCAACGCCACTCACGTTGCGCAGCACGATGGCCTCGCCGCCTGACGGGAAGGTGGTGGGCACAAAGCTGACCAGGCGAACCTGCAGGGACCCGGCGTAGTGAATGTCATAAAGGCGCGCGGGGACCTTGGGGCCTTTGAGCAGGTAGCGCTCGATCACCTCGCGCGCGGTGTTGCGCGTGTCGGGCCACCCCGGCGTCTTGAGCAGCGCGCAATGCACCAGCGGATCTGCCGGGCCTTCCATGATCACGGCATGGGCGCCGAGCAGCGTGTCGGTGTCGCTGGTGTGGGCCACGCCGAACACCTTGCGCAGCTGCACGCGGCCGGTTGCGCGATCAATTTCCGATGTATCCGGAAACAGGTTGTTCGACTGGCCGTCAACCACCACAGTGCCCGTCATGGCGCCGCCACCATCGGTGGTGTCAGCCATCACGGCCGACTTGAGCAGCTTGATGTCGTCAGAAAGAATGGGCATGTCCTAGATCTCCATGAATCGAAGCGTGAGCAGATACCAGTCGCCGTCAACCACGTCGCGGTAATGAACCAGCGGTGTGGCCTCCATAGGCGTTTCGTGGTGGCGAAAAATGACTGTGCGGGCGACGCCGCGCAAAGTGAGGGTCAGTTGCAGGCCTGGAATAGCGGCCCAGGCATTGAGTTGCGCCAGGTCAACGGCCAGCATCCAGGCGCTGCTGTCATCTTCCGGGCGCAAGGTGATGGGACGGCCTGAAACACGGGTGGCAAAGCTGACGATCAGCGCACCAGTAACCGTGCGATCAATGGTCTGCTCGACAGGGAACCAACCGTTCTCGTCTGCCCACAGCAGGTCCGGGTCAAGCTCCAGGCTCACAGGGCCGACTGCCAGGGTGATGGACATCAGGCGGACCTCCGGGAAGCGTTTTCGAGGGTTTTCAGGAAGTTGCCCAGCGACTCGGCATCGGCGTCAGATGCGACGTTGATGGCCGTGGTGCTGCCGCCTGAGGACAGGTTGACAGTGATGTTGCGGGTCTGCGGCTTGGGAATGGTCGAAGGGTCCTGCGGGGAACCCCCACCAATGCCGAAGGTGTAGGTCTCGGCGGCCTTGAGCAGCGCCATGCTGATGGTGTCGCCGCCGTATTTCCTTTGACCAGGGTTGTCCATGTACTGGACATTGCCCTGCGAATCTGCAAACTCCCGCGCCAGGCTGCGCGCGGCCTTGTCGTCGTCAACGCCGGCCGCTTTGAGAAAGGCGGCAATCCCGGTCAGCGTCGAAACATCGCTGCCGGCCTCGAAGGTGTTTCCGTTCTTGTCGGTGGAGAAACCGTTCTTGTCCACGCCAAGCCGCCTGCGCTCCAGATCTGCCCCGCGCCCGGCCAGCTCCAAGCGCTTTTCCTCGGCTTGGATCAGCCGCTCGGTTTCCGAGATCTGCTGTCCCACCGCTGCGGTGGTTTGCTCGACGGCCTGGCGTGCCTCGTTCTGTGAGCGGACCACCAGCTTGCCGTGGGCGTCGAACGTCACGTCGAGCCCCTTGACAGCGCCCTCGGTGCGCAGCACTGCCTCTGTCACAGCGCGACTGGCTGAGCCGATGTTTCCTGCCGATGCAATGGCAGACTGCGCGTAGGCCTCAAACGCCGTCTTGAGGGTGTCGGAGCCGGCCTTGCCGTCGTTCTTGATAATTTCCCAGGCGCTTTTGTTGGCAGCGGCTATGCGGCGCAGATCCTCTGGAGCCTGAACGCCGAGCTGCTTGTAGGCCTCGCGGATGGAGTTGATGCCAGGCAACGCCTTGTCGAGCGCGTCCTTTAGCTCCAGGGATTTCACGGTGACTTGATCCAGAAACCCATCGGCTACCTTGTCGCCGAGTGTTTTGCGCAGTGACTCGATCTGACCTTTAACCAGATTCAGCGCCTGCTGGGTATCTGCCGTGTCGATGCCCTTGCTGATGCTTGCCACCAGCGCGCGACTTGTGTCCACCCCTTGCTTGCCCAGCCGGTCCAAGCCATTGATGATGGCCTCGGTATCGTTGATGGCGCTCTGCGCGACCTTGCTTATTCCGCCCTTGAGGCTGTCGAAATCAAGGCCTGCGCGCTTGATGGATTCGCGCAGGCCCGCATCGAGCATTTGCGTGAGCAGCTCACCCTCGCGGCGGGTCCCGGCAAATGCGGCCCTGGCGGTGGTTTCAAACACCGCAAGGTCTTTGCCGTTCAGCGCATTGGCCCACGCCGCCTGAAACTCTGCGGCTGTGAGCTTTCCATCAGCAGCCAGCCGGTCCAGCACCCCAGCGGCATCGCGAATGCCTGGCAGGGTGGAGAGGTCGAAGTCTTTGCCGATTTTTGCAACGGCCTCGGCGGCACTGTCCCCGGCCTTTTTCAGGCCATCAAACTTGCCGATCAAACCTGCTGCAGCCTTCGACAGGTCAAACTGCCTGTCTTTTGCTTCCTGCAGCAGCTGGTTCTGCACACGCTGGATCTCGGCTGCCGCTTTGCTGGCTTCCGCCTGCGCGCGCGTGCGGGTTTCGGCCTCCTGGATTGCCTTGCCGTAGCCCATGGCCCGGGCTGCGGCCTCGCCCAGCCAGCGCCCAATATTGCCGATCTCAGGTCCCAGCACCGCCAGGCCGATGCCGACAGGCCCCAGCAGTGCGGAGAACCGCCCCAGCACGCTGCCCGCGGCAGCAATGCGGGTGGTGCCCGCGGCCACCGCCGCCGCCCCGCCAGCGCCCGCTGCTGCGCTTGTGCGCGCCGCCGCAGCGTTGGCAACATGCGCCGCTGAATTAGCAGCCAGCGCGGCTGTGTTCGCCTGGACCGATGACGTGGCAGCTACAGTGCCGGCCACGTATTTATAAAGGTCTGCAGCCAGACCTGCGATCTTGATGGCTGCAAACGCTTTGCCGGCGCCATAGAGCAGGCTGATCAGCGTATCGAGGTTTTTCGACAGGGCGTCGATCAGCCTGGCTGCGTTCGCGCTGGACGCCATGCCGTTGTCGGCGGCGCCTACGTACAAGGTCCACTGAGTGGAGAGGTTTTGCAGCGCACGGCCAACGGTTGCGGGCAGCTTGTCAAATTCAGCGGCCACAGCCGCCGATTGGTTGCTCAGCGCCTTGATCACCACATCACTTGTCAACTGGCCCTGGTTCGCCATCTTGCGCAGTTCACCCGTCGTCGCACCGAGGCCGCTGGCCAGGGCCTGCGCCAGGCGTGGCGCCTGCTCCATGACTGCGTTGAATTCTTCGCCACGCAGCACGCCCGATTGCAGGCCCTGGATGAGCTGGATCACCGCTGCGTTTGACGCCTCGGCGGTTGCGCCGCCCAGCTGCACCGCCTGATTGATTGTTTCGGCGATGCCCAGCGCCTGCTGCTGCGCGGCCTGGGCGCCAAGCCCGGCCTCTTGACCGACCTTTGCCAGCCGCGCGAACAGCGTGGCGGTGGAGTCCAGCGCGCTGTTGGTGCGCAACGCAATCTCTGTGACGCCTTCAAAACCCGCCGCGAAGTTTTCGCCCTCGCCGGTGACCAGCTTGATGCGCGCTTCGAGGTTTTTGAAAGTGTCGGCCGTCTCAGCCACGTCCTTGAGCAAGCCGCCGGCATAACTGCCGCCGAGCGCAACTGTGGCGATCTGCTGGATGCGATTGAGCTGCGTGCTGATCGATGTCATGCCATCGCGCAGCGTTTTCTGGTTTTGCACCTGCTTTTGGGTGCTGGCATCGCTGGCCTGCTGGGCGGCGCGGTAGGCGGGCACCAGGCCCAGCACTTCCTGCTTGACGGCCGCCACGGCGGCGTCAAGGCTGCGCTCAGTCTCGGCCAGGTTGCGGGTGGCAATGCCGACTGCCTCCATAGCGCCCCGGGAAGTCTCCAGCGCGCGATTTTTGGCGCCCAGGGTGGTGCTGATTTCGCGTGCCGACGTGACGGAGTTCTTGTACGCGGTAGTCAGCTCTTTCTCGTTGCGCTCAGCCTGTTTGGTGGCGGTGGCGGCAGCGGTAAGTTCCTGCTTTTTATCGGCCAGGTTGGCGCGCAGATCCTTCAAGGTCGTGCGGAGCTGGGCCTCGGCTTCCTTGAACTGGTCGCTGTTGCGGGCTGCGCCGGTGAATTCGTCGCGCAGCTTGACCAGGGCCTGCCGCTGCTCGTCCAGATCACCCTTCGCGCTGGCGACTGCGGCACGGGCTTTTGTCTCGGCGTCGGTGAACCGCGCGGTAGCCGCAGCGGCCTGGGGCAGTTCGGCGCCGATGGCATCAACCTTTTGCGCAGCAGCGTCCATGGCGCTACTGAGCGCCACAGTTTCACGCCGCAGAGCCGCAAAGTTGGCAACCGCATCCTGTTTGGCGCCGAGGGCTGCCAGCGCAGCAGCGGCGGTGGTGGCCTGTGTCTTGAGGTCGCCTTCCAGGGTATCCGCCAGCGCCAGCAGGCTACCCTCCAGTTGCTGTATGCTGGCGTTTCCCTTGACATCGGCCTCGATGTCATACTTGATTTTTGGGTCAGCCATATGAGGTTTGCGGAATGAACGGTCTGGTTTTGAGCATCTGGCTTGTGCTTGGCGGCATTGCGCTCGCCGTGCTGGGCCTGTGGACGAATTCGGAGGCGCTCATGGCCGCTGGTAGCGGCGCACTCGCCCTGGTGTGTGTCAGCTGGCCGGTGATCCTCTTGATCGGAATCACCGGCCGCGACAACGCTTCCTGATCAGGATCAGGCTGCGGGCTCTGCCAGCCGCACGATGTACGGCTCGGTCTTGCCGGCCGGGATCGACAATTCGCCGGTCAGCTCGATGGCGTTGAATTCGTCGGCCAGGAAGTCGAAGCCATTTCCGCTGGACATCACGGCTTCATACGCATCGCATTCGATGTACTGGCCATCCACCTGATTGACGCCTTCCCAAACCACACGCGCGCGAACCTGGGCCACGGTGCCGCCACGAATCAACGTACCGTTGTAGGCCACCACGGTGCCGCTGACTTTCAGATCGTCGTTCAGATCGATGCTGCCGGTGCTGAGTGCCTTCACTTCACCCGTTTCGTAGTTCACCTCGTAATCGGTGCCCTTGACGTAGGTGGTAACGTCGTCGTCGCTTTTGACAGCGAAACCGGCCTCCACAATGTTGCGCTTGCTGAGCTTGACCCACTTGTCCAGCTTGGCAACGATCACGTCAGCCAGTGCGCCGGCGCCTTGCGACTCAGCCACAACCGTGCCCTGGAACTGCATCGCCAAGGCTTCCACAGATGCCGAAGACAGCGCGATGGCAATTTTCGTGGGCTTGCCGACGGCCACAGAGGCCACGTTCTGTCCGTAG
>CAMLDT010000004.1 GCA_946479075.1 uncultured Polaromonas sp.
TGCGCGAAGGCCTGCCGACCCGCAGCTTCGTCAATCCGCGCGAACTGCTTGCTGCACTCGAGACAGCCACCGACGACGACGGCCCGCAAGTGCTGGTCAGCGACATCCGCATGCCCGGCGGCTCTGGTCTGGATCTGCTGTCTACCGTCAAGGAAAAACACCCCGGCCTGCCGGTGATCATCATGACGGCGTTTTCCGACCTCGACAGCGCCGTGTCGGCCTTCCAGGGAGGCGCCTTCGAGTACCTGCCCAAACCGTTTGACCTGACCAAGGCGGTGGAGCTGATCCGCCGTGCAGTGGAAGAAAGCCAGCGTGAAGAGGTGGCGGAAGAACGCATGGCCGCCACGCCCGAGATGCTGGGCCAGGCGCCGGCCATGCAGGACGTGTTTCGCGCCATCGGCCGGCTCAGCCAGAGCAATGTCACGGTGATGATCACCGGCGAGTCCGGTTCCGGCAAGGAATTGGTCGCGCGCGCGCTGCACAAACATTCGCCGCGTGCCAACGGGCCGTTTGTGGCCATCAACACGGCGGCCATTCCCAAGGACCTGCTGGAATCCGAACTGTTCGGCCATGAGCGCGGTGCCTTCACCGGCGCGCAGACCATGCGTCGCGGCCGCTTCGAGCAGGCCGATGGCGGCACGCTGTTCCTCGACGAGATCGGCGATATGCCTTTCGATTTGCAGACGCGCTTGTTGCGCGTTCTGAGCGACGGCAACTTCTACCGCGTCGGCGGCCACAACGCGGTCAAGACCAATGTGCGCGTGATCGCTGCCACCCACCAGGACCTGGAGCAACGCGTCAAGGAAGGCGGCTTTCGCGAGGATTTGTTTCACCGCCTCAACGTGATCCGCCTGCGCCTGCCCGCCCTGCGCGAACGCCGCGAAGACGTGTTCATGCTGACACGCCACTTCCTGCAGCAAAGCGCCAAACAGCTCGGCGTGGTGGAGCCCAAGCGCATTTCGGACGCGGCGCTGCAAAAGCTCAGCACCTTCGGGTTTCCCGGCAATGTGCGGCAGCTCGAAAACATCTGCCACTGGCTGACCGTGATGGCACCTGCCCAGGTGATCGAGGCCAAGGACTTGCCGCCCGAAGTGCTGGATGCGGCGCCCGAGCCGCTGCGCGCACCGGCGCCTGTGCTGGTGGAGGGCGGTGCGGTGGTACGTCCTGCAGCCGTGCCGGAAGCCGTGGCAGCGCCTGCCGTCGAGGCAGCGCCCCCCGAAAAAATGCCGTTTGCACCGGCAGATGCCGGCATGCCGCTGCAGGGCGGCACCTGGGAGACCGGGCTGGAGGCCGAGGCCATGGCCCTGCTGGCCACCGGCCGCAGCGATGTGTGGGATGTGTTGACCCGGCGTTTCGAGTCCCGGCTGATCCAGACTGCACTGCTCAACACCCGCGGCCGCCGAATCGAGGCGGCGCAGAAGCTGGGCATAGGCCGCAACACCATCACGCGGAAGATTCAGGAACTGAACCTCGAGTGACTGGCCCGGGAGGGGCCCGGCGGAAAACCGGGCCCCATCGCATCCACGGCGCGCTGATTTAAAGTCCAGCCATGAGCCGCTTATCCCTGACCCGCGACAAGATCTACAAAACCGTGGCGCGCCAGCTCCATGGCCAGGTGCCGTGCTGGGTCTGTGGTGAACATGTGCTGCCGGCCGCCGCCACGCTGGAGCACATCCGTCCGCTGAGCGAGGGTGGCAACAGCCATCAGGAGAACCTGGCCATCAGCCACGAGCTTTGCAACAGCCAGCGCCATGCCAGGGGTGTGATTGCGGCGTCGCCGGAGTCACCCGGGCGGGTGGCACGGGGATTGTGAATGAAATTGGCCTCCAGCCCCCGGCTGGCGGGCGTGAGCAGCTATATTATTTATAGCATATCAAGGTGCGCCACAACTGGCACATGGTCGCTGGGGCGCTCGTTCTTGCGCGGCAGCTTGTCGATCACGCAGCTTTGCACCGACGGCTTGAGCGCGTCGCTGACCAGGATGTAGTCGATGCGCAGACCGCGATTGCGGCGGAAGGCGAACTCGCGGTAGTCCCACCAGGAGTAACTTTTCTCGGGCTGCTCGAACAGCCGGAAGGCATCGTGCAGACCCAGGCCCAGCAGCGCCTTCAGGTGTTCACGTTCTTCGGTCGTGTGGTGAATGGTCTCGCGCAGGCCTTCGGCGTCATAAGTGTCGCGGTCGTCAAATGTGATGTTGAAGTCGCCGACCAGCACCAGGTTCGGCTGCGTTGCCAGCTCCTGGCCCAGCCAGTTGCGCAGGCCGTCCAGCCATTTCATCTTGTACTCAAACTTGTCGGTGCCCGGCGCCTGGCCGTTGACGAAGTAGCCGTTGACCAGCCGCAACTCGCCCTGCGGCGTGTCCAGCGTGGCGGCAATCACGCGCGACTGCTCGTCGCTGAAACCCACGATGTTTTTGACGATGTTGCGCGCCGGCTTGCGGCTCAGGATGGCAACGCCGTTGTAGGTCTTCTGGCCGAACACCGCGCTCTGGTAGCCGGCGTCCGCCAGCGCCTGCAGCGGAAACTTGTCGTCGCTGAGCTTGAGCTCCTGCAGGCACAGTGCATCCACGGGATTGGCGGCCAGCCAGTCCAGCACCTGCGGCAGGCGGACGGCGAGCGAATTGACGTTCCAGGTGGCGATTTTCATGGGTGCAGCAGTCGATGGGATGGGGCGGCGGACGGTTCGTGCGCAGCCCGCATCCTACCCGAGCTGCCTACTTGCCGCCCCAGTGCACAAAACGCCGCTCGGCCAGGATGAAGACCAGGTTCATTGCGTAGCCGAGCACACCGGCCGCAAAAATCGCGGCGTACATCTCGGGCATGTCGAAAATCATCTGCGCGTTCATCACGCGTTGGCCCAGGCCGTCGGTCGAGCCGATGAACATTTCGGCGACGATCACGATCACCAGTGCCAGCGACACGCCGGAACGCATGCCCACAAACACCTGCGGCATCGATTCGAGCAGGGTCACGTCGCTCAGCACGCGGTAGCGCGGCGCGCCCATGACCTTGGCGGCGAGCTGGCGTTGCTTGCGTGCCCCCATCACGCCGTAAGCCACGTTGAACAGAATGGTCAGCGCGGCGCCGAAGGTCGCCACCGCGATCTTGGTGGTTTCGCCGACGCCGAAGATCACCAGGAACAGCGGGAACATGGCCGAGGCCGGCGTCGAGCGGAAGAACTCGATGGCGAACTCGATGGACTCATAGAGCTTTTGCAGGCTGCCCAGCACAATGCCCAGCGGCACCGCAATCACCAGTGCCAGCGCGAACGAGGTCAGGGTGCGCACAATGGTTTTCCAGAAGTCGGCGCCGAGCGTGCCCTGGGTCAGTCCGTTCCAGAAGGCCCGAAACGTTTCGCCCGGCGAGGGCAGCAGCAGCGGGTCCACCGCCCGGGAGGCATGGATCAAATACCAGGCGCCGACCAGCACCACCACACCGATCAGTGGGCGCAGTCGCGCCATCCCGTCGCGCTTTTTCATTTGCGCACCTCGGTCTGGAAAATTTCGAGCGCACGCGTTTTCACGCGGATGAACTCTTCGCCCACCGTGGTGTCGGCGGTGCGCGGCCTTGGCGCCTCGAAGGCCAGGCGCTGGGACACGCGGGTTGGGCGTTTGGTCAGCAGCATCACCTCGTCGGCCAGCAGCACGGCCTCGTCAAGGTCGTGCGACACCAGCAAGGTTGTGACCTGGCGCTCTGTCAGCACCGCCTGCAACTGGCCGCGCAGCACCATGACGGTTTCGTAGTCGAGCGCGGAAAAGGGCTCGTCCAGGAAAAGCACTTCCGGGTCCACCACCAGCGCACGCATGATGGACACCAGTTGCTGCTGGCCGCCGGACATTTCGTAGGGATAGCGGTTCAGGTCGAACTTGACCTCGAAGTTTTCCACCAGCCGGTCCACCCGTGCCTGGCGCTCGCCCTTGGGAATGTCCAGGTACTGCAGCGGGTAACGAATGTTGTCGATGGCGCGCATCCACGGAAACACCGCCTCGCGGTAGTTCTGGAACACATAACCCATGCGGGTTTCCCAGGCTTCCTTGCCCTCGAACAGGATGCGGCCGGCATCGAAGGGCAGGATGCCCGAGATCATGTTGATCAGCGTGCTTTTGCCGCAGCCATTGGGCCCGAAGATCGAGATGATCTTGCCCTTGGGCAGGTCCAGGTCGAAGTTCTCGTAAATCGTCGCCCCGTCAAAACGTTTGGTCAGCCCGCGCACGGTGATGTGGGTGCCTTTCGGGTACCAGCGGTGCGCGTCGGGGTCCGACCCGGGCGCCGCGGTTTCGGACACTGTCGGGGCGGGCGGGGGAGATGCCAGGGTGTTCACGGGAAAGCCTTGTGGGTAAGAGCGGGGTTCAGTAGGCCTTGACCATGGCCTTGCCGTCGATCTTGTCCTTGACCACACCGAGTTCGGTGCCGATGTCCAGGAATTTCTGGAAGTCGGCAACGTCGGCCGGCGTCATGTCTTTGGCCATCACGATGCGTGGCAGCGGCACGGTGGCGGCCAGCTCGGGCGGTACCTTCATGCCCTGGATCAGGTAGCCGCGTGTGCTGCTGTCGGTCTGCGCCTGCTTCAGGCCGCGCGCCCAGGCTTCGGTGAAGCGTTTGGCAACGTCCGGCCGCTCGGTGATCAGCTTTTCAGACAACACGGCGCCGGCGGCAAAGGCGCTGGCGTCCTTGCGGCCCAGCAGGTGGGTGGCGATCACGCCGGTTTCGATGCGTTTGCCGATTTTCTGCGCGACCATGATGGTCGCCGCCGGCTCCAGCGTGTAGCCGCCGTCGAAGGTGCCAGCCTGCAGCACCGAGGAGTGCATGTTGATTGGCTGCTCCTGGATGCTGAAGTCCTTGCCTTCGACCAGTCCGACTTTTTTGAGCACTGCGCGGGCCGCACCGATGTTGGCGGGGCCAGGGGCCGAGAACAGCTTGAAGCCGTTTTTGAAGTCCTTCAGCGATTTGGCCGGGCTGTCGGGTTTGGCGACAAACTGCTCGATCACGTGCTGGCTGTTCTGGCCGTTCAGCGAGATGTACTTGAGGGTGCGCGGCCGGCGCACTTCCATGTTGGCGCCTTCCAGCGTCACCAGGTTGGCGGCGCCGTCGATGTTGCCGGCGACGATGGACTGCAGGGTCAGCGGGTGGCTGGTCATCGGGATTTCCTCGACCTCCAGGCCGGCTTCCTTGAAGTAGCCGCGGTTCTGCGCGACATAGAAGGGCAGCGCGGCGCTGGACGGAAACACGCCGATCTTCACTTTGTCGGCGGCCTGTGCCGCAGGCAGCAGGGTCAGCGACAGGGCGAGGGCCAGCAGGGATCTGCGGCAGAAAAGGTTCAGGTGGGGCTGGTGCATGGCAGGGTTCTCCGTGGGGGTGGGCTAGTTGAAAAAAGATTGGCCGGCGCGGTAACGGCGGCCTTCCGACATGTCGGGGGGCGGGCCGGCTTCGACCGCGCCTTCAAAGGTGAGCTCCAGCTGCACGCCGCTGGGGTCGTACACAAACAATTGCCACAGCGAGGTGCCGGGCACGAGGAACTCGCGCCAGTCCAGACCGGCGGCGCGAAAACGCGCAATGTAGGCGTGGTAGCCGGTGCAGGCCAGCGACACATGGTCGATGGCGGCCGTGCCGCTTTCCACCACCCCTGCGCTGCCGAGGGCCGGGCCACCTGCATAGACATGGATGATGGCCTGGCCGCCCGGTTGCCCGCAGGCCAGCCACGCGCCGGGATAACCAAAGTCGGGTCTGGCGATTTCGCGCAGACCGATCACGCCGGTCCAGAAGGTCAGGGTGCGCGCCAGGTCAGCGGTCTTGATGGCCAGGTGGAACAGCCCGTGGGTCAGGGCGCCGTCGTTGGGGGGAGGTGTGTTCATGGTCATGCGGCGGTCTCGGCGGGCACACGCTGGCCCAGCGCGACCTGCCGGAACAGGCGCGAAAGCTGGTTGAGAAAGGGCGGCTCGGTCTTCCACAAGGCGCCGCTGACGGGATCGGCGCCCTTGAGCAGGGTGTCGGTGGCCTGCACCGACAACTCCATCGCAAAACGAATGCGTTCGGTGCGCGCCACGGCCACCAGGTCCAGCCAGCCGCGCGGATCGAGCCGGCCGGCCGCGGTTTCACGCTCGATGACCATGGCTGCGCAGCAGGCGTCCTCGATGGCCTGTGTGGCGCCCTGGCCCAGGGTGGGAGCCATGCCGTGCGCGCTGTCGCCGAGGTACATCACCTGGCGCACGGGCTCGGCGAACAGCACCTCCGACTCCTGCATGCGGGCCCAGTGGCTGTCGGCCAGGTTGGCGCACATGGCATCCAGCAGCCAGCGCACCTGCGCGCAGGGCTGGCCGCCGGCCGGTGTATAGGTGGCACGCATCACCGCTTCGGTTTTCCATTCCTCGTGGATCTGCTCGCCCCGGGCTATCGGGAAGGTGGCGGCGATGTAGACATGGCCGGGCGGCACGCGGAAGGCCAGCAGGCGGTGCGGCCCGTTGAACCACTGTTCGTAGTCGTCAATCAGTCCGCCGCTGCTGTCCTCGACCAGCGTGCGCACAATCGCCACGCCGACGTGGCGCGGCGGCGGCAAGCCGGAAAACGCACTGCGGGTGGCCGAGTAGCGGCCATCCACCCCGACCAGCAGGTCGATGTCGTCCAGCCGGTGCGCCACACCCTGCTGCGTCCAGGTCACGCTGCTGCGCAACGGGTTATCGGCGCTGGGCGTGATGGAGGTGACGTTGCAGCCGTAGTGGATCAGGCCTTGCGCACCGGCGCGCAGCACGTCGTAGAGCTCGGACCAGCGTATGCGGATGCCGGCGTTGTCGGCCACCGTGTCCAGCGGCAGGTCGAACAGCACCGTGCCGTCGGACAGCGAGGTGCGCCAGTTGTTCCAGGGCAGGCTTTGCGCGCGCACCTGGCCGGCCAGGTCGGCGTCACATTGCTGCAGCGCCTTGATGGCGTTGGGGCCGACGTTCAGCCCGGTGCCGGCTTCGGAATGGTCTTCCGGCTCGACCTTCTCCAGGCAATGCAATTCGATCTGGGGCAGGCGCGCCAGGCGCCGCGCGAGAATGGCCCCGGCCACGCCGGCGCCGATGATGACAACTCTGAGTTTTTTCATGGTGTGTGCTGTTGCCGCTCAGGCCAGGGTGGGCCAGCGCTGGCGCCAGGGGTGGTGGTTTTCGTAATGCAAGCCCAGTGCCAGCAGTTCGGCGTCTGCGCCGTGGCGGCCTATCAACTGCAAACCGATGGGCAGGCCCCCGGCTGAAGGTGTGGCCGGCAATGCCAGACCGGGCAGGCCCGCCGCATTGGCAAAGGCGGTAAACACCGCATGGCCGCGTGGCCCGACGGCCTGGCCGTTGATGGCCGTGGGATGGCTTTCGGTGGCGTTCCAGGGCAGGGCCGCGGCCGTCGGCGTCAGGATGACATCGACGTCTGTGAGTAACTGCGAGAGCTCCGCGCGCATCAAGCCCACCTCGCGCTGGGCCTCGAACAAATCGATGGCCCGCAGGGCGCGCCCCTGCTCAAGCAGCTTTTGCATCGCGGGCGTCAACTCGGGCTCCCGGCCGGTCGACCCCTGCAGCACAGCCGCCAGGCCGGTGGCGCTGAGCACCGGCCACACGGCCTCATTGAAGTGCGCGATGCACGCCGGGGCCGGCTGTTCCTCGACACGGTGGCCGAGCGCGCGCAGCGCCGCAGCGGCGGCATCGACGCTGGTGGCGATCTGCGTGTCCACCGGGCCGCCACCGATGTCGCGCCAGTACACGATTTGCTGGCGGCTGGCCGCCGCCGCCGGTGCCTGCCAGCTGCCTGGTACGGGGCCTGCGATGACGCGCATCATGGCGACCAGGTCGGCGACGGAACGGGCGATAGGGCCGATCACTTCCATGCCTGGCAGGATCTCGGGCAGGCCGCCGCTGCGCGGCACCGCACCCCACGAAGGTTTCAGGCCCGCCAGCCCGGCGTAGCCGGCCGGCCGGCGTATGGAGCCGCCGCCGTCGGTGGCGAGGGCCAGCGGGGCGATGCCCGAGGCCACGGCAGCAACGGCACCGCCGCTGGAGCCGCCGGGCGTCAGCGCCAGGTCCCAGGGGTTGCGCGTCGGGCCATCGAGCAGGTTGTCGGTGTAACCCTGCAAGGTGAACTCGGGCACATTGGTCTTGCCGAGGATCACGGCGCCGGCTGCACGCAGGCGCTGCACCGGCTGCTCGTCGTGGCCGGGCAGAAAATCTGCATACAGTTTGCTGCCCCAGCGGCAGGGCAGGCCGGCCACGGGGATGTTGTCCTTGACGGTGAGCGGCACGCCATCCAGCGGCGACAGTGCCGCACCGCAACGCCAGCGCAGCGTGCTGGCCTCGGCCGCGGCGCGCGCACCGGCGATGTCGCAGGCAACCAGCGCATTGATTTTTGGCTGCACAGCGTCCATGCGTTCCAGCATGCTTTCCAGGGCATCGACCGGGCTCAGGCGGCCCTGCGCGAAGGCTTGCGACAGTTCGACCGCGCCCAGTTGCCAGGGCGGGGCCACTGCGGCCGGTGCGCGCAGGGCGGCGCTGATCATGCCTGTGCCACCTCGGCGATGACCGCAATCAGGCCACCGCCGTCCGGGCCCTGATGTTCGGCGCCGCCAGAAACAAAAATCCGGCCATCGCCGAGCACGCCGGCCACCATGCCGCCGACCGCGCCACGGATATGGCGCTGCGCGTTGATGTCGGTGTCGCCCAGCATGGTGTGGCGCGCGCCGCGCACCTGGCCGCGCCGGTCCGGTTCACATTTGACAAAGGCAGCCGCGATGCGGGCCTGGTCCTGCGTGCCGAGTTGTGGCTGGGCGCGCAGACCCAGTTCGGCAAGGACCTGGGTCACGGCACCCAGGTCCAGCGCATCGGCCATGGGCGCGCAGGCCATGCGCAGCGGACCGCGCCAATGCGTACTGTGGCCCAGCACGATGACCTCATTGGCCTGGACCTCGACACCGCAGGAAATACTGGCCCGGTTGGACAGGAGACTGAAGTCGCTGAGCAGCGCTGCCTCCAGCGCCGGGTCGTCGGCCAGCTCGCCCAGCGCCAGCGCGACACCCAGGGCGCCGGCCGCCCGCGACAGCGCCATCGCGCGGTTGGCATCCGGACAGGCCAGGGCGTGGCCGGCGGCGCAGGCGCTTTGCGCGAGCTGGGGCGTGAGGAAGGGACATTTGACCTGGACAAATGCCACGTCGGCCGGATTGCTGATGAGTGCATCCGCCATGGCTGCCCGCACCGCAGCGGCGACCTGCCGGACCTGGGCCCAGCGGCCCATGTCCTGTGCATCCATCACCGGGCCGAGCGCACGGCCCAATGCCAACGCCGGACCGGGCTGGGCGTCGGGCGCCGCTTCGCCACGCGCAAACACCACGTAATGCGGGCTCAGCACGCCTTCGGTGCCGCCTGACAGGATGCAGGGGATTTCCTGCAGCAGTTCCTGCGGCGCACGCCCCAGCCGCGCGCCCAGCAAGGCCATCAGCGATTGCGTGAAAAAACCGCGGGTGAAATCATTGACGCCGCCATTGCCCTCGGTCTTGCCGATGACGGCGACCACGTCGGCAGCGCGCAACAGGCCTTGGTCCAGCAGCCCGGCCAGCGCCGACACATCGCCGGGATGGGCCATGGGCAGACGGTGCACCCGCAGTTCGTGTCTGGCGGTAGAAGGGCTGAAAGAAACATCCATGGGCCCAGTCTGCCGGGAACCGGTGCAATCAACTAGCGCATTGTTTCTCTCATGGCGAGAACAAAATGTGTGCAGTGAGCCCGCCGGCGCCGCCGGGCCGAGCTGGACTCAGGGGGTGAGGGCGGCCAGCCGCGCCACCAGCGCCTGCGCAAAAGACAGGGTGGCCACCGGCAGGGCACGGCCGTCCCGGACGGCCAGCACCAGCTGGCTGGACGACAGCGAACGGTCGGTCAGCGGGATGGACACCAGCTCGCCCTTGCGCACGTCCTGCTCGGTGCCGATCTGGAACTGGAAGCTGATCGCGCCGGTCTGGCGCGTGAACTCCTTGAGCATCTGCACGGTGCTGGCTTCCAGCGCCACTTTCAGGCTCATGCGCGAACGCGCCATCAGCACGTCCAGCAGGCGGCGGCTGCCGAAAGAATGGTCGCCGAGCGCGACCGTGTATTTCTGGCAATCGGCGAGCCGGATTTTGGGACGGCCCGCCAGCGGGTGGTCGGGCCGCATCATGGCGCACAGCGGCTGGTCCAGCGAGGCGATGACACGCAAGTCGTCCGAGGGTTCGGGGTCGTGCACCAGCACCAGTTCCACCTCGTCGGCCATCAGCGCAGCCACCAGTTGCCCGGTGACACCGGCCAGCACCTGGAACTGCACGCCCGGATGGCTTTGCTGGTACAGCGCCACCGCGCTGGGGACCAGGTCGGTGGAAACCGATTCGGCGCAGCCCAGCCGGACAGTGCCACGCACCATGCCGCGCAACTGCTCGATCTGCGAGACCGCGGAACGCAGGTCCGACAGGCCGCGGCGCATGGTGTTGACCAGCACCTCGCCGGCGGCCGTCAGGCGGACGCCGCGCGGCAGGCGTTCAAACAGCGGTGTGCCAAGCTCGGCTTCGAGTTCGAGGATCTTGCGGTTCAGCGCAGTGGAGGCGACATGCAGGATGTCGGCGGCCTTGCGGATCGAGCCGGCACGCGCCACCGTGTCGAGGTAGACGTAGGAGCGCGGGGGATGAAACATGCTGGCGAGCCGGAGGGGGCGCCCTCAGGCCTGTGCCTGCCGCAGGTAACGCACAAAGCTGAAAGTCATCCCCCCGGAAGAGGCCTGTTCTTCTCGTGTGTCCTCGATCCACTCCGCGCCCAGGGTGGGCGCATACGCGTCGCCGTCGAAGTCCTGCGCAATTTCGGTGACCTCGGCGCGGCTGGCGAGGGGTTCGGCCTGGGCATAAATCTGCGCGCCACCTATGACCCAGATGTCCGGCACATCACCCGCCTGTGTCAGGGCTTGTTCCAGGCTGCCTGCACGCTGCGCGCCGTCGGCCTGCCAGCGTTCGTCGCGTGTGATCACGATATTGGTCCGGCCCGGCAGCGGGCGGAAGCGTGGCGGCAGCGAATCCCAGGTCTTTCGGCCCATGATGACCGGGCAGCCGCTGGTGAGTTTCTTGAAATGCGCGAGGTCTTCCGGCAGGTGCCAGGGCATGACACCGTCCTTGCCGATGACGCCGTTGGCGGCGCGGGCGTAGATGAGGTTGATGCGGCTCATGAGGGGTTAAACGGCCACGGGAGCCTTGATACCAGCGTGATGCTGGTAATCCACAAACTCAAAGTCTTCGAATTCGTAGTCGAAGATTGAGTCAGGTTTGCGCTTGATCTTCAACGTCGGGTAGGGGAAGGGCTGGCGGCTCAGTTGCAGCGCCACCTGTTCGGCGTGGTTGCTGTAGATGTGGCAGTCACCGCCGGTCCAGATGAAGTCACCGACGTCGAGATCACACTGCTGCGCCACCATGTGGGTCAACAGCGCGTAACTCGCAATGTTGAAAGGCACGCCCAGAAAAATGTCGGCGCTGCGCTGGTAGAGCTGGCAGCTGAGCTTGCCGCGCTGGCCGTTCTCGCCGGGCGCCACATAAAACTGGAAGAAGGCATGGCAGGGCATCAGCGCCATCTTGGGCAGGTCGGCGACATTCCACGCGCTGACGATGATGCGGCGTGAGTCGGGGTTGGTCTTCAGGGTCTTGATGACGTCGGCGATCTGGTCGATGTGGCCGCCGTCTGGCGTCGGCCAGCTGCGCCACTGCACGCCGTAGACCGGACCGAGGTCGCCGTCTTCGCGCGCCCACTCGTCCCAGATGGTCACGCCGCGTTCCTTCAGCCAGTTGTTGTCGCTCGAACCCTGCAGGAACCACAGCAGCTCGTGCACGATGGACTTCAGGTGGACTTTCTTGGTAGTCACCAGCGGAAAGCCTTCGTTGAGGTCGAAACGCATCTGGTAGCCGAACACGCTTTTGGTGCCGGTGCCGGTGCGGTCGGCCTTGAACACGCCATGGGTGTCCACGTGGCGCATAAACTCTTCGTATTGGGAGCGGATGGGGTTGGAAAGCATTTCAATATCCACCAAAAAGAACGTCCAGGGCTTCTTGAATGACCGCTTGGTCGAGCGACTGGTTGCCTATGCTGCGGCGCAATTCCGAAACTGGCACGGCACCGAGTGCGGAGGTGTCCATGACCAGCTCGACGCCAGCCACAGTGAGCGTCGGATTGAGGCTGGGAACACGCACCTTGAATTGAGAGAGAGGCTTGAGGGGCACTACCACCCTGGTCTCGATCTCAAGAAACGAATTTTGAACATCCAGCCAATAAGGAACCGATTTTCGCTGCGCAACATCCGGGTTTTGATAGATGTCAAAACGAGCCACTCAGGACTCCTCGCGGCCATCACCGGCGCTTTGTCCAAAGGAGCGGTACTTGGCAAGAGGCAAGCCTTCTTTGCGTATGCGCTCGTTGTAGGCCTCAAAAGCTTCGCGGTTGTCCTCCCGCCATTTTTCCCAATAGCGGCGTTTGACTTCCTGTTCCAGCAACGCATCGACGGTTTGCGAAAGATTCATGCCCAGTTCCCTGGCCAGTTTGACCGTGCCCGCCTTGACTGAAAGGTTCAAGGCCTGCTTTTGCGTATCCTGAAAATAAGCCCGGTCGATTTGCATGCGTGACCTCTCGCAGATGAAGGAGCTTTGGATTTTATGCGCATTGATCATACATGCAAGACGTACGCATCAAACCCTTAAGACCCGCCCCGGGTTCATCAGGTTGTGCGGGTCCAGGGCCTGCTTGATGGCGCGCATCATGTCTAGCGCCACCGGGGATTTGTGTTTGGGCAGGGAATCCACCTTGAGGCTGCCGATGCCGTGTTCGGCCGAGATGGAGCCGCGGTAGCGGTCCACCACTTCATACACCAGCGCATTCATGGGTTTTTCCTGGTCGTTGAGGAAAAGCGCCTGATCCTGGTTCTCCGGCGCCTGCACGTTGTAGTGCAGGTTGCCGTCGCCCAGGTGCCCGTACACCACCAGCCGCGCGCCGGGGAAACGCTGCAGCAGCAGGGCGTTGGTTTCTTCCACGAAAGCAGGGATGCGGGAGACATTGATGGAAATGTCGTGCTTGATGTTCAGGCCTTCCTCGGCCTGCGCCAGCGGAATGCTTTCGCGGATGTGCCACAGCGCATGGGCCTGCGCCATGCTTTCGGCCACCACCGCATCACTGACGCAGCCGGCCTCCATGGCGGCTTCAAGCAGGCGCTCGAAACAGGCCCGCGCATGCTCTTCCGATTCGTTGTCCGAGTTCTCCAGCACCACACACCACTCGGATTCCTGCCAGAAGGGCACACGCTGTTGCGGAAAGTGTTTGGCCACCAGGCCGAGCGCAAACTGGCCCATGACCTCGAAGCCGGTCAGCCCGGCCCCCAGGTGTTCGTGCGCCAGGCCCAGCAGCTGCACGGCCGCTTCCAGCGAGGGCACGGCTGCAAAGGCGGTGAGCTGACTTTTCGGCAGCGGATACAGCTTCATGGTCGCGCCGGTGATCACGCCCAGGGTGCCTTCGCTGCCGATGAACAGGTGGCGCAGGTCGTAGCCGGTGTTGTCCTTGCGCAGGCCCATGAGGCCGTCCCAGATTTCACCTTGCGCATTGACCACTTCCAGGCCCAAACAGAATTCACGCGTGTTGCCGTAGCGCACGACCTGGGTGCCGCCGGCATTGGTGCCGAGGTTGCCACCGATGGTGCAGCTGCCTTCCGAGGCCAGGCTCAGCGGAAACAGGAAGCCGGCTTTTTCGCAGGCTTCCTGCAGGTTTTGCAGCACGCATCCGGCATCGACGGTGATGGTCAGGTTGCCGGCGTCGAGCGAGCGCACCTTGTTCATGCGGGTCAGGCTCAACACCACTTGGGTGCCGCTGGCGTCGGGGGTTGAGCCGACCACCATGCCGGTGTTGCCGCCCTGCGGCACCATGCTGACACGTGCCGCGGCGCAGGCCTTCACGACCGCGGCGACTTCGGCCGTGGAACCGGGGCGCACCACGGCCAGCGCCTTGCCGGTCTCGCGCCGGCGCCAGTCCTGCACCCAGGCGGTCAGGTCGCCGTCGGTCAGGACGTTGGATGCGCCGACGATCTGGCGCAAGGTGTCAATCAGTTGCTGGGGGGTGCTCACGGTGTTGGGGCTTCCGGTAGGGGGAGGGGTGAATTTTTGGCGTTGCGCAGGCGCAGGCGCACATGCAGGGCGCAGGCGATGAACAGCAGCAGGCACAGGGCGACTTCGATCATCGCCAGGTAGTTGCCCGGCGGCTTGTCGCTCCAGGCGCGCACCGCACCTTCGGTGAAGTAAAGCCACACCATCAGGCTGAGCCAGCGGTAGGTGTACATGCGGTTTTTCAGCAGGCCGGCCAGCGGGATACACAGCGGCAGCACCTTGAGCGCCAGCAGCGAGCCGCCCGGACGCACCGGCGCCAGCCACATCTCCCAGGCCAGGCCCAGGGCGATCAGGGCGCCGAGGCAGCCCACGGCCAGCCAGCGGGTGGCGTCGATGTGCGAGGTTTTGTTCATGGGGGAGAGGGAATCAACAATGGCGCGGGTCGATGGCATGATACCGGGGATGAGATTCCCACTGTCCCTGCCGCCGTCTTTTCAGGCGTTCTGGAACGACCTGTCGCGCTTTCCGTGGCGCGGCACCGCGCTGACCTTGCGCCAGCGCTTCCGCGAAGACCACATGGGCCTGACGGCCAGCAGCCTGACCTTCACCACCAGCATCGCCCTGGTGCCGTTTTTCACAGTGGCGCTCGCGATCTTCACGGCCTTTCCGATGTTCTCCAAGCTGCAGGGAGTGTTGCAGGTGTGGCTGGTCAAGAGCCTGATCCCGGACGACATCGCGCGCCAGGTGCTGGGTTACCTCACGCAGTTCTCGCGCCAGGCCAACAAGCTGGGCGTGGCCGGCCTGGCGGTGCTGCTGGTGACGGCGATTGCGCTGATCCTGACCATAGACCGCACGCTCAACGGCATCTGGCGGGTGAAAAAACCGCGGCCGCTGGCGCAGCGTGTGCTGATCTACTGGGCCGCCGTCACCCTGGGGCCGCTGGTGCTGGGGGCCAGCCTGGCGGTGACCTCGTATGTGATTTCGGGGTCGCGCGGCGTCGTCAGCGCCATGCCCGGTGGCTTGCGCGTGTTTCTGGACATCCTGCAGTTTTTCCTGCTGGCCGGGGGCATGGCGGCGCTTTACCGCTACGTGCCCAACACCTTTGTGCGCTGGGCCCACGCCTGGGCTGGCGGCCTGTTTGTGGCGGCCGGCATCGAGCTCGCCAAAAAAGTGCTGGGCCTGTATTTGAGCAATGTGCCGACCTATTCGCTGGTGTATGGCGCTTTTGCCACCTTGCCTATCCTGCTGGTCTGGATTTATGTGGCATGGATCATCGTGCTGCTGGGCGCCGTGATTGCGGCTTACCTGCCCAGCCTGCTGGCCGGTGTGGCGCGCCGTGGCAACAGCCATGGCTGGCAGTTCCAGCTCGCCGTCGAACTGCTGCAACACCTGCACCAGGCGCGCAGCACCGCGCGCATTGGCCTGGAGGCCTCGGCGCTGGCCAGGGCGCTGCAGGTCGATGTGCTGCAACTGGAGCCGGTGCTGGAAACATTGATGGCGCTGGACTGGATCGGCCAGCTGACCGATCCAGACGACGAGAAGGAAGCGCGCTACCTGTTGCTGGCCGACCCCGAGGCGACTCCCCTGGAGCCGCTGATGGCGCAATTGCTGCTCAGCCGCGACCCGTCGATGGAAAATTTATGGGAAAACGGCCGCTTGCCCTTGCTGCGCCTGCGTGACGTGTTATGAAATTGATAGCAAGCCGGGTGCCGCCGGGCGGCTAGCTGCCGGCTTTTTTCGACGCCTCGTAACGCGCCTTGTTTTCCGCATTCGGCGGGTACAGGCCGGGCAGGGATGCGCCGGCCTCGACTTCGGCCATGATCCAGGCCTCCAGCCGCTCCTGCTCGGGTGCCAGCGCCAGCATCTCGTCCAGCAGTGCCGCCGGGATCAGCACCGCGCCGTCATCGTCCACCACCACCACATCCCCCGGAAACACCGCCACGCCGCCGCAGGCAATCGGCTGCTGCCAGGCGACAAAGGTCAGCCCGGCGACGGAGGGCGGAGAGGCCGCGCCGTTGCACCAGACCGGCAGGCCGGTGCCCAGCACGCCAGCCTGGTCCCGCACCACGCCATCGCTCACCAGCGCAGCAACGCCGCGCTTTTGCATGCGCGCGCAGAGGATGTCGCCAAAGATGCCGGCGTCCGCCACACCCATGGCGTCTACCACGGCGATGCAGCCTGCGGGCATGGCTTCAATGGCGGCGCGGGTCGAGATCGGCGAGGACCAGGACTCGGGCGTCGCCAGGTCTTCACGTGCCGGCACGAAGCGCAGCGTGAAGGCGCGGCCCACCAGCCGTGGCTGGCCAGGCCGCAGCGGCCGCGCGCCGCGCAGCCAGACATTGCGCAGGCCTTTTTTCAGCAGCAGCGTGGTCAGGGTGGCGGTGGTGATGCCCGAGAGGATGTCGATGGCCCGCGCGTCGAGCTGCATGGGGATGGTGCTGTCCGTCATCAGATCTTGACCTTTCCTGTCCAGATGTCCTTGTACATGACCCAGTCGCCCATGAAGCTGTAGAGCGGGCGCTTGAAGGAGGCGGGTTTGTTTTTTTCGAACCCGAAGTGGCCGATCCAGGCAAAACCGTAGCCGCACAGCAGCCCGGCCAGCAGCCACCAGGGGTTGCGCGTGGCCACTGCTGTCGCCAGGAAAACAAGCGACAGGCTGGAGCCGGCAAAGTGCAGGCGGCGGCAGCTGCGGTCACTGTGTTCGCTCAGGTAAAAGGGATAAAACTCCGCGAAGCTCTTGAAGGTCTTGGCGTCAACCGGCGAAGGATGCGCCGCAGGGCTGGCTGTGTTCATGGCTTGTCTCCTGGTAATTCACCATGATAGCCAAGCACACGCACAATTGCACAAGGACTGGATCAGGACTGCACCATGACGGACCTTCAAAACTCCCCGGCTGAACCGCCTGCCTCGCGCTGGGTGGCCTGCCTGTGCGCCGAATGGTGTGGCACCTGCCGCGACTACCGGCCCCTGTTTGAGCAGGTGGCGGCCGGGCATCCTGCTGTGGTTTTTACCTGGCTGGATATTGAGGACGAGGCCGAGCTGCTCGGTGAGCTTGAGATCGGGACCTTTCCGACGCTGCTGGTGGGCGAGGGCAACCGGCTGCTGTTTGCCGGGGCGTTGCTACCGCACGCGGCCACGCTGACGCGCCTGCTGGCCGGGCTGGAGGGTCAGGGCGCGGCGCCGGCCGATCCGGCGTTGGGCGCGCTGGCCGTGGCCCTGCAGGCGCGCATCGCTTCAGCTTGAACGGGTCGCGAAGGGCGCCTTCAAAAAACCGCGAAAGCGCGCACGCCCGCCGCGCGTGGGCGCCGCCGTCAGCGCGTAGCCCGGAAAGCGCTGCAAAAAGCGCCCGACCGCAATGCGGCCTTCGAGACGCGCCAGGCTCAGGCCGGCGCACTGGTGGATGCCAAAGCCGAAGGCCAGGTGGCGGTTGTTCTCGCGCGCCAGGTCCAGTTGTTCGGGTTTGGCAAACTGCGCCGGGTCGCGATTCGCTGCGCCAATGCACAGGGTCAGCAAGGCGCCCGCGGGCATTTCCACGCCACCGACCGTGCAGGCGCTGACGGCGCGGCGGTTGCTGAGCTGGTTGGACGACTCAAACCGCAGGAACTCGTCGATTTCAACAGTCAAATCGGCCTCCAGCCCTTGCTGGACGGGCGCAGGCAGCTCCAGTTTTGATAGCAATTTTGCCTTCTCCTGCGGCCATTCCTGCAGCGCGACCAGGGCATTGCCGATCAGGTTGGTGGTGGTCTCATGCCCGGCGTTGAGAATGAAAACGCAGTTCTGCAGCAGCTCGGTTTCGCTCAGGCCCTGGCCGGCGTCCTCGCCCTGGATCAGCCGCGTGAGGACGTCGTGCTCCGGGTCCCCCGGGTTTTTCCGGCGCTCTGCTACCAGCGCTTTCAGATAGGTCGTGAACTCGCTGACGCTGCGGTTGCCCAGTACCTCCTGCTCCGGCGAAAGTTTGGGCTCCAGTGCGCCCAGGATGGCCAGCGACCAGTCGCGCAGCGGGCCGCGGTCGGCATGCGGCACACCCAGCAGGTTGCCGATGATCTCAACCGGGATGGCCGATGCGAAGTCCTCGATCAGGTCGCCGCCGCCTCTGGCCTCGATGGCATCGAGCAGGCCGTCCACCAGCGTGATCAGGCCGGGCTCCATGTCGGCAATGGCACGGCGGGTGAGGGCGCCCATGATCAGCTTGCGCACCCGCGTGTGCAGCGGCGGGTCGTTGAACACCAGGCTGGTGGTGTGGTGTTCGAGCAGGGGCGCGCCTGCTCCGTACTTGGGTGTGAACTCCACCTTCTTGTCCGAGCTGAAGGTCTGCGCGTCGCGGTACACCGCCACGATGTCGGCGTAACGTGTCAAAAAGTACGAGCCGTCGGGCATGCGCCGCACCGCCTCATGTTCACGCAGCCAGGCATAGACCGGGTAAGGGTTGGCATAAAAATCGGCGGGCAGGGCGCGCAGGTCGAGGCTGGTGGCTATCTCGCGCGCACGCGCGGCGCTCATGGGCGGCGTGATGTTCATGCCGCCGCGGTCTGCAAGAAGTCGCGCATCGCGAACAGGGTTTCTTCAGGAGCCTCGGTCATCTGGTGGTGGCCGACCGGCACCTTGGCGACTTGCACGGTTTTGCCGCTGGCCTGGGCCTTGGCAACCAGCGGCTGGGCAGCCCGGGCTTGCGTCATCTGGTCCTGCGCACCGAGCAGGAACAGCACCGGGCAGGTGATCTGCGTGATTGCCGTCTCGCCGTTGGCATAACTGTCGCAGGCCTTGAAGCCGCGATGAAACACATTGGCCTGTGTGTTGCTGGCGATCACACGCCGGCCCAGCGCCATGCTGGCGCCATGCACCCAGGTGCCGGGGCCCAGCGCCGAGGGCGGCGGTGCCAGGGTGCTGCGCGAAAAGACGTTGACCATCGCCAACGCCTTCATGGGCTGGTTCAGCGCGGCGTCCAGCAGTGCGGCCGAGACCTTCATGGGGAAGGCCGTGCCGACCAGCACCAGATGGCTGATGCGCTCTTTCAGTTGCGAAGCCGCCTCCAGCGCGATCAGCGACCCCCAGCTGTGGCCGACCAGCGCGGCGCGCTGCACGCCGGCCGCATCGAGCAGGGCCGCGACAAAGGCCGCGCCTTCCTCGACACTGGACGGCGCCTCGCCCGCGCTGCGGCAGTGACCCGGCAGATCCACCGCCAGCACATTCCAGCCGTGGTGCGCGAGGTAGCGGCTTTGCAAAATCCAGACGCTGTGGTCGTTGATCACGCCGTGGATGAAAACCACCGTCGGTTTGGCGGCATCGAAAGACTTGCCGCCGGTGTAGCAGTAGGTGTTGTGGTCGTTGACTGGTAAATACATGGGGCAGGTCTCCAGACCGTTCGCCCTGCGCCTGTCGAAGGGTGGCTTCGACAGGCTCAGCCCGAACGGGATTTGTTATTTCTTTTCAGGCCGCTTTTTCCGCCGCCTTCAGTGCGCGTTTCAGGTCGTCGATCAGGTCGTCCGGGTCTTCCAGCCCGATGCTCAGGCGAATCGTCCCCTGCGTGATACCGCCAGCGGCCAGTGCGTCGTCACTCATGCGGAAGTGCGTGGTGCTGGCCGGATGAATCACCAGGCTGCGGCAGTCGCCGACGTTGGCGAGGTGGCTGAACACCTTCAGCGCCTCGATGAAGGCCTTGCCCTGCTCGCGGTGGCCTTTGATGTCGAAGCTGAACACCGAGCCGGCGCCGCGCGGCAGCAGTTTTTTGGCGAGTTCATGGCTGGGGTGCGATTCAAGAAGCGGGTGGCCGACCCGCGCCACCAGCGGGTGGCTGGCCAGAAAGGCCACGACTTTTTCGGTATTGCTCATGTGACGGGCCATGCGCAGCGGCAGCGTTTCGATGCCCTGCAGTATCAGCCAGGCGGTGTGCGGGCTCATGCAGGCGCCGAAGTCGCGCAGGCCTTCGCGGCGCGCGCGCAGCAAAAAGGCGCCCACCGTGCTTTCCTCGGTAAACACCATGTTGTGGAAACCATCGTAGGCTTCTGTCAATTCGGCGAACCTGCCGGCCGCCCGCGGACCGTCCCAGTCAAAGCTGCCGCCGTCCACCACGATGCCGCCGATGACGGTGCCGTGGCCGCTCAAAAACTTGGTGGCCGAGTGGTAGACGATGTCGGCGCCGTGTTCAAAAGGCTTGATCAGCCATGGGGAGGTCAGCGTGGAATCGACCAGCAGCGGCACGCCGGCCTCATGGGCGATGGCCGACACCGTCGGGATGTCCAGCACGTCCAGCCCGGGGTTGCCCACGGTTTCGCCGAAAAACAGCTTGGTCTCGGGCCGCACCGCGGCGCGCCAGCCGTCAATGTCGCCGGGCTTGACAAACGTCGTTTCAATGCCGAAGCGCCGCATGGTGTAGTGCAGCAGGTTCTGCGAGCCGCCGTAAAGCGCCGTCGAGGCCACGATGTGCGAGCCCGCGCCCATCAGCGTGGCAACTGACAGGTGCAGCGCCGCCTGGCCACTGGCCGTGGCGATGGCGCCGATGCCGCCCTCCAGCGCCGATACCCGTTGCTCCAGCACGGCGTTGGTCGGGTTGCTGATGCGTGAATAAACGTGTCCTGCGCGTTCCAGGTTGAACAGGCTGGCCGCGTGCTCGCTGGATTCAAAGACGAAAGAAGTGCTCAGGTGAATCGGCACGGCACGCGCGCCGGTGGCCGGGTCGGGCGCAGCCCCGGCGTGCAGGGCCAGCGTGTCAAAGCCCGGGTCAGAGTAGCCAGACATGGAGTCTCCAGTGGTTGTCGGTAATCTTGGTCAGAAGGCGCCATGGCGGCAAGCACCCTGAAACAAATCACGATGGCCTGCCGGGGCATTGTGGGCTATATTTGAACTGAAATTCCCCGGGGCGGCACCGGGGGAAACCTGCAGAATGCCGAGACAACTCCAGAGGAGCGCCCCATGAAAGTCCTTGATATCCTGCGCGTCAAAGGCAACACCCTGTACACCGTCCACTCCGACGAACCGCTGGCCAAGGCCGCCGAGATCATGGCCGAAAAAGACATCGGCTCCCTGGTCGTGATGGACCACGGCGACCTGGTCGGCATGCTGACCTTCCGGGAAGTGATTCTGTGCATCGTCAAGAACGGCGGCGAGATCGGCAGCACGCTGGTGCGCACCGCGATGGACGACGCGCCGCTGACCTGCACCCCCGAGACCGAGATCGACGAAGTGCGCCGCATGATGCTGGGCCGCCACGCGCGTTACATGCCGGTGCTCAACAAGAAGGTGCTCGAAGGCGTGATTTCCTTCTACGACGTCGCCAAGGCCGTCGTCGATGGCCAGAACTTCGAGAACAAGATGCTCAAGGCCTACATTCGCGACTGGCCTTCTGAAGAAGACGAGACGCAGGACACCAAGCTCTGAGTTTTGCGATATAGCCCCGTTGGTGGGGACCCGCCGCGAACCTCCATCTCCCCTTGTTTTCCTCATGCCGTTTGGTGCGCTGCACCTGTAGGCCGGGGACACACCTCAAGGCACGAGGAGGCAAAACACGGATCCCGGGCCCAGTCCGGGATGCCTGCTCATGTGATGAGTTGCTATGAATTCAATAGCTACCTGCGCTCGCCAGACAAGGGCCAGAGCCTGATTTGGCTCTCAACTCACCCCAAACTCGCATGAATCATCTCCCGCACCCGCGGGTAGATCTGCGCATTCCACTTGCGCCCGCTGAACACGCCGTAGTGCCCGACCCCGGTCTGGATGTGGTGGGTTTTCATGTAGGGGCGGATGCTGCTGCACAGGTCCAGCGCGGCGACCGTCTGGCCGACCGAGCAGATGTCGTCGCGTTCACCTTCGACCGTCATCAGCGCGGTGCGGCGGATGGCGGCGGGTTTGACGAGGCGGCCCTTGTAGGTGAGCTTGCCCAGCGGCAGGTCGTAGGTCTGGAAGACTTTTTCAACCGTTTCGAGGTAGAACTCGGCCGGCAAATCGTTGACGGCGAGGTACTCCTCGTAGAACACGCGGATCACATTGGCCTTGTCGAGGTCGCCGTCCACCAGGTGCTGGTACAGGTCCTGGAATGATTTTTTGTGCCGGTCCAGATTCATGCTTAAAAAGGCACTGAGCTGCACAAAGCCGGGGTACACGCGGCGCATATAGCCGGCGTGCGGCAAGGGCACATGGCTGATCAGGTTCTTTTCAAACCACTCGATGGGCTTGCTGGTCGCCAGCGTGTTGACGCCGGTCGGGTTGACGCGGCAATCGACCGGGCCGGCCATCAGCGTCAGGCTGCGCGGCTGGGCCGGGTGGTCGTCCTCGGCCATCACGGCGGTGGCCGCCAGCGCCGCCACGCAGGGCTGGCACACCGCCACCACATGGGTGCCGGGGCCAATGGTCTCGATGAATTTGATCATGTGCTCGACATAATCGTCCAGGCCGAAGGCGCCATGTTTCAGCGACACATCGCGCGCGTTGTGCCAGTCGGTGATGTAAACGTCGTGGTCCTGCAGCAGCGTGCGGGCGGTCTCGCGCAGCAGCGTTGCAAAATGGCCCGACAGCGGCGCCACCAGCAGCACCGGCGGGTGATGGCGTCCGCCGGCCACCGGTTTTTTGAAATGCAGCAGGCTGCCGAAGGGCAGGGCCAGCACGTTTTCTTCCTCCACCGGGGTGGCTTCGCCGTCCACCATCACCGAGCCGATGCCGTAGGCAGGGCGGGTGTGGGTCAGGCGCATGCGCGAGATGACCTCGCTGGCGGCAGCCATGCGGCGGGTGATGCTGCGCTCGGTGTTCTGCAGCCAGAGCGTGGCGCTGAGGCCCTGGGCCATCAGGCGGAGCGGCGACATCAGGTCGGACTGGAGCTGGTAGGCCTGATACAACATGGGTCTCCTGACATGGGCAACCGGTAGGGGCCCGTACCGGGTTTGCAGGCAAGTTGCGGGCCAACCGGCGTACAGGGCATGCACTTTTCTGGCACAGCCCTTGCACAGTCTTTACGCAGGCACTTTCCAGGAGCAAGCCATGGCCAAAGCCGTTCTCACCATCAGCAGCAAGAACTACGGTGCCTGGGCCTTGCGTGGCTGGCTGACGGCCAAACTCGCCGGCCTCGACTTCACCGAAAAAATCATCCCGCCCGACGATCCGTCCATGAAGGCTGAGATGCTGCTGCTGTCGGCGTCCATGCTGGTGCCCTCGCTGCAGCACAACGGCGTGAAGGTCTGGGACACGCTGGCGATTGCCGAATACCTCAATGAAATCAAGCCCAAGGCCGGCCTGCTGCCGGCCGATGTGAAGGCCCGCGCCCATTGCCGCGCGATCTGCGGCGAGATGCATTCCGGCTTCGCCTCGCTGCGTGCGTCGCTGCCGATGAACATCAAGGCCCATTTCCCCAACTTCAAGGTCTGGTCACGCGCGCAAGGCGACATCGACCGCGTGGTCGCCATCTGGAAAGAATGCCTGGCGACCTACGGTGGCCCCTACCTCTTCGGCAAACAGCCCACGGTGGCGGATGCGATGTACGCGCCGGTGGTCACGCGTTTCATCACCTACGACGTGGCAGTGGACAAAACCTGCGCCGCCTACTGCAAACGCATCCTGGAACTGCCGGCGATGAAAGAGTGGGTGGCCGCCGCGAAGAAAGAGCCGGACGAGATTGACGAATTGGATGCTGAGTTTTGAACCGTTTCCGGCTCAGGGGCTGCGCGCTTTTCTTGGGGGGAGTCAACAACCGTTCGGGCTGAGCCTGTCGAAGCCGGCTTGGGCCGAGAAAGAACCCTTCGACAAGCTCAGGGCGAACGGTTTAAAGCGGCGACACGCAGAGCACGACCGTCGTGCCAGCTATTTCCACGGCGCTGGGGGAGGGATGTCACAAACCGGCTCCACATCAATCGACGTGAAATCTGCCGGCGACACGATCTCCAGGTACTCCATGTCCGGCGAGTAGTCGAACAGGTAGTGCTTGATGCCGGGGCGCTGGTGCACCACGTCGCCAGCCTCGACCAGGGTTTCCTTGTCTTCGTACATGAACTTGGCCCAGCCCTTGAGCATGTACACGATCTGGAAATCCGCCTCATGCCGGTGCCAGCCCGTGCCCGTTTCCGGTGCCATGTTGGCCTTGACCAGGTGCGCAATCACTTTTCCGTGCGTCGCTTCGGCAATGCCCAGGTCACGGTAAAGAAAGAAGTCACGCAATCCGCCCGACACAAACTGCGTGTCGCCGGGTTTGACGTGGGAGAAGGTGGTCGTGGTGCGGTCCAGCATGGGGGCTCCTTCTGTGGGTGCATCAAAGGGATGGTGCAGTGCAGCAAGCAGGAAGTGTTCCAGAAGGCGGATGTATTTGTTGAGGCGCGGGGGTTTTGGGACACCGGCGCGCTTGACCCAGCGCACCAAAACGGCAGAGCTAGTACTATCAGTTGCATACAAAAGGTGGAGCGATTGGGCAAACACCGTCAGGGGAAACAAAAAAATGAGTTCTGATGGACCCGGCGACACCTCGCCCAGACACATCCTGATCGTCGAAAACATCGTGGCGCAGGGGCAGATGCTCAGCCATATCCTTCAGGAGCAGGGTTACCGCGTCAGCCTGGCAGACAACGGCCAGTCTGCCCTGGAGATGACGGCCAGCCTGCAGCCCGCGCTGGTCATCAGTGGCGTGAAAATTCCCGAAATGAGCGGTTACGAACTGTGCCGACAGATCAAGGCCGACGTGGCGCTGCGCCAGATTCCGGTCATCCTGGTGACCAGCCTGGTCGATCCCAACGAAGTGTTGCTGGGCCTGCAGTGCGGAGCCGACAGCTTTGTCATCAAGCCTTATGAGCGAAGCCACATGCTGGCGCGGGTGGAACACGCCCTGAACAGCCCCGACACCGACCAGGCGCCTGACACCAGCGCGCCGGCGGAAATCTTCTTTCACGGCGAACGCCACCGTATCACCGCCAGCCGCACGCAAATCCTCAACCTGCTGATGTCCACCTACGACGCGGCCGTGCAGCGCAACAACGAACTGACCGAAAGCCGGGAGCATCTGCGGGAGCGTACGGCGGAGGTGCTCAAGTCCAACCGCTTCCTGGATTCCATGATCGAGCACATACCGATCGCTGTTTACATCAAGGATGCGGCCGAGTTGCGTTATGTGCGCGTGAACCGTGCGCTGGAAGCGCTGACAGGCTTGTCGCGCGAAGCAACAATCGGAAAAACCGACCACGAACTTTTCGGCAAGGAAGCGGCCGACTGGTTCACAGCCCAGGACCGCCGGGTGATGACCAGCGGCGCGCTGGAAGACATTCCGGACGACCGGTTCTCTTCACCCGGCAAAGGGCTGCGCAAGTTGCACACCTACAAAGTGCCGGTCTTCGCAGAAGCCGCCGAAGCCACCCATGTGCTGGGCATCTCCGAAGACATCACCCAGCAGAAAGCGCTGGAGCAGGTGGTGACCGACCTCAACGCGGCCCTGAGTGTGCGGGCCGGCGATCTGGAAACCACCAACAAAAGCCTGGAGAGTTTCACTTCGGCGGCCTCGCATGACCTGCGCTCGCCGCTGGCCGTCATTGGCGGATACGCCGGGTTGCTGGAGAAGGGTTATGCCGACCGCCTGGACGACAAAGGCCTGCACTACCTGTCCATCATCCGCGCGCGCGTCAAAAGCATGGCCCGGCTGATCGATGACCTGCTGGCGTTTTCCAGGCTGAACCTGCAGGAGGTCAGCAAAACCGCCGTGGACATGAACGCACTGGCGGCGCAGGTGGCCGGCGAGATGCCGGGCTTGGGCCCCGACGCGCCCCAACCCGCCTTCGAAATCGGCCCGCTGCCGGACGCGCCGGCGGATCCGGCCTTGCTGCGCCAGGTCTGGGTCAACCTGCTCTCGAATGCCGTCAAATACAGCAGCCGCGTTGCCAGCCCGCAGATCGAGGTCAGCGGCCGCATCGAGGGGGCGGAAGCGGTTTATTCGGTTCGTGACAACGGCGCCGGCTTCGACATGGCCTGTTACGACAAACTTTTCGAGGTGTTCGAGCGCCTGCACGGCGACGAGGAGTTCGAAGGCACCGGCATCGGCCTGGCCACCGTGCGCCGCGTGGTCACGCGCCACGGAGGGCGTGTCTGGGCCGAGGGCAAGGTGGGGGCGGGTGCGGTGTTTTATTTCGCGTTGCCGGTGCAAGGTGTTAATTAGCACCAATTTAGGTATAATTTTTATACCATGATTGCGTTTGAGTTTGATCCCGCGAAAAGCGAATCCAACCTTGCGAAACACAACATCGATTTTGTGGAAGCCCAGCGTTTGTGGAGTGATCCGATGCTGCTGGAGATCCCCGCAAAAACCGAGGACGAACCGCGGTATCTGGTGATTGGCGCCATTGAGGGCAAACATTGGTCGGCCGTCATTACCTACCGCGCGGCCAACATTCGATTGATATCCGTGCGCCGTGCACGCACAGAAGAGGTGGCACTGTATGAAAGCTAAAAAATTTGAGCAGCAGTTTGACGAGGATGTGGACCTCACCGCATCGCTGGATGTCTCCCAAGCCCGGCGTGTTCTGCAGGAGCAAAAGCGTGTGAACGTCGATTTCCCGACCTGGATGATTGACTCGCTGGACCGCGAAGCAAGCAAGCTGGGTGTGACGCGGCAGTCTGTGATCAAGGTGTGGCTGGCTGAACGACTGGAAGCGACGGCTTCCAGCGTGCCCTTGCAGCGCCAAGCTGGGATTTTGCGTCGCTGACCACTGACGTTACGCAGTGCAATGAACCCGCAACACTTCCTTTTTGCCGCATCGAGGTAACCGTTGACTGCCGCGCTACTTTCACTTGTGGGCCTGCTTCTCGGAGCTGTGCTGCAATTTCTTTTCACGCGCCACCTCGATGGCAACAAGCACCAGCGCGAACTCCGCACGAAAGCGTACACGGATTACCTCACCTGCGTAAGTGAACACGCGAACTTCGGCATCTTGCGAAATTCTCCGGAGGCGAAGAGCCTCAGCATGCGAACCGCTGATGCCAAGTGTCGGGTTTGTCTCTACGGCGCCGTAAAAACGGTCAGGGCATTTGCTGTCTTTGAACGCCTCGGTGCTGCTATGAGCTCAGACGTACAGTGCACTGCCTTCACAGCAATGGTCAGCCAGATGCGTTCCGATTCACTTGGGCAAGGTGATGTTGCATTGGAAGATTTACAGGCAATCCTTTTGGGAATACGCCGAAATTCGCCATAAGATGCCAACCCGAAAGGCGGACAGAAAGCAGCTTCGCCGCGATTGTGATGCTCCCATCATGTTCACCATTCGATTCTGTCCGTAGCCCCAGCGTCTCGGTCCCCCGCCCAACTCCATCTGGGATAATCCCCCCATGAGCGGCAACACCCTAGGCACCCTATTCGCAGTCACCAACTTCGGTGAATCCCACGGCCCGGCCATTGGCTGTGTGATTGACGGTTGCCCGCCGGGCATGGCGCTTTCTGAGGCCGACATCCAGGTCGAGCTGGACCGGCGCCGGCCGGGCACCAGCAAGTTCGTGACGCAGCGCAACGAGCCGGATGCGGTCGAGATTTTGTCGGGTGTCTACGAGGGCAAAACCACCGGCACGCCGATTGCGCTGCTGATCCGCAACACCGACCAGCGCAGCAAGGACTACGGCGACATCCTCAACACCTTCCGGCCCGGCCATGCCGACTACACCTACCTGCAAAAGTACGGCATCCGCGACCCGCGCGGTGGCGGGCGGTCGTCGGCGCGGCTGACGGCGCCGACGGTGGCGGCGGGTGCGGTGGCGCGCAAGTGGCTGTTTGAAAAATACGGCACCACCTTCCGCGGCTGCATGACGCAGGTTGGCGACCTCGCCATTGATTTCGAATCCTGGGACCACGTCCAGAACAACCCCTTCTTCGCGCCTATCGCGGATGTGTCCCAGCTGGAGACTTACATGGAAGCGTTGCGCAAGAGCGGCGATTCCTGCGGCGCGCGCATCCGCGTGACGGCCAGCGGTGTGCCGGTGGGCCTGGGCGAACCGCTGTATGACAAGCTGGACGCCGACATCGCGTTTGCCATGATGGGCATCAACGCGGTCAAGGGTGTGGAGATTGGCGCCGGCTTTGCCAGCGTGGCGCAGCGCGGCAGCACGCACGGCGATTCGCTGTCGCCCGAGGGCTTCAAGTCCAACAACGCCGGCGGCGTACTGGGCGGCATCAGCACCGGGCAGGACCTGGAAGTCTCGATTGCCATCAAACCGACCAGCTCCATCCTCACGCCGCGCGAGTCCATCGACATGGCGGGCCAGCCGACCTCGGTCATCACCAAAGGCCGGCACGACCCCTGCGTCGGCATACGCGCGACGCCGATTGCCGAGGCGCTGCTGGCGCTGGTGATCATGGAACATGCGCTGCGCCAGCGTGCTCAGTGCGGCGATGTGGTCTCGCCGATGCGCGCGATTCCCGGCGCCATCTGAAACATGCCTGAAGCCGCCGCGCGGCGCCGCCAGCTGGTGCCGTTTGCGGCGCTGTCGGCCAGCTACTTTGCCCACATCGGGTTCTTCAATCCCTATTTGCCGCTCTGGCTGAAAGAGCTGGGTTTCAGCATCCTGGCGATCAGCCTGCTGACCTCGGTGCAGGCGGCCACGCGCCTGTTTGCGCCCTACGGCTGGGGCGCGATCAGCGACCACACCGGCGAACGCGTGAAGCTGCTGCGCTACGGTGCGACGGTCGCGCTGATCAGCTCCTGCGGCCTCTGGCTGGATTTTGATTCACGCTTCGGCATCTGGTGGTTGACGGCGGTGCTGCTGGTGATGTTCACGCACACCAGCGCCATGATGCCCATGAGCGAAGCGGCGATGGCGCACCTCATCAGCCAGGGCGGCGCCTTTGACGCACGGCGTTACGGGCGCGTGCGGCTGTGGGGATCGCTGGGTTTCCTGGTCACGGTGTTTGCGGCCGGCAGCTGGTTCGAGTGGTTTGGCATGAAGCACTTCCCGGCCTGGACATTTCTGTCATTGCTGGCGGTGACGCTCAGCGTCTGGTGCCTGCCCAACCTGAAGGAAGCGGTGGCCCCGCATGAAGAAAAACTGCCGGTGCTGCCGGTGCTGCGCCAGCGGGCGGTGCAGTGGTTTTTTGCAGCGGCGTTTTTTCATGTGCTGGCGCACATCGGCATCTATGTTTTCTTTTCGCTGTATCTCGACAGCATCGGCTACAGCAAGGCCATGATCGGCATCTTGTGGGCGGTCTCGGTGGTGGTCGAGATTGGCTGGTTCTACACCCAGGGCCGCTGGCTGCCGCGCTTCAGCCTGACCGGCTGGCTGATGCTCTGCGCCGCGGCCATGACCTTGCGCATGGGCCTGACTGCCACCTGCGCGTCGGTGCTGGCCGTGCTGGTGTTTGCGCAAATGCTGCATGCGCTGACCTTTGCGACGCACCACACGGTGTGTATCGCCTTGCTGTCGCACCACTTTCCGGGCCGGCTGCGCGGGCGCGGCCAGGCGCTGTACGTGGTGCTGGCCTACGGTTTGCCCGGTGTGCTGGGCGGCCTCACCGGTGGCGTGCTCAGTTCAGCCTTCGGGCTGGGCAGTGTGTACTGGGCCTGCGCAGCGGCGGCGGCTCTCGCCACCTTCTGCGCTTGGCGCGCATGGCGGCTGCAGCGTGGCATCGATGCCCCAGCCCTGCCTGCCGCCTGAGTTTCAAGCATTTTTGGCCTCCAGCCCCCATCCGGCGGGCGTGAGCAGCTATGAAGTTGATAGCGAGTGCAGGCCGCTTCAACGCGGGCCGCGACGCCGGAAAGGATTGAAGCCAGTGATCAGCGCGGTGGCCATCAGCACCAGCAGGCAGCCGGGCAACATGCCCCAGGTGACCGGTTCACCCAGAAACATGCCGCCCCAGGCCACACCGAACAGCGGGATCATGAAGGCGGCCGAGGTGGCCGCACTGGCGGGAATTTCACGCATCATGCGCATGCTGATCCAGTACATCAGCCCCGAGGTGAACAGGCCCAGCACCGCCACCGCGATCAGTGCGCCGGTGCTGAAGTGCGCCGCCGGCACGCTGGCGCCGGCCGGCAGCAACAGCACCAGGGCCGCGGCCACATGCACGACGGCGGAGGCGGGCAGGGCGTCATGTTCGAGCGTGGCGCGTTTCATCAGGATGGAGCCCAGGCCGTACCCCGCCGCGGCGCCGGTGCAGGCCAGCGCCGCCAGCAGCACCGGGGTGGTGGGCGTCACCGGCCCCAACTGCACCAGCAAGGCCACGCCGGCAAAACCGATGGCGCAGCCGAGCAGGCGGCGGCCGGTGAGGCGTTCTTCGCCCGCGGCGGCCGCGCCCAGCACGCCGAACAGCGGCGCCGTGGCGTTCAGCACGGCGGAGTAGCCGGCCGGGATCACCAGCGCGGCCCAGTTGAACAGCACAAAAGGCGCGACCACCGTGAGCAGGCTCAGCAGTGCCAGCCGGGGCCAGGCGGCGCGCGCCGGCCACTTCTGGCGCAGCACGCGCATCAGCAGCGCCAGCACCAGCGCGGCCAGCACGCAGCGCAGACCGGCGAGCAGCCAGGGGCCGAGCGCCGGGCTGGCGATGCGCAGCAGCGGGAAGGAGCCACCCCACAGCGCGGACAGGGCGATCAGCTGGAGAAAGTGGCGGGTTTGCATGGCTTGCCAGCGATTGTGCGTGATCCGGCCGCCCGTTGCTGTCACCGGGATTCGCATGCCGGATAATCCCAGCTCACCTACCCCAAGCCTGAGCCCATGAAAACTGTCCTTGTCCTGAACGGCCCCAATCTCAATCTGCTCGGTACCCGCGAGCCTGCGGTCTACGGCGCGCAGACCCTCGCCGATGTGGAGACGCTGTGCGGCCAGGCCTGTGCGGCGCATGGTTTCAAGCTGGATTTTCGCCAGAGCAACCACGAAGGCGTGCTGATCGATGCGATCCAGGAAGCCGGCCGCGCGCAGGCCGCCGGCACGCTGGCCGGGGTGGTGTTCAACGCCGGCGCCTACACCCACACCAGCGTGGCGCTGCACGACGCCATCAAGGGCGCGGGGGTCAGCGTGATCGAGTTGCACATCAGCAATGTGCATGCGCGCGAAGCCTTTCGCCACCACTCCTGGCTGTCGCCGGTGGCCAAAGGCGTGATGGCCGGCTTTGGCGTGCAGGGTTATGCGCTGGCCATCGCGGGCGTGGCCGCGCTGGCCGGCGTGGCCTGATCCGGCCGCACCGGTCATGGCCACCGCGCCCAAACAGCCGGCGTATCCGGTGGATGAGCGCGAAGTCGAGTTCAGCGCCATCCGCGCGCAGGGCGCGGGCGGGCAGAACGTCAACAAGGTCTCCAGCGCGATTCATTTGCGCTTTGACATCGCGGCGTCGTCGCTGCCCGATGCCATCAAGCAACGCCTGCTTTGCCTCAGCGACGGGCGCATCACGCAGGAGGGCGTGTTGGTGCTCAAGGCGCAGCAGCACCGCACGCAGGAGATGAACCGCGCCGATGCGCTGGCGCGGCTGCAGGAGGTGATCGATGGCGTGTCGGTGCCGCCCAAGGCGCGGCGCGCCACAAAGCCCACCTACGGCTCCAAGCAGCGGCGCCTGGCGGGCAATAGCCAGCGATCAGAGATCAAGAGTTCGCGCGGCAAGGTGAACGAATAGCCCGGTCCTTGCCACGGTGATCGGTGCTCCGCTTTGGAATTGATAGGGATTTTGGCCTCCAGCCCTTATCCGGCGGGCGCAAGCAGCTATGGAAACAATAGCGCCGCCCTGTGCCGATAATAGGGGCTTCGCGACCGCAAGCCCTGGCAATGATTGACCTTCCCCTGACCTTTTTGCAGCGCCCCGCTGATCCGTCCGTTGCAAAAACCTGGCTGCTGGTGCTGATGCACGGCGTCGGCAGCAACGAACAGGACCTGTTCAGCCTGGCGCCTTATGTGCCCAAAAACTTTCATGTGGTCAGCCTGCGCGCGCCCTACGCCATGGGGCCTTCGGCCTACGGCTGGTTTGCCTTCACCGTGGATGCCCGGGGTGAACGCACCATCAACGAAGCGCAGGAAGCCGCCAGCCGCAAGGTGGTGGCAGAGACATTGACCGCGGCGGCCCGGCAACTCGGCATTCCGCCGGAGCGGGTTGTGGTGGGCGGCTTCAGCCAGGGCGGCATCATGTCGCTGTCGCTGCTGCTCACACAGCCCGGCTTGACGCACGCAGCGATGGTGATGCACAGCCGCCTGCTGACCCAGGTGCTGCCGCTGGTGGCGCCCGCTGAAGCACTGCAAGGCAAACAACTCTGGCTGAGCCACGGCAGCTACGACAACGTGATCCCGCTGGCCGCCGCCCATGTGATTCGCGACCGGGTGGAGGCCTTGCCGATTGGGTTGACCTACGCCGAATACCCGTCCCAGCACGAGATCATCGAGCAGGAACTGGTGGAGGCAATGGCCTGGCTGGAAGGGCTTGGCACAACATGACCTTCCCGAGCGCATCCGATCTTGCTGCTGGCCGCTTCAGCAACCGCAAGGCGGCGTTTCGCCAGGGCGTCAAGGATGCCTTGCGGGCGCCTGTGCTGGTGCTGGTCGCCGGCATGCTGGGCTTTGGCGCCGCCGGCCATATCTATGGCCTGGGCCTGCTGTTCACCACCGCGACCACGTTTTTTCTCTTTGCCTTGCCGGGCCAGATCGTGCTGTTTGAAATGCTGATCTCCGGCGCTTCGCTGCTGTCGGTCGCCATTGCCGTCTCGCTGAGCTCCTCGCGCTTTGTGACCATGGCCGTGACGCTGTTTCCGCAATTGCACCGCGACGACCGCAAGCCCGGCCTGTACGCCTCGGCGCATTTGCTGGCCATGACCGCCTGGACCGTGGCCATGCGCGAATTTCCCCTGATGGCACCCGAGCATCGCAGCAGTTACTTTGTCGGCTTTGGCCTGCCGTGCTGGCTGCTGTCTGTGCCGGCCACCGCTCTCGGGTATGTGATTGCCGGCCAGGTGCCGATGGCGGTCACGCTGAGCCTGGTCTGGATCAACCCGCTGTTTTTCCTGCTGACCTTCACCGAGGTCAAGCTGCCGGCCAACCGGCTGGCCATCCTGCTGGGCGGTTGTCTGGGCCCGGTGTGCTTCCTCATTGACAGCGCAACCAGCCTGCTGACGGCCGGGCTGCTGGGCGGCACCCTGGCCTACGGCTGGCACCGCCTGCGTTCGCGCCGGGGTGCTGAAGGGGGCCGCGCATGATCCCGAGCCTGGATGGCTGGCACAGCGCCGGCGCCCTGTTGCTGGCCTCCATCGGCACCTATGTGTGCCGTGCCGGTGGCGTACTGCTGTCGCGCCACATCAACCAGAACAGCGAAATCTTCAAATGGCTGTCGGCCGTCACCTATTCGATGATCGCGGCCCTGACGGTGCGCCTGATCCTGATGCCGACCGGCGCGCTGGCCACCGTGCCGGTGGCCGTCCGGATCGGCATAGCTCTGGTCAGCCTGGCCATCATGCTGATCAAACCGGGCGGACGCCTGGTGCCGGCGCTGATGACCGGGACCGGCTTGATGCTGCTTTACGGGGTGCTGCGCTGAAGGGGCCAGGCCACGGGTTTGGCCAGGGCTGGCTCAGCTCAAACGCCGCAACAAGCCCGGCACTGCCGAAACCAGCAAGGCCACGCCGGTGCAGGTCAACAAGCCCAGCACCAGCTTGCGAAAGGCCGCCTCGCTGATACCGGTGTACAGGCGTGCGCCCAGCAGCGACGGGACCAGCATGGCCGGCGCGACGATGGCGAACCAGGGCAGCGTGGCGCGGGTGACCACACCAGTGGCGACGTAGCTGGCGAAGGTGACGGCCAGCATCGACAGGTTGAAGTTCTGGATGATGGAGCGCTGGCTGTCCTTGTCCAGGCCGCGCAGCGTGCACCACAAGGTGGGGACCACGCCGGTGAAGCCGCCGAAGGCACCCATGAAACCACCCCCGGCGCCGACAAAGGCGTCGGCGACCCGGCCGCCGCGTGTGATGCGTGGCAGGCGGGCGCTGAACAGCATGGCCGGGCAGGCCACCACCAGCAGGCTGCCCAGCAGCGCCTTGAACATCAGCACGTCCAGCCTCGGCAACAGCAGCAGGCCCAGTGGCAAACCGAGGATGCCGCCGGTCACAAAGGGGGCGAGCCGGTGGAGGTCAAAGCCGCGGCGCACGGTGATGGCCGCAATGATCTGGCCGGTGAGCGATCCGAACACGGCCATGGCCGCCGCCAGCCGCGGGTCGATGGTCCAGGCCCAGAAGGCCATGGACACCATGCCGAAGGCAAAGCCGGAAAGGCCCTGGACAAAACCTGCCACGGCGGCGCCGGCGATGATGATGAGGGTTTGCGCATCCATGTGGGCAAAGAGGATGCCACAAGTTTGCCTTCAGTCGGCCGCGCGAGGGCACGAGCCCGGGCCGCGCTGAATCAGGGCTTTAGTTCGTGGAGGGCGAGGGCACAGCAGCCGCCTGCGCCGGCGTATGGATGTGCACGTCACGCTGCGGAAAGGGAATGCTGATGCCACCCGCTTCGAGGGCTTCCTTGCAGCGCTGGATCAGATCGAGCTTGGTGCCCCACCAGTCGGTGCGTGAGGTCCAGACGCGGAACAGGATGTTCACGGCGCTGTCCCCCAGCTTGTCCACCTGGATCAGCGGGGCCGGATCGGCGAGCACGCGCGGCTCGTCGGCGGCGATCTGGCGCAGGATGGCCAGCGCCTTGTTGATGTCATCGCCGTAACCGATGCCATAGGCTTCGTCGATGCGCCGGATGTCCTTGTCGGTCACCGACAGGTTGATGATGGTTTGGCCCCAGATCTTCGAGTTGGGAAGAAAAGCCACCGGACCGTCGGGCAGGTGGGCCTTGCAGACAAAAAAGCCGAGCGCGTCGATGATGTACACGTCGCTGTCCAGCTTGACCGCGTCACCAATCTTGAACGGGCGGAACACCAGGATCATTACGCCGGCCGCGACATTGCTCAGCGTGCCCTGCAGCGCCAGGCCGATGGCCAGGCCGGCAGCACCGAGCACGGCGATCAGGCTGGTGGTCTCGACACCAAAACGGTTGAGCACGGCGATCAGCGTGAAGCCCATGACCGCAATGCGCACCACCTTGCCGGGCAGCGGATGGAAAACCGCGTCGATCTTGTTGGCCCGCGCCATCGCGCGGTTGGTCAGGACCGCCAGCCAGCCGGCCACCAGAAAGCCAGCCATCAGCGTGACCACGGCGCCAAGCACGTTCATGCCGTAATTCGTCAGCAGGACGATCAGCATGTCCTGGAATTTTTCAAACTGTTCACTCATCTGGGTCATCATAAAAGCCGATGCGCCCGCCTGCTTTGCCCCGTGGTATCGCCCACCTGTGCGAGGGTGTACTGCTTGACAGGGAAAAACACCGCCCGGCGATGCGGGGAGGGCAGGTCAGGCGGGGCGGGCTGTGGGCCCGCTGATCAGGCGTAGTCGCTGACCGGCACGCAACTGCAGAACAGGTTGCGGTCGCCGTAGACGTTGTCCACCCGGCCCACGGGCGGCCAGTATTTGGCCTGCCTGAGCGTGGTCAGTGGAAAGGCCCCGGTCTCGCGCGGATAGGGCCGGTCCCACTCGCCGGCCAGCAGGCTGGCGGCGGTGTGCGGTGCATGTTTGAGCGGGTTGTTGTCCTGCGGCCAGAGGCCGCTTTCCACCTGGCGAATTTCTTCGCGAATGGCGATCATCGCGGCGATGAAACGGTCCAGCTCCGCCAGGGTTTCGCTTTCGGTCGGCTCGACCATCAAGGTGCCCGGTACGGGAAAGCTGAGCGTGGGGGCGTGAAAGCCGTAGTCCATCAGGCGCTTGGCCACGTCTTCGGCGGTGATACCGCTGGTTTCCTTGAGCGGGCGCAGATCGAGAATGCATTCGTGCGCGACGTGGTCGTTGGCACTGGCGTACAGCGTCGGGTAGTGGTCTTTCAGGCGCGCGCTGATGTAGTTGGCGCTGAGGATGGCGACCTCGGTGGCCTGCTGCAAGCCCTCGGGGCCCATCATGCGGCAGTACATCCAGCTGATCGGCAACACCGCGGCATTGCCCAATGGTGCCGCTGATATGGCTCCTACGCCGTTAACCAGCAGACCAGCGGTCGCATGGCCGGGCAGGTAAGGCACCAGATCCGCGACTACGCAGACGGGTCCCACACCCGGGCCGCCGCCGCCATGCGGAATGCAAAAAGTCTTGTGCAGGTTCAGGTGGCTGACATCGCCGCCGAACTCGCCGGGCGCGGCCACGCCGACCAGCGCGTTCATGTTGGCGCCGTCCACATAAACACGGCCGCCGTGGCTGTGTACCAGCGCGCAGAGTTCCTTGACCTGCGTCTCGAACACGCCGTGGGTGCTGGGGTAGGTGATCATCACGCAGGCGAGCTTGTCGCTGTGCTGTTCGCACTTGGCCTTGAGGTCGGCCATGTCCACATTGCCCTGCGCATCGCAGGCGGTCACCACGACGGTCATGCCGGCCATTTGCGCGCTGGCCGGGTTGGTGCCGTGGGCCGACGAGGGAATGAGGCAGATGTTGCGGTGGCCCTGGCCGTTGGCTTCCATCCAGGCCTTGATGACCAGCAGCCCGGCGTATTCACCCTGGGAGCCGGCATTCGGCTGCAGGCTGATGCCTTTGTACCCGGTGGCCTGGCACAGCCAGTCGCGCAACTGCCGGTCGAGTTCGGCGTAACCCTGCAACTGCTCAGGCGGCGCAAACGGGTGGATGTTGGCGAACTCGGGCCAGGTGATGGGGATCATCTCGCTGGTGGCATTGAGCTTCATGGTGCAGCTGCCAAGCGGGATCATGCTGCGGTCCAGCGCCAGGTCCCGGTCGCCGAGCATGCGGATGTAGCGCAGCATGCCGGTCTCGCTGTGGTGCGTGTTGAACACCGGGTGCGTGAGGAAGTCGCTGCTGCGCCGCAATGCTTCGGGAATCAGCAGGGCGACGCCTTTTTCGAAAGCGCTGACCACCGGCACGGCCTGCCCGGGCTGGGCAAAGAAGGACCAGAGCAGTTCGATGTCGCTGCGGCTGGTGGTTTCGTCCAGCGACACACCCAGATGATTCTTCAAGCGAAATCGAAGGTTAGCCCCCGCCAGCCGTGCGCGTTCAGCTATCAAATGTGTAGCATCGCTGGTCTTGATGGTGACCGAATCGAAGGCGCCGGTGTTGGTGATCTCATAACCCATCTCTTTCAGGCCCTGCACAAAAATGGCGGTGTAGGCCGCCACACGTTCGGCAATACGCTTCAGACCCTGAGGGCCGTGGTACACCGCGTACATGCTGGCAATCACGGCCGGCAGCACCTGCGCGGTGCAGATGTTGGAGGTGGCTTTTTCGCGGCGGATGTGCTGCTCACGCGTCTGCAGCGCGAGGCGATAGGCCGGGTTGCCATGGCTGTCCACGCTGACCCCGGCAAGACGGCCGGGCAGGGAGCGTTTGAATTCGTCGCGGCAGGCGAGGTAGGCCGCGTGCGGGCCGCCGTTGCCCATGGGCATGCCGAAGCGCTGGGTGCTGCCCAGCACGATGTCGGCGTCCCATTCGCCGGGCGGAGCGAGCAGCGTCAGTGCCAGCAGGTCCGCCGCCACGCACAGCGCGGCGCCATCCACATGCGCCTGGCCGGCCAGCGGCCGCAGGTCATGGATGCTGCCGGTGGTGGCCGGGTACTGCGCGAGAACGCCGAAGTAGTCGCCTTCGGCCATCAGCATGGGCAGCGTGCTGGAGGCGGTGCTGACCTTGACTTCAATGCCCAGCGGCCTGGCGCGCGTCTGGATCACTTCGATGGTTTGCGGATGGCAGTCGCCGGCGACGATGAAAACATTGCTTTTGCTCCTGACGCTGCGCCTGGCCAGCGTCATGGCTTCGGCGGCGGCCGTGGCTTCGTCGAGCATGGAGGCATTGGCAATGGGCATGCCGGTCAGGTCGCAGACCATGGTCTGGAAGTTGATCAGCGCTTCCAGCCGGCCCTGGGAAATCTCGGCCTGGTAGGGCGTGTAGGCGGTGTACCACGCGGGATTTTCGAGGATGTTGCGCAGGATCACGCCGGGTGTGAAGGTGCCGTAATAACCCTGGCCGATGAAGCTCTTGAAGACCTGGTTCTTGGCCGCCATGGCCTTGAGTTGTTTCAGCGCCGCGGCTTCGGTCACGGGCGGCGGCATGGCCATCGCCGTGCGGCGTGCGATGGACCGCGGGACAATGCCGTCAATCAGCGCGCGGCGCGAGGCAGCCCCCACGGCGCTGAGCATGTGCGCTTCGTCGGCCGCGTCAATGCCGATGTGGCGGGCGATGAATTCGGCGGGGTTTTCAAGTTCGCCGAGCGGCTTGGCGGTGGACATCAGCATGAAGAAGGGCTTTCAGGTCCGGTTCGGCCCGAGCTTGTCGGGGTCGCCATGGCGCATGGCTTCGACAGGCCCGGCTCGAACGGGGTGAAGAGAGGGTTTTATGCGTTGGCAGCGAAGCTGGTGTAGGCGGCTTCGTCGAGCAGCGCGTCGAGTTGCGACTTGTCCGACAGCCTGACCCTGAAAAACCAGCCGTCGCCCAGCGGGTCGCTGTTGGCCAGTGAAGGGTCGTCGCGCAGCGCTTCGTTGACTTCAGTGACTTCGCCGCTGATGGGCATGTAGACATCGGCGGCGGCCTTGACCGACTCGACCACACCGGCCACTTCTTTTTGCGCAAAGCTGGTGCCGATGGCCGGCAGGTCCACAAAGACGACGTCGCCGAGCGCGTCCTGCGCATGCACGGTGATGCCGACCGTGGCGATGTCGCCGTCCAGCCTGATCCATTCGTGGTCTTCGGTGTACTTGAGCATGGGTTTCTCCGTTGAATAAAGGTGGGATTAAAAATTTCAGCCGCGGAAATAGCGGGCGGGAACAAAAGGCATGGCGCTCACTTCCATCGGCACCGGCTTGCCACGCACCAGGGCATTGAGCCGCGTGCCGATGGCGGCAAAAGCCGGCTCCACGTAGGCCATCGCGACCGGCTTGCCGGTGGTGGGCCCAAGCAGGCCGCTGGTGACTTCACCAATGGGCCGGCCCTCGTCATTGTGCAGGACGGTGTGTTCCCGCACCGGGACGCGCTCCAGCGCGACCAGGCCCACACGTCTGCGGGGCAGCCTGGCCGGCGCGTCCAGTTGCGCCAGCACCAGGGCTGCGCCCGGGAAGCCGCCAGCGCGCGCACCGCCGCTGCGCCGCACCTTCTGGATCGCCCAGTTCAGGCTGGCTTCCACCGGCGTGGTGCGGGTGTCGAGGTCGTTGCCATAGAGGCACAGGCCCGCTTCCAGTCGCAGCGAGTTGCGCGCGCCCAGGCCGACCGGCCGGACTTCCGGTTGCGCCAGCAGGGCACGCGCCAGGGTGTCGGCCTGCGTCGCGGGCACCGAGATCTCGAAGCCGTCTTCACCGGTGTAGCCACTGCGCGTGAGGAAGCAGTCGCAGCCGGCCACGGTAAAGCGCCCGCCCGTCATGAAGACCAGTTTCTCGACACCTGGTGCCAGCCGCGACAGGGCGGTGACGGCCTGCGGGCCTTGCAGCGCCAGCAGCGCCATGTCAGGCATGGGAATGACCTCGCAGCGCGTGCCGATTTTTTGCTGGATGTGGGCGATGTCACCCGCCTTGCAGGCACCGTTGACGATGATGAAGATATTGCCCCCACGCTCACCCACTTCGTGTGGCTCGCTGCCCCCCGAGGGGGCGCTCGCGTCTTGGGGCGGCCCGGCGACGCTTCGATCTTCGCCAAGGTTGAAGAACATCAGGTCGTCGATGATGCCGCCCGCGTCATTGAGCAGCAGGCCATAACGTTGCTTGCCGACGGGCAGGTCGATCACATCCACGGGCATCAGGGTTTCCAGCGCGGCGGCGGCGTCGCTGCCGACCAGGCGCAACTGGCCCATGTGGGACACGTCGAACAGACCTGCCGAGCTGCGGGTATGCAGGTGTTCGGCCATCAGACCGGCGGGGTACTGCACCGGCATCGAATAACCGGCAAAAGGCACCATGCGGGCCCCGAGCTCAAGGTGCAGGGCATGAAGCGGCGTGTGCAGCAGGGCAGGATCGGTGGCGGTGGCGGACACGGGGCGTTCTCCGGGGCAAATAGACGACATGGCCATCAAACCATGGGCTGCCCCTGCTGTCCGGTTTACCTGAGAGATTCACCTGGCGATGCAGGCTTGCTCCTTCGGTGGGCGGCCTTGAAGGCAGCCTCTCTCCAGTAGGGAACGTCCCTGCCGCACAGCGGCAAAGAGACGGTTGCCAGTCCTTTTGCCTGAGCGTTCAGTCCACCATAAAGGGTGAAGCATGCGCCTTCGGCGGTTTTCGCGGGGAAAACTCTCTCCTGACGGGCTCAAGTGTAGCCGAGCCGCGCGGGGCTACCTGCTGTACACCAGATCGCGCAGGGTCAGCGAGAGCGCCGGGAAATAGGTGATCACCATCAGGCAGGCGACGATCACGAGCACAAAGGGAATCAGGTGCTTGATGATCCGGTCCAGCGAGATGTGCGCCACGGTGCATGCCGCGAACAGGTTCACGCCAAACGGTGGCGTGATCATGCCCAAAGCCAGGTTCACCACCATGACCATGCCGAAATGCACTGGGTCGATGCCGAAATGCATGGCCACCGGCGCCAGAATCGGCGCGAGCACAATGATGGCCGCGCTGGTTTCAATGAACATGCCGATCAGGAACAGGGATGCATTGACGCCCAGCAGGAACAGCGCCGGCGACTGCAACACCGATTCCAGATAATGCCCGATGGCGTCGGGCACCCCGGCGCGCGTGATCAGAAAGGCAAACAGGCCGGCGTTCGCGATGATGAACATGATGACTGCGCTGGAGATCACCGATTTGCGCAGCACCACCGCCAGGCTGGCGATGCTGATCTCGCGGTAGACCACCACGCCGACGATCAGTGCGTAGAACACCGCGACCGCAGCCGCTTCAGTGGGGGTGAAGACACCGCCGTAAATGCCGCCGAGGATGATCACCGGCATCATGAGCGCCCAGCCGGCCTGCCAGGTGGCCTTGAAAAAGCCCAGGCGGCCGTCGCCGTCATTCTTGCCCCAACCCTTGATGCGGCAGTAAACGTAGACAAAGGTCATGAGCGCCAGGCTGATCAGGATGCCGGGGCCGATGCCGGCAATGAACAGCTCGCCGATGGAAACTTCGGCGCTCACGCCGTAAAGAATCATCGGGATGGAAGGCGGAATGATCACGCCGAGTTCGGCGCTGGTGGCTTGCAGCGCTGCGGCATAACTGGTGGGGTAACCGTGTTTGACCAGCGCCGGGATCAGGATGGCACCGACGGCAAAAGTGGTGGCGACCGAGGACCCCGAGACGGCGGCAAAGATCATGCAGGTCAGCACGCAGGTCATGGGCAGGCCACCCTGGACGCCGCCGACGATGCTTTTTGCAAATTCGACCAGCCGCCGCGAAATGCCGCCGGTTTCCATCAGGTTGCCGGCCAGGATGAAGAACGGAATGGCGGCCAGCGGAAATTTGTTGATGGCGTTGAACATCTCCTTGACGGAGATCAGCATGTGGGCGTTGGTGGCCTGGATGCCGAAGACGGCGGCCAGGCCGATGGACACGGCAACAGAAATCGTCAGCGCAAAGCAGACGATCATGGTGGTCAGCATCACGGCGGTCATTGCGCAGTCTCCAGTTCCTGCCGCTGCGGGTCGATCAGGTTGCCGATGATGCCGATCACGCAGAACATCGCGCCTATCGGCATGGCCACATAACCCCAGAACATCGAGATCGACTCCAGCCCGGCCATCGACTGCACACGGCCGCGCAGTGCGTAGTCCCAGCCCCACCAGATGATGATGGCGATCAGCAGCAGCGCGGCCAGGCAGACCACCCAGTCCAGCACACGTTTGACCTTGATGGGGCTCCAGCGGTAGAGCACATCGACGCTGACCATGGCGCCCTGGCGAAAAGCAGCGGGGATGCCCATGAACACCATCCAGATCAGCGACAGGCGGATCAGGATTTCCGACCACTCGGCGGGTTGCTCCAGCACGAAGCGCGTGATGATCTGGAACATGCCGAGCGCCGACGCAATGGCCAGCATGAGGCAAGCCACGATGGTGGCAAAGCCCGTGGTCCAGCGTTCTAGTTTGAGGAAGGCGTGTTTCATGGAAAAGCCGGGTTCTGCAAGGGGAAACGCCCGCCAGCCGTATGGCTGCGGGCGTCTTGAGCTGCTGAAAGTATAGCGGGCGAGGCGCTTACTTGACGGCGCGGATCTTGTCGATGTTGGCCTTGCCGAACTGTTTCTCGAACTCGGCGTTCACGGGGGCCAGCGCTGCGACGAACTTGGCCTTGTCGACGTTGTCGATCACGGTCATGCCCTTGGCGCGCAGGTCGGCCACACCCTTGGCATCGTCCTCGTCCACGCGGGCGCGGTTGGCCTTGGTGCCTTCCTTGGCGGCGTCGAGGAAGGCCTGCTTGTCAGCGGCCGACAGTTTGTCAAACGCGGCCTTGTTCATCAGGAAGATGCAGGGCGAATACACATGCCCGGTCAGCGTCAGGTGTTTTTGCACCTGGTCGAACTTGGCGGAAATGATGACGGACAGGGGATTTTCCTGGCCATCAACCGTGCCCTGCTGCA
>CAMLDT010000005.1 GCA_946479075.1 uncultured Polaromonas sp.
CGGCAAGCGCAGCGGCTCGCTGTCGCTGGTGCTGGACCAGATCGGCTTTCGCGTCACCCTTCTGGAGGGCGGCTACAAGGCCTTTCGCAGCGCCGTGCTGGCCCAGCTGCCCGGGCTGGCCGAGCGGCTGCAGTACCGCGTCGTGTGCGGACCCACGGGCTCGGGCAAGACGCGCCTGCTGCACGCGCTGGCCGCCGAGGGCGCGCAGGTGCTGGACCTGGAAGGCCTGGCGAATCACCGCAGCTCGGTGCTGGGCATGATCCCGGGCGTGCCGCAGCCGAGCCAGAAAGCCTTTGACAGCCTGGTGTGGGCGGCGCTGCGCAGCTTCGACCCGGCGCGCCCGGTTTACATCGAAAGCGAAAGCAAGAAGGTCGGCAACGTGGCCGTGCCGGAAGGCCTGATTGCCGCCATGCGCGCCAGCCCCTGCCTGCGGCTGGAACTGGCCGAGGACGAACGCGTCGCCCTGCTGCTGGAAGACTACGATTTTTTCGTGAAAGACACGGCATTTTTCTGCGAACGCCTGGGCGCCCTGACCGAAGCGCGCGGCAAGGAAGTGGTGGCCGGCTGGCAAACGCGGGCGCGCAGCGGCGACGTGGCCTCGGTGGTGCGCGAGCTGCTGCTGCTGCACTACGACCCGGTATACCTGCAGTCGATGCGGCGCAACTTCACGCAGTATGAAACGGCCAAAGTGCTGATCCCGCGTGATCACACGGCCGCCGCCATGCAGGCGCTGGCAGGCAGCCTGCTCGCGACATAAAAAGCCGCACAGATCGGCGCCCATGAAAAAGGCTCCGGGGGACAAATAACTGTCCCGGCGGAGCCTGGGGGGCGGCGGTTTGCTATCAAAAGTCTAGCTGCCTGCGCCCGTTGCATAAGGGCTGGAGCCCTTTTTCATTCAAAAACCCAAGTGGGGTCGGCCTCGATCAGGGCGTCGCGTCGGTGGGCGGCGCACCAGCCTCACCGGGCTGGCCTTCAGGCGTATCGTCATCCGGCAAGTCGGGTTTGCCTTCAGCCTTGCGCTTGAGTTTTTCCTCTTTTTTCTTCTTTTTGGCCAGCTCTTTCTGGCGTTTTTCGTAGGAGTAATTGGGAGTTGCCACGGCGTGCTTTCTTCAGGGGAGATGTTCTAACTGTACTGCATCATGGCGAGCGCCTGGGTCAGGTCGGCCTGCAGGTCCGACAGCGCTTCCAGCCCGATGGAAAAGCGCACCAGCCCGCCTTTGTACGACCAGGCCGTGGTGCGAATCGCAGGCACGTCATAAGGCACACACAGGCTGATCGGCCCGGCCCAGCTGTAGCCGATGTTGAACAGCTTGAGGTTGTCGCAAAAGGCGTCCAGCGCGGCCTGGCTGTGGCCCGGCTTGAAAACGGCGCTCATCAGGCAGGCCGCAGCCGTGCAGTCGCGCTGCCAGGCGGGATGGCCAGGTGAGCCCGGCAGCGCCGGGTGAAACACGGCCTCCACCTGCGGCTGCTGCTGCAGCCAGGCGGCCAGCGCGCGTGTGGTGGCGTCCTGCGCCGCGTAACGCAGGGCGATGCTGTTCAGGCCACGCAGCACCAGCTCGGCGTCGTTGCCGCTGACGCCGTAACCAACCCGCATGTGGCAAAAGTGGACTAGCTGGTGCAGCGCCTCATCGCGCGTGACCACCGAGCCCATCAGCACATCGGCCCCGCCGCTGGGGTATTTGGTCAGGGCCTGCACCGAGATGTCGGCGCCCAGATCAAAGGCATTGAAGGCAATACCTGCGCCCCAGGTGTTGTCCAGCGCCGTGACGATGCCTTGAGGATGCGCGTTAGCGTGCGCCTTGACGGCTGCGACCAGCGCCGGCAGGTCAGGAAACTCCAGCGTGATCGACCCCGGCGCTTCCAGCCAGACCAGCCGTGTTTTAGCTGTCAGTTTGGCCGCCAAATCGGCCGGCGACATGGCGTCGTAATATGCAAAGCGCACGCCCCAGCGGGTCAATTCGTTTTCGGCAAAGGCCTTGTTCGGGCCATAGGCGTTGTCGGGAATCAGCACCTCGTCGCCGGCCTTGAGCAGCGCCATGTCCACCAGTGCCACCGCAGCGAGCCCGCTGGGCACCAGCGTGCAGTATTTGCCGCCTTCCAGGGTGGCAATGCGTTCTTCCAGCGTGAAGGTGGTCGGCGTGCCATGCAGGCCATAGGTGTAGCCGGTCTTGTGTTTCCAGTCGCGCTGGCGCAGCGCCGCCACGCTGGGGAAGATGATGGTCGAGGCCTTGTAGGTGCCGGGTTGTACCGAATCAAAGCCGGCGGGCGGCTTGTAGCCGTGGTGGATCAGTTGGGTGGAGATATCGCTCATGCAGCCATGTTAACGGCATCAAAGTACCCCGACCTATTGAAGGTTAGCGAGGTCGAATTGCGCGATCTCCTGACATTTCCCGCTAGGGATGGTAGAACCGAATACATCGCGTCTAGGGCGGTCGCAGCCATAGCCAACCTCTTGCTTTAAATTTTTTCTCGGATTTGGACTTAGCCATCCAAACAGGTCATCGGTAGAGGCTCGGTGTATCCTGCGGAGCACGGAGAGAAGAACATGAATCAAGCAGACCCTCGGGGGCATTACGCTAGGCTTGGAGTAGCACCAACCGCACCGGCATCGGTAATTCGAGCGGCCTATCGAGCGCTTGCGATGGAGCAGCATCCGGACAGAGACAAAGATGAGGGCGCTACTAAGCGGTTCCAAGACTTGCAACGAGCGTTCGATGTACTTTCAGACCCAAAAATGAGGGCTGAGTATGACGCACTGGCTGAGCCAGTAGAGCAAAAAAGGGCGAAGCAAGCCGATCATCCGTCAAGAAATCCTGAACGTCCGGCGACCACCACGCCAAAGTACGAGGCAGTGCGCTGCGATACATGCGCGAACATTACTGCTAGTCCCCGCTATCGAGTGTTTTATAAGGTGTTCGCCTACCTTTTAGGGGCTACTCGCAGACCAGTTCAAGGCATCTATTGCGCGCAGTGCGAAATGAAAGTTGGTGCGAAATGCACCGGCATCACCCTTGTTACAGGATGGTGGAGTCTGCACGGCTTCGTCTGGACGCTTGATTCGTTGCGTCAGAACCTGTTTGGCGCGAACGGCTTTGAAGAACAAAATGCAAGACTGCCTGCTAAGCAAGCCGCTTACTTCGTATCCACCGGAAACCTGCCTCTCGCCTTGGCCATCGCGCATGAGGCACATGCAACTGCACTTCGCTTTCGGGATCCCAACACAAAAGCGTCCGCGATACGCGCCAAACTCGGCTATGCGCAGAACGACCCCCTCAAAGAGCTTCGCGAAAGCCTCGCGGCGTATATCCGAGCCAACGATGCGGGAGGCGCAGCGCCTAAATTGCGTAACAGAGCCGGTATGTTCAGTTCGGCGTTCCAGGTGCAAGCAGCAATGGTAGGAGCCTTAGGGACTGCGCTCGCTCTCTGGGGCGTGGTCGAGTACAGAAATGGTGTTGAGGAGGAAAACTATCGGAGGTATCAAGCCGAAGTTGCCCAACAGAATGCAGCCGTAGAACAGAAGCGAGCAGCTGCAGCACGACTGGAGGCTGCGGCAGAGGCAGCGGCCGTCGCCAAGCGACAGGCGGTGGCCCTCGCCGCAAATCTTCGCCCCCTGCCTGCGAGCGGAGAGTATGGGTCTCTACCGTGGAGGCAATATGGATCAGATAATCAACCACCGTTCAAAGTGATCGCCACTAGCGACACGAACTACCTTATTAAGCTAACTGATTGGACCTCTGACGCGCCAGTTGCTTCTCTGTTTGTACGGGCCGGTGAGGAGGCTCAAATTGGAATTCCGCCAGGTTCGTATCGTGTCAAGGTCGCGTCCGGGCAAAAGTGGTACGGCGAGGTCCTTCGCTTCGGTCCTGACACCAACTACTCCAAGGTCGAAAGTCCGATGTCCTTCCGGATTGAGGGTAACCAACTTCTGGGGCGCTCCCTGCAAATGCAGTTGGTGACCCACGGAAATTTGCGTCGCGAGCCTATCAAAGCTGCTGATTTTTAAGCCACGAGCTACTCCCTTTTTGCACCTCGAAGTGCACTCGAAGTGCCTTTGCCTGTGCGGCGCGCGTTCGCATGGACTCTGGTACAGGAGGCTCAAAGCCGCGGCCATGTACCGCCACCTATGGTGGTCGCGCTGACTACGGGATTGATGCGATCTGTTGTCGATCCCATTGACCTGGAATCAGTTGACTGGAGCCTGCTGCTCCAAAGCCGTCTGGGCGGCCTTGGAGGGGCAACATAGACGAAGGTTTTGGTGAGGCGACTGAAGGCGTCCAGAGGGACACGCGGTGCGCGAGTGCGGGAGCTTAAATCTTCCACTTCTCCATGAGCTGCGCCGGCCGCAGCGCGTCATACCCTTCGAAGGGCTGATGGATCCACGGATTGGTCGGCAAAAACTCGACAGAGTAGTCGGGCTGGAAGGTGGAGACGCCCTTGGTCCAGATCACGGCGCTGCGCAGTTCGGTGATGGGCTTGTAGTTGTTGCGCAGCTGGTCGATGACGGCGTTGAGCGTGTGGCCGGTATCGGCCAGGTCGTCCACCAGCAACACCCTGCCAGCGATCTCGCCTTGCGGCGTGGTGATGTAGCGCGCGATGTCGAGCTTGCCCTGCACCTTGCCGGCTTCAGCGCGGTAGGAGCTGGTGGACATGATGGCCAGCGGCTTGTCGAAGATGCGCGAAAGGATGTCGCCGGGGCGCATGCCGCCGCGGGCCAGGCACAGTATGGTGTCGAACTCCCAACCGGACTGATAGACCTTGAGCGCGAGCTTTTCGATCAGGCTGTGGTATTCGTCATAACTGACGTAAAGGTGTTTGCCGTCTTCGGTCAACATGGGAATACTCCTGATTTGATAGCTGGTGACGCCCGCCCGACAAGGGCTAGAGGCCGATTTGACTTCGAAGTTCGGAAGCTCAGGCGGCGAACGGGTCCTGCAGCAGGATGGTGTGGTCGCGGTCCGGGCTGGTGGAAATCATATGGATGGGCACGCCGGTGACCTCTTCGATGCGCTTGAGATAACGCTGAGCAGCCTCAGGCAGCTTGTCGTAGTCGGTCACGCCGACGGTGCTCTGGGTCCAGCCCGGCAGGGTTTCATACACCGGCTTGCAGCGCTCGATGTCTTCGGCGCCCATGGGCAGGATGTCGGTGATGTGGCCGTCGAGTTCGTAACCGGTGCACAGCTCAAGGTTTTCAATGCCGTCGAGCACGTCGAGCTTGGTGATGCACAGGCCAGACAGGCCGTTGACCTGGGCCGAACGTTTGAGCAGGGCCGCGTCAAACCAGCCGCAGCGGCGGCTGCGCCCTGTCGTCACGCCTTTTTCGGCGCCAACAGTGCTCATGTGAAAGCCGGGCGTGCCGGGGGTTTCCCAGTCCAACTCCGTGGGGAAGGGACCACCGCCGACGCGCGTGCAGTAGGCCTTGGTGATGCCCAGGATGTAATGCAACATGCCCGGGCCGACGCCGGCACCGGCGGCGGCATTGCCGGCCACGCAGTTGCTCGATGTCACGAAAGGATAGGTGCCGTGGTCCACGTCGAGCAGGGTGCCCTGCGCGCCTTCGAACAGCAGGTTCGCGCCCTCGGCGTTGGCGTCGTTGAGCTCGCGCGAGACGTCGGCCATCATGGGCTTGAGCAGTTCGGCTTGGCGCATGGCCTCGTCGTACACCGGCTGGAACTCGACGGCCGGCGCATGCAGGTAATTGGTTAGCACGAAGTTGTGCAGGTCCAGCAACTCACGCAGCTTGGCGGCGAACCGCTCGGGGTGCTTGAGGTCCTGCACGCGCAGCGCACGGCGGGCGATCTTGTCTTCATACGCAGGGCCGATGCCGCGGCCGGTGGTGCCGATCTTCGTTGTCCCGCCTTTTTCACGCCGGGTTTCGCGTGCCACGTCGAGTGCCACATGGAAAGGCAGGATCAGCGGGCAGGCTTCACTGATGCGCAGGCGCGAACGCACCTCGACACCGGCTTTTTCCAGGCCCTCGATTTCCTCGAACAGCTTGGCGGCTGACAGCACCACACCGTTGCCGATGTAACACTTCACGCCCGGGCGCATGATGCCGCTGGGAATCAGGTGCAAGGCGGTCTTGATGCCGTTGATGACCAGCGTGTGGCCGGCGTTGTGGCCGCCCTGAAAGCGCACCACGCCCTGCGAGCTTTCGGTCAGCCAGTCCACCAGCTTGCCCTTGCCTTCGTCACCCCACTGGGTCCCCACGACCACCACGTTGCGGCCGGCAGTTGCGGCAATTGTCTTTGTCATCTTCGTTTACTCGTTAAGAATGGATGGGAAATGCGCACGCGCGGCGTTCAAGCCTGGGGCTTGGCCAGCAGCCGAACCTGCCATTGGCCGGCCAGGTTGACCAGCTCGCGGTCGCAATCGAATTCGTCGACTTCATGTTCATGGCCGGGCAGCACGCAAGCCACCGTCTCGCCGCCGGCACGCAATTTGGCAATGGCCGCGCGCAAGCCGGCATCCTCGCCCCAGGGCGCACGAATTGCCGGGCGCAAGGGCTTGGGCCGCAGCACGCTGACCAGTTCCTTCAGGTCCAGGCTGAAGCCAGCTGCCGGACGGTTGCGCCCGAACACCGCGCCGACCTCGTCGTAACGCCCGCCACGCACCAGCTCCGCGCCCTGCCCGTCATCGCGCTGGCCATGGCCGTAAATGGCAAACCGGGTGCCGCTGTAATAGGCGTAACCACGCAGGTCCGCCAGGTCAAACGAGATGCTGACCGGGCCGGCCAGGGCCTGCACCTGAGTGGCCAGCCAGCGCAGATTTTCCAGGGCCTTGAGCGCCTCCGGCACCGCCTTGAAAACCTTGCTGGCCTCGGTAAGCACCTGGTCATCGCCATAAAGCTGTAACAGCGCCAACAGGCCCTCGCGCGCCGCGGCGGGCAACTCGCCATTGAGACTGGCGGCCAGGCTGGCAAGCTCGCTGGCGTCCTTGGCCGCCAAGGCCGCATGAATGCGCGCCAGCATGGCGGGGCTGACCCGGGCGCCGGCCAGCAAGCTGCTGACGATGCGCACATCGGCCATGTCCACCGACAACTGCGTTACGCCTGCGGCCTTCAGGCCTTCGAGCGCCAGCAACTGGGCCTCCAGGTCGGCCTCCAGGCCGGCGTGACCGTAAATTTCAGCACCAAACTGCAGCGGTTCGCGGGTGGCGTGCGGGCGGTCAGCGCGGGTATGCAGCACCGGGCCGCAGTAACACAGGCGGGCCACACCCTGGCGGTTCAGCAAATGGGCGTCGATGCGGGCGACCTGTGGCGTGGTGTCGGCGCGCAGGCCCAGGGTGCGGCCGGACAACTGGTCCACCAGCTTGAAGGTCTGCAGGTCCAGTGCTTCACCGGTACCGGTGAGCAGGGATTCCAGGTGTTCGAGCAGTGGCGGCTGCACCAGCTCGTAACCGTAGCTGCGGGCGGTGTCGAGGAACAACCGGCGCAGTTCCTCGATGTGGCGCGCCTCGGAGGGCAAGACATCGGCAATTTGATCCGGCAATTGCCATGATGACGACCAGGCGGGCATGTATTTATCGTGCGCTGTTAAAAACAGGATTTTACCGGGCTTGACGCGGGTTTTCGTCCGACCGTCTGCCGGATCCGCCTTGCGAAGGCAAATAGCTGGAAGGTGAAAGGTGGTCGCTAGAGCAGAAACGCCAGCCAGAGCAGGCCGGCAAGGACACTGCACAGGCCGAAAAACCGGATCTGGCCGTCGCTCATGGCGAGGAGTTGCTCAAACACCCGGCGCCAACTGCCCGGCGACAGAAAGGGCAGCAAGCCTTCGAGGACGAGCAGGCAGGCCAGCGCCAGCCAGAGCGTGCTGCTGTCCAGAAAATTTACTTCTTGGGTGCGGAACCAGCGCCGGAACCGCGCATGGCCTTGAAGAACTCGGACGATGGATCAACCACCATCACGTCGCTCTTCTTCGCGAAGCTGGCCTTGTAAGCGTCCAGGCTGCGGTAGAACTGGGCAAACTGCGGATCCCGCCCAAAAGCGTCGTTGTAGACGGAAGCGGCCTGGGCATCGCCCTCGCCCTTGATCTTCTGGGCATCGCGGTAGGCGTTGGCAATCGTGACCTCGCGCTGGCGGTCCGCATCGGCGCGAATTTTTTCGCCTTCGGCCGCGCCGGTGGAGCGCAGCTCATTGGCCACGCGTTTGCGCTCGGCTTCCATCCGCCGGTACACCGACTCGGTGATGGCTTCGACGTAGTCCACACGCGTGATGCGAACGTCAACCACATCCACCCCCCAGGGCTTGGCGCCACGCACCGCCTGCAGGACTTCGGCCTTGACGTCGGCCATCAGTGCTTCCCGCTTGAGCGACAACAAATCCTTGACCGTGCGTTTGTTGATTTCTTCCTGAAAGGCATTGCGCACCACGCGGTTGAGCTGGTTGGCCCCTGCCCGCTCGTCCAGCCCGACATTGCGGATGTATTCCGATGGGTCGGTAATGCGCCAGCGCACATACCAGTCGATCACCACGCGCTGCTTCTCGGCGGTCAGCATCGGCTCGGCATCGGTACTGTCCAGCGTGAGCAGGCGCTTGTCGATGTACGAGACATTCTGGAAAGGCGGCGGCAGCTTGAAGTTCAGGCCGGGCTCGGTGATGACTTCCTTGATCTGCCCGAGCGCGTAAATCACGCCGAACTGGCGCTGATCAACAACAAACAGCATGGAACTGGCCAGTGCAAGCAGCACCAGCAGGGATGAGGCGATAAATCCAACTCTGTTCACGATCTTGTCCTCTTAACGGGTTTCGCGGTCACGGGTGCGCGATGTGTCGCGCATGCGCGGGTCGGTGCTGGTCAGCGGCGCACCAGACGTTGCAGGCGCACTGCCCGAAGCACCTGGCAGCTGTGTCGATTCCGTTACGGCCGCTGTGCCATTACCCGATTGCTGCATGATCTTGTCGAGCGGCAGGTACAACAAGTTGGAACCCTGTTTGGATTCGACCAGCACCTTGGTCACATTTGTATAGACCTGCTGCATGGCGTCCAGGTACATGCGGTCACGGGTGACCTGCGGGGCCTTCTGGTATTCGGCCAGCACCGAGCGGAAGCGCTGCGCGTCACCTTGGGCCTGCGCCACAATGCGCGCCTTGTAGGCCTCGGACTCTTCTTTCAGGCGGGAGGCGGAACCGACGGCACGGGGGATCACGTCATTGGCGTAAGCCTGGGCTTCGTTCTTGGCGCGCTCGCGCTCCTGGCCGGCCTTGAGCACATCGTCGAAAGAGGCTTGCACCTGCTCGGGAGGACGCACGCCGCTTTGCTGCAGGTTGATACCGACGATTTCGACGCCCACCTTGTAGCGGTCCAGAATGGTCTGCATCAGCGTGCGCACACGCGGGCCGATCTGATCGCGCTCCTCGGCCAGCGCCGAATCCATCTTCATCTTGCCGACCACTTCGCGCACGGCGGTTTCGGCGGCCTGCACCACGGCACCGGCCGGGTCCTTGCTCTCGAACAGGTAGGCGCGGGCGTCGTTGAGACGGTACTGAACCGCAAACTTGATTTCAACGATGTTTTCGTCTTCGGTCAGCATCGCCGACTCGCGCAGGCCGGTGGCCTTGATGATGTTGTCACGCCCGACATCCACCGAGCGGATCTGCGTGACCACCACCATCTCATGGCGCTGGATGGGATAAGGCAGGCGCCAGTTGAAGCCGGCGCCGACGGTGGATTTGTACTTGCCGAACTGGGTGATCACCGCCTGCTGGCCCTCTTGCACGATAAAAAAGCCTGTGCCCAGCCAGATCAGCACGGCCACGGCGGCAATCAGTCCGACGCCAATACCCGCACTTTTCATGTCGGGCTGGAAGTTGCCCGGACCGCCATTGCCGCCCCCCATGCCCCCGTTGCCGCGCACACGCTGGCCAGGTTTCTTGCTGCCGCCAAACAGGCCGCCCAGTTTGCGGTTGAAGTCACGCCACAGTTCATCCAGATCAGGCGGTCCCTGGTTGGGCCCCTGGCCCTGAGGCTGCGGGCGGTTGGGTGCCTGCGGCCTGGGTGGTGGCGGTTCATCACGGCCGGCTTCAGGCTTGCTCTCGTCCGGAGGCGTGTTGTTGTCCTCGTCGCGGCCCCAGCGGGGGTCGTTCAGATTGAACATGCCGCGGGCGCGTTGCCCAAGTCGGGCCGGCAGTGTCGTCAGCGTCTGTAGCACAGGGTTCAGGTTCATGGAATCAGGCTCATTTTTTCGTTACTCCGACATTGTGCCCAATCAGGCGACAGCCTCACTGAATTGCGGGGTATCTTCCGGCGGTGGCAAGGCCGCATGCCGGGCCAGCAACTCGCGCAGCAAGGGCAGGCCTTCCCCGCTCTGTGCACTGACAAACACCCGCTCGACACGTTTGCCAGTGTCGGAAAACGCGTCCTTGACCTCAAAGCTGTCACTTAGTTGCAGCGGCCAGCGCGACTTTTCAAGGGCATCGAGCTTGTTGAACACCAGAATCTGCGGCACGTCGGCCGCACCGATTTCCGCCAGCACGCGCTGGACCTGCTCGATTTGTTCCAGATGGTCCAGATTGGCGCCATCGACCACATGGATCAGCAAGTCGGCGTCGGCCGCCTCCTGCAGCGTTGCAGCAAAAGCGTCAATCAGCCCATGCGGCAGATCGCGGATAAAGCCGACCGTGTCAGAAAGTGAGACCGAGCGGGCGGCGTCGCCCAGATACAGCTGGCGCGTGGTGGTATCCAGCGTGGCAAACAGCTGGTCGGCGGCATAGGCACGTGCCTTGACCAGCGCATTGAACAGCGTGGACTTCCCGGCATTGGTATAACCCACCAGGGACACCGCAAAGGCATTGCGCCGTTCGCGCTGGCGCCGCTGAGTCTGCCGCTGCTTCTTGACCTTGGCCAGCCGTTCCTTGGTGCGCTTGATGGCCTCGCCGATCATGCGCTTGTCGAGCTCGATCTGTTTCTCACCGGGGCCGCCGCGCACGCCGGCGCCACCGGTTTGGCGTTCCAGGTGGGACCAGCGCCGGACCAGGCGCGTGGACAGGTATTGCAGGCGCGCCAGTTCCACCTGCAACTTGCCTTCATGGCTGCGCGCACGCTGGCCGAAGATCTCCAAAATCAGCAATGTACGGTCGTTGACCGGCAACTCCAGCACCCGCTCCAGGTTGCGCTGCTGGGCGGGGCTCAGAGGCTGGTCAAACAGGATCTCGCCGGCACCCGTTTCCAGGGCCAGCATCCTGATTTCATCGGCCTTGCCGCTGCCAATGAACAGCGCGGCGTCCGGCGCGCGGCGTTTGCACACCACGCGCGCAACGGGCTGTAGCCCGGCAGTCTGGGCCAACAGGCCCAGCTCGACCAGGCCGGCGTCAAAATGGGGCTCGCCGAGATCAACCCCGACCAGGATGGCCAGGGGCGGCGAAGGCAGGGGTGTATCCAGAGGCCTCAGCTGGCTGGGCTTTCCGGAGTTTCAGCCGCAGCGAAATTGACCGCACGGCCGGGAACAATGGTCGATATCGCATGCTTGTAAACCATCTGGGTCACGGTATTGCGCAGCAGCACGACATATTGATCGAAAGACTCGATCTGGCCCTGAAGTTTGATGCCGTTGACGAGGTAAATCGACACCGGCACATGTTCACGGCGCAAAGTGTTGAGGAAAGGGTCCTGCAACAGCTGACCTTTGTTATTGCTCACGATATTTTCCGTGTTCAAGAGTTGATAGGACTTCACCTTACCACACGCCATCCGCCGTGAATGCAGGTCTAAGCGGAATCTTTGTCGGCGAAAGGGTTGCTGGACGACTTCATCTGGATGCGCAGCGGCGTGCCGACCAGGTCGAACTCCTTGCGGAAACGCCCTTCCAGAAAACGCTTGTAGGCATCCGTGACGTGTTCCAGCGAGTTCCCGTGGACGATGATGATGGGTGGATTCATGCCACCCTGGTGCGCATACCGCAGCTTGGGGCGAAACATGCCCGCGCGCTGCGGACTCTGGAACTGCACCGCTTCGAGCAAAAGCCGGGTCAGCACCGGCGTGGACATCTTGCGGGTGGCGGAGGCATGGGCCTGGACGATGGACTTCCAGACCGGGCCCAGCCCCTGGCGCTTGATCGCCGAAATGTTGTGGATGGACGCAAATTTCAGGAAGGACAGGCGCGTTTCGACGGAGCGCTCCAGGATCTCGCGCTGATAGCTGTCAACGGCGTCCCATTTATTGACGGCCAGCACCACCGCGCGGCCGCTTTCCAGGATGTAACCGGCGATGTGGGCGTCCTGGTCGGTCACGCCCTGAGTGGCGTCCAGCAGCAGCAGCACCACATTGGCGCTTTCGATGGCCTGCAGGGTCTTGACCACCGAAAACTTCTCGATGGCCTCAAACACCTTGCCCTTGCGGCGCAGGCCGGCGGTATCGATCAGCTCGAAGCGCTGGCCGGCTTTCTCGAAGGGCACCGAGATCGCGTCACGGGTCGTGCCAGGCTGGTCAAAGGCCACCAGCCGCTCTTCGCCCAGCCAGGTGTTGATCAGGGTCGATTTGCCCACATTGGGCCTGCCGGCAACCGCCAGCTTGATGACCGAAGGATCTCCCGGCTCCCCCTCCTCGTCCGGGTCCGGCAGGTTGAGCGGCGCGAGGGCCATTTCCACCAGCGTTCGCATGCCCTGGCCATGGGAGGCGGACACGGCGAGGACCTCGCCCAGACCCAGCTCAAAAAACTCGGACAGTTGCACCCCTTCGGTCATGCCTTCGGCCTTGTTGGCCGTCAGCACCGTCGGTTTGCCCAGTTTGCGCAGGTAGCGGGCGATTTCATGGTCCTGGGCGTTGACGCCGGCGCGGGCATCCACCACAAACACCACCACATCGGCTTCCGCCACCGCCTGGCGGGTCTGCTTGGCCATTTCCTTGTAAATGCCGTCGATGGCCTTGGGCTCGAAGCCGCCGGTGTCGATGACGATGAATTCCTGTGCCCCGAGCCGGCCGTTGCCGTAATGCCGGTCCCGCGTCAGACCGGCGTAGTCGGCCACGATCGCATCACGCGACTTGGTCAGCCGGTTAAAAATCGTCGATTTGCCCACATTGGGGCGACCGACCAGAGCGATAACAGGTTTCACACGCAGGCATTCAAGAGAGGCAGGCAATTTTCCGCCGGACCGCCCCAAGGGAAACGAGACCCCTCGGGGGGCAGCGAAGTACACATGATGACGAGCGTGGCGGCCAAGATTTACTCGGGAGCGAAGCCGTACACAGCGCCTGAGCGCGTCACGGCGATCAGGGTGTTGGCCGCCAGCACCGGCGAGGCTGCGACGGGCGAGCCGTCGGTACTCAGGCGGTTCATCAACGAGCCATCGGTGCGCGACAGCAGGTGCACAAACCCTGCCGAGTCGCCGATGGCAATGGAGCGCCCCACCACCAAGGGGGATGTCAGGTTGCGGTAACGCAGGCGGTCGGTGTTCCAGGCGCTTTCACCATCGGCGCGGCGCCAGGCCAGCACCTTGCCATCCGCCTCGGTGCCGAACACCAGGCTATCGTCGCCATCCAGGCCCTGTGCACCATTGGCAGGCTTGCTCCACAGCAGGGTGCCGCGGGCCGCATCCACACAGCCGACGCTGGCCTGAAAAGCACGGGCACAGACCGTGTTGCCGTTGCGGCTCACGGTGCCGACGAGGTCGACCAGGCGCTCCACATCATTGATACCGCGCGGCGACGCAATGGGGGCTTCCCAGCGGATGCTGCCATTGAGCGGGTTCAGCCCGGTCAGCCGCCCGGCCAGGCCCACGACCAGGGTGTCACCCACAGCCAGCATCACGCCGGACTGGCGCAACACCAGAGGTTCGCTGGGCCGCTGCTGGGTCCAGATCTTGCGGCCGCTCTGGCCGTCAAAGGCGTTGACCGACCGGTCCGCCGCGAGCACAAACACCCGCCCACCCGCCACAAAGGGCGAACTGAAGGCTTGCGCCGCCAGCTTCTGGCGCCAGATCTCGCGGCCACCGGCCAGCGCCACCACCTCGTTGGCACGTGTGACCACTGCCGCGAGCTTGCCGTCGCTGCCGACACCCGCGGCAATCGGTGTGCCGATGTTGGTGCGCCAGAGGTCCCGGCCGGTGCGCGCATCCAGCGAGGCCACGGTGCCATCGGTGCTCGCCACCACCACCGCGTCACCCGCCACATCGACTTCCAGCGGGAAACTCACCTCGCCAATGCGGGCGGTCCAGGCTTGCCGAACCGGCACCAATGCGACCACCGGCTGCAGTTCGGCCGGTTGAGGCTTCTTCACAGAGCTGCCGAAAAAGCCGCTGAACATTGAGCAACCGGACAACATTGCTACTAAAACAATAGCTGCCGGCGCTTTACCGACGTGGGCCAGAGGCCTAAAAGACTTGAGAATCACGGCTTCACCTCCGGAGCGGACGCGGGAGAAACTGCAGCATTTGCAGCAGGAACGGACATGGCGGCAGACGGATTGACGCCGAGCGCATTGAGCTTGACCTCGACCAGGCGCCGGTATTCGGTGCGCTCGTCCATGCCTTTGTAGGCTTTTTCGTATTCAGACCGGGCCTCGGCTTTTTTGCCCTGCGCAGCAAACACATCCCCGCGCCGGTCGGCCACCAATGCGGCAAATTCCGTGGGGAAGGTGCCTGAAAGCTGCTGGAGTGCCTCGTCATACGCCTTCGCTTCAAGCAGCACGCCCGCCAGACGCAGTTTGGCAATCGCCTGGTAGCCGGCATCAGAGCTTTTACCGGCCACCCAGGTCAATGCGGCCTTGGCGCCGTCCACGTTGCCCTTGTCGTAGTAGGTCTTCGCGGCGAGCAATCCGGCCTGTTGCGCAAAGGCCGTCCCGCCAAACTTGTCCTTCATGTCTCCCAGCGCCCGGTCCAGCCGGCTGGTATCGCCCGACGCAGCCGCACGCTCCACCTCGTCGTACATGACGGCGGCCTGCGCCTGCTGCTTGCGCTCCCAGTACTGGTAGCCATTCCACGCCGCAAAGCTGCCCAAAATGGCAATCAGCGCCCACGTGATGAAGTTGCCGTACTGCTTCCAGAAGTGCTTGAGCTCGTCAAGCTGCTCCTGTTCTTCCAAATCGAGATGTTTTGCCATAAAGCGCTTCTTGTTCTGTCCGGTGATGTGTGTTGATGCCTCAACAAGGAGTGTCGATTGTAGGCGGCGTGTCAGCGGCCGCTGCGCAAGCCCGGGGCCCAGGCGGCGATGTCGTCCAGCGGCTGCAGCACCTGGGCCTGCGCGGCGTCGCTTGCGCCGGCCCGCAAGGCCTTGACGGCCACCTGCCCGGCAGCCAGTTCGGTGTCGCCAAAAATCAGCGCAAAGCGCGCCCCGCTTCCATCCGCCTTTTTGAACTGGGACTTCATACTGCCCATGCCATCGGCTGTACCCGCATGCATCTGCACACTGACCCCGGCAGCGCGCAAGGCCTGCAGCGCGCGCGAAGCCACGGGCCAGGCCGCGGCATCGGGAATGATGGCGTAGGCATCCGGTGTGGGGCCCTCGATGGCCGCGCCCTGCTCCCGGACCAGCTCCAGCACCCGCTCGACGCCCAGCGCCCAGCCGACGGCCGGCGCCGCCTTGCCGCCCATTTGTTCGATGAGATAGTCGTAGCGGCCGCCCGCGCAAATCGTGCCCTGGGCACCCAGGCGGTCGGTCACGAACTCGAAGACCGTCAGGTTGTAGTAGTCGAGACCGCGCACCAGCCGGTGATTGAGGGTCCAGGGCACGGCATTGGCATCAAGGATGGCCTTCAGGCCCTCGAAGTGTGCGAGCGATTCGGCACCCAGAAAATCGAGCAGCCGCGGCGCGCTGTCCACCACGGCCTTCATGGCCGGATTTTTGGTGTCGAGAATGCGCAGCGGATTGCTGTGAAGCCGCCGGCGCGCCTCCTCGTCCAGCAGGTCTGCATGTTTTTCAAGATGGGCAATCAACTGCGCGCGGTGTGCTGCACGTTCGGCGGGCTGGCCCAGGCTGTTGATCTCCAGCCGCCAGTCGTTCAGGCCCAGTTCTTTCCAGAGCGCCGCAGCAAGGAGAATCAGTTCGGCATCGACATCCGGGCCGGCAAAGCCCAGCGCCTCGGCACCAATCTGGTGGAACTGCCGGTACCGGCCGCGCTGCGGCCGCTCGCGGCGAAACATCGGCCCCATGTAATACAGCCGTTTGCCGCCCTCGTACAACAGGTTGTGCTCGGTCACGGCGCGCACCACGCTGGCGGTGTTTTCCGGCCGCATGGTCAGATGATCGTGTTTGCCATCCTTGTCGGCGCGGTCGTCGAAAGAATACATTTCCTTTTCCACGATGTCGGTGACCTCACCGATGCCGCGTACAAACAGCTGGGTGTGCTCCAGGATGGGCGTGCGGATGTTGCGGTAGGCGTAGCGCCCCATCAGCGAGCGGACCTTGTCTTCCAGCCATTCCCAGCGCGCCGAGTCGGGCGGCAATATGTCGTTCATGCCTTTGACGGCAGTCAATTTTTCAGCCATGGAATCTTTTCAGGCGACCTGGGCGACGGAAGCCGTGCCAAAGCGCTTTTCAATGTAGGTTTCGACGAGCTGGTGAAACTCGGCAGCGATGTTGTCGCCGCGCAGGGTCAGGGCCTTCTCGCCGTCAATATAGACCGGCGCGGCGGGCGCCTCGCCGGTGCCCGGCAGGCTGATGCCGATGTCGGCATGTTTGCTTTCGCCCGGGCCGTTGACGATGCAGCCCATGACGGCCACTTTCATCTTCTCGACCCCGGGGTATTTTTCACGCCAGACCGGCATCTGGGCGCGCAGGTAGTCATCGATCTCCTTGGCCAGTACCTGGAAGGTGGTGCTGGTGGTGCGGCCGCAACCCGGGCAGGCCGTGACACTGGGCACAAAGCTGCGCAGGCCCAGCGATTGAAGAATCTCGGAGGCGATCACCACTTCCTGGGTACGCGACTCGCCCGGTTGCGGCGTCAGTGACACGCGGATGGTGTCACCAATGCCTTCCTGCAGCAGGATACCGAGAACCACAGCGGAAGCCACCGTCCCTTTGGTGCCCATGCCGGCTTCTGTCAGGCCCAGATGCAGGGCGTAGCGCGAGCGTCTGGACAGCTCGCGATAGACGGAGATCAGGTCCTGCACGCCGCTGACCTTGCAGGACAGGATGATCTGGTTTTTATCCATGCCCATCTGCTCGGCCAGCACGGCGGAGTCGATGGCCGAGGTGATCAGCGCCTCATACATCACCTGTTTGGCGTCCCAGGGCTGGGCCCGGCGGCTGTTGTCGTCCATCAGGCCCGCCAGCAGCTCCTGATCCAGGCTGCCCCAGTTGACACCGATGCGCACGGGCTTGTTCCAGCGCATGGCCGCCTCGATCATCTGTCCGAATTGCCGGTCATGCTTGTCACCCTTGCCCACGTTGCCGGGGTTGATGCGGTATTTCGACAAGGCCTCGGCGCAGGCCGGGTAGTCGGTCAGCAAGCGATGGCCGTTGTAGTGAAAATCGCCGATCAGCGGCACATCGACGCCCATGCGATCAAGCTGTTCACGCACATACGGCACGGCCTGGGCCGCTTCGGGCGTGTTGACGGTGATGCGAACCATCTCCGAGCCGGCGAGCGCCAGCTCTTTGACCTGGATCGCGGTGCCAATCGCATCGACGGTATCGGTGTTCGTCATCGACTGCACGCGCACCGGCGCGTCGCCGCCCACAGTGACCACGCGCGAGCCCCACACCACGCGCGCCTGCAAGGACGTGCGCGGCCTGGGCGCTGCCGATTCGATCGGTAAACAAGAGGTCTCGGCCACTACTTCACCTCGAAACGTGCAACATTGTCCTTGCTGACGGCGCCCAAGTCGAAAGGCCGGCCACGCACCTGAACCTGGGTGGCGTCCACGCGGCCCACCACGGCGGCCAGCGGCAGGGCGCCCGACGCACCAGCTGCCTCCCCGGCGGCCAGCGTACGGCGCAATACCACCACACCCTTGGCGTCGGTGACCTCCACCCAGGATTCCGCTTTGGCCGTGAACACGATGATCCCGGCGGCTGACGGGGCCGCTGGCGACGCGGGACTGGACGGCAGCGCAGGAGCCACCGGAGCGCTGGCGGCGGTTGCTGGCAAAGCTGCAAGCGCCGCCACGCCGGGTGCGGGGGGCGCGGCGGCCCGGGCCGCCCGCGCCGCCCCCCCCGGCGGGGGGGGGGGGTTGGCCGCGGCCGCCGCGCGCGCCGCCACGCCGGGTGTAGCCGGACCAGCGTCGGTGGCAGTCACCGGACTGTCGGCCACGCCGGAAGCCATAGGCTGGGCCGCTTCCTGTGCGGGTGAAGCCGCGACTGGGGGCGGGTTTGCCGGCGTATTCTCTGCAAGGATGACAGGCGCGGATTCGGCGCCACTTTGAACGGCCATGTTTTGCTGCTGAACAGCGGGCAGCAGGATCAGCACCAAGGCCCCGAGCAGCAAAAGCAGGCCCGCCAGAACCGCAGGACGGGACACCTGTGCCCACAGCGATGGGCCCGGCCCGTCGCTTGGAGACCGGAACGGTGCGTTGATGCTGGTGTGCTGGTAGTCGAGACGGGGTTTGCCGGTCTGCGGCAAGAGCGCCAGCACCTCGGTGCTGTCAATCTTCAGGGTGCGGCAGACGCTGGATGCCAGCGCCCGCACAAAAACCGCATCGGGCAGCAAATCCAGCCGGTCGGCTTCGAGGGCTTCGAGTTTTTTGACCGGCACTTTCAGCGCCACGGCCAGGGCGGCAATATGCAGGCCGGCCGCTTCGCGGGCCTGCCTCAGCAGCGATCCGGCGGTCTGAGGCACGGCCGACGCATCGTCATGCACCAGGTCCTGCTGCGGCAAGGCCGAACCCGGGGCCGACGCGTCCTCGAAATCACTCATTGAAGTCCCCCCGGGCATAAGCGGCAGCCTCACGTGAACCGCCGAAACGTTTTTTAAGCTGATCCGCCAGTTGCGCCATGGCCTCGCGGTTACCCAGACCACGCTCCACCTTGATGCCCAGCCACAAGGTCTCCGCCCTGGCCAGGTCGCTGTTGTTCACGCGGCGAATGTAAAACTGTGCGCGAGCCAGGTCGCCCCGCTGAAAGAGGGCCTTGGACAGGTGGTAGGCCGTGATCGGATTGCCGGCATCCATTTCGTAGGCCTGCAGCAGACTGCGTTCACCTTCGGCGGCCTGGCCTGCGCTGATCTGGCAAATACCCTGGGTCATCCATGTTTTGGGTTGTCCGGTGTATCCGGGCGTCGCGATGGCACGCGCAAACAGGGCGGACGACTCCGGGTAGTTGCCCTGCTGGCACAGAAGCCACCCGTAGTTGTGCATCACGTCGGCGTCGCGCGGGTTCAGCGCCAGCGCGCGGCGAAAGCTCTCGGCGGCCAGCACGTTGTCACCGAGCCGCATGTAAACAAGACCCCGCAGATTGTGGGCGTCTGCATAGGTTGGGTCAGCTGCCAGTGACTGCTTAATCTCGTCAAGGGCCACAGTGGTCTGGCCCTGCTGAAAATAGTTGGCCGCAAGTTCAAGCCGGATCCGCGCACGCTTGCGGCCGTCCGTTTCATCCGATTCGGTCATGACCTCGCTGCGCGCACCGGGCCCGGGCGCGCCCCCCGGATTGGCTGCGCAGCCAGCGACCAGCACGGCCAGCCAGCAGGCGTAAAGCCACATCACGTTGCGGACAAGCTTCATACACCGACCTCCCTGGAGACAACCTTGATGCCCTTGAGCATACCCTGCCGCTGTGACGCCATGCGCTGCTGTACGCCGGTGCGGTCCTGCACATCGCCGGCGAGCTGGCCACAGGCGGCATCGATATCGTCACCGCGGGTCTTGCGCACCGTGGTCACGATGCCGGCGTCCATGAGGATTTGCGCAAAGGCCGCGACCTGCGGCATGCCGGAGCGCTTCAGCCCGGAAGCCGGGAAAGGGTTGAAGGGAATCAGGTTGAACTTGCAGGACAGGCCGCTGACGGCATGTTTGCGCATCAGCGCCACCAGCTGGTTCGCATGTTCGGCCTGGTCGTTGACGCCGTCGAGCATGCAATATTCAAAGGTGATGAAGTCGCGAGGCGCGGCAGCCTGGTAGCGGCTGCAGGCATCAAGCAGTTCCGCAATCGGATATTTTTTATTGAGCGGCACGAGGTTGCTGCGCAGACCGTCCTCCGGCGCATGCAAGGACACCGCCAGGGCCACTGGGCAATCCTGGGCCAGGCGGTCCATCATGGGGACCACGCCCGAGGTCGACACCGTCACGCGCCGGCGCGACAGGCCGTAGGCATGGTCATCCAGCATCACGCGCAGGGCCGGGAGCAACTGCGAATAGTTCTGCAAGGGCTCACCCATGCCCATCATCACGACGTTGGACACCACCCGCTCACTCTTGCCGAGATGCTGGCGCAGGAAATGCTCGGCAAACCAGAGCTGACCGATGATCTCGGCGGTGCTGAGGTTGCGGCTGAAGCCCTGGTGACCCGTGGAGCAGAAGCGGCAACCGACAGCGCAGCCCGCCTGCGAGGAGATGCACAGCGTGCCCCGGTCCGATTCAGGGATAAAAACCGTTTCGATCACATCGCCGGCGCCGACGTCAAACAGCCACTTGATGGTGCCGTCTGCCGAATCGTGGCGCGACACGACCGTGAGGGCGGGAATATGGGCCGACGCAGGAAGCTTGTCGCGCAGGGATTTCGCCAGATCGGTCATCTGGGAAAAATCAGTCGCGCCTTTCTGGTGAATCCAGCGAAAAAGCTGGGTGGCCCGGAAACGTTTTTCCCCAAGCCCCTCGCAAAAAGCCGCCAGCCCTTCCAGATCGAAATCAAGCAGGTTGGCGGTCATTGCGTGAAAGCGCGGGCGTCAAGCACGCGCCGCGAAGGGCCGCCCCGAGCAAGCGACGACCGCCTCGGGCGGCAGTGTCATACGCGAAGCGACAAGCGTGGGGGTCATATCAGCGCGAGTAGATATTCATGCCCGCGAAGAAGAAGCTGATCTCCACCTGGGCAGTTTCGGTCGCGTCGGAGCCGTGCACCGCGTTGGCATCAATGCTGTCGGCGAAGTCGGCGCGGATGGTTCCGGCGGCGGCTTTCTTCGGATCCGTCGCGCCCATCAGGTCGCGGTGTTTCAGGATCGCGTTTTCGCCTTCCAGCGCGGAAATCATCACCGGACCGGAGATCATGAACTCGACCAGATCCTTGAAGAAAGGACGCTCTTTATGCACGGCATAAAAAGCTTCGGCTTCGCCGCGCGACAGGTGCGCCATGCGTGCAGCCACCACTTTCAGGCCGGCGGCCTCGAAACGGGCGTAGATTTGACCGATGACATTTTTTGCCACTGCGTCGGGTTTGATGATGGAGAGGGTGCGTTCGATCGCCATGGGATTTCCTAGGTATGAATTTTCTTGATTTTGGAGATTTATTCAAATTGAATAAAGCCTCTGATTTTAACCTGTCAGCCATCGCCCTGCCGTGCAAAGTGCACGCGGGCAGGCAAGGACTCAGCGGTTTCCGCCCCGGTTTCCGCCGCCGTTGCCCCGATTGCCGCCGCGGTTACCACTGCCACCCCGGCGCGGTCCCGGTCCCGGTCCCGCTCCGCCTCCACCCCCGCCGCCGGCCGGTCCATTGCCATTGCCCCCGCGGCGCTGGCCCTGGGCCTGGCGCTGGCGCGTGAAGGTGTCGGCACCGATATAGCCGAAAGACGTTTTCATGGGATCGGGCTGCGCGCCGCCAGGGCCTTTGTCGGACCGGTCGCCGCGCCCGCCACCATCGTCACGGCGCCGCGAACCCTGCGCAGCATTGCCCCCAAAATTTGCGGGTGATCCGGCACGGGAGGGTCCCCCGTTGCCACCGCCAGGCCCACGCCCCTTGCTGCCGCGTCGCCGGTTGCCGTCGCGCGGCGTGTCTTTGCGCGGCATCGGCGGCTGGAACTCATGCGGTCCGGGTTGATCGCCATCGTCGTGGCCAGGGGCCGGTGCCTGCGCCTGGTCAGCCGGCCGGCCAGCGCCCGCATCGGGGCGCCCCCGGCCGCCGCGCGTTTTTTCGTTGCGGCGCGGACCACGCCCCGGGCGCGGGTCACCCCCGCCATCTCCGGAAACGGCCGCGGCTTTCGGCCCGCGTGGATCGGCGCGCGACTCCGAGCGGCCAACCGCGCTGGTGAGGGCCCCGATGTCACGCTCGTCAAGCTCCACAAACGCGCCCCGCTTGAGTCCGCGCGGCAAAACCACGGCGCCGTAACGGATGCGGATCAGCCGGCTGACGGCATGGCCGACGGCCTCGAACATGCGGCGTACTTCGCGGTTCCGGCCCTCGGAAATCGTCACGCGGTACCAGCAATTGGCGCCCTCGCCTCCGCCGGCCTCGATGGTGCTGAATTGCGCCATGCCATCATCGAGCTGCACGCCGTCGAGCAGGCGCTTCTTTTCTTCGTTGTTCAGAGCCCCCAGCACCCGGACCGCGTATTCGCGCTCCAGGCCGAAACGCGGATGCATCAGCTTGTTGGCGAGTTCCCCCGAACTCGTCAGCAGCAGCAGGCCTTCGGTATTCAGGTCCAGTCGCCCCACCGACTGCCACTTGCCCTGAAACAGCTTGGGCAACTTGCGGAACACCGTCGGCCGGTTCTGCGGATCGTCATGCGAAACCACTTCCCCGGAAGGCTTGTGGTAGGCAATCACGCGTGCCGGCGGCGGATCAATGCGGACCCGGATCGGCTTGCCATTGACTTTGACCGTGTCACCGAACTGGATGCGCTGGCCGATGTGCGCTGGCTCGGCATTGACGGAAATTCGCCCCTCGAGGATGAGTTGCTCCATTTCGAGCCGCGAACCCAGCCCCGCCTGCGCCAGCACCTTGTGCAACTTGGGTGTTTCCGGCTGAGGCAGCAACACACGCTTGGGCAGCTCCAGCGCGATGTCTTCCTCGTCGGCATCAAATTTACCCGTCACCACATCGTCAAAACGATTTTCTGCGGCCGCCCCCTGGGGCTGACCATGACCGGGTGAAGCAGCTTCCGAGCCACTGGCAAGCTCGGCACTTGCTATCAAATCAGGAGCTGTCTGCGCCTGTCCGGTGTGGGCTGGAGCCTTGTTTGGCTCTTCAATCTGGGAGGCCGGGACGGCCGCAGCCGGATCGTCGTTGGAGTTCATACGGGTGGCTTCAGGCGTGGGGGTCGGGGGATGTGGGGTCCGGCGGCAACAGGTCCGACACACCTTCCGCATGCGCAGGGCTGGCCGATCCGGACGATTCAACGGCTTCGGGGCTTGCCGAAACCGAGGGGACAGCGGCCTTGGGTTCGATACCGGCTTCATCGCTTTCGGCAAGCAGCGCCGGGGCGTCTTCCAGCACCACAAGCTCATCGGCCCCAGGCGCGCCTGCGAGCCCGAATTCAATCTGCTCCAGCATCGATGCCTGGCTGCCGGCGCTGTCCATGGCCGGCAGCTGGTCCAGCGATTCAATCCCCAGGTCATCGAGAAATTGCCGCGTTGTGGCGTACAAGCCGGGCCGTCCCACCGTTTCACGGTGCCCGATGACCTCCACCCAGCCCCGGTCCTCAAGCTGCTTGAGGATCATGCTGTTGATGGTCACGCCACGGATGTCCTCCATGTCGCCACGCGTCACCGGCTGCCGGTAGGCAATGATGGCCAGCGTTTCAAGCGTGGCCCGCGTGTAGCGCGGCGGCTTTTCCGGATGCAGCCGGTCCAGGAACTCGCGCATCTCGGGACGGCTCTGAAAACGCCAGCCAGTGGCCACATGAACCAGCTCCACGCCCCGCGCCGCCCAGTCGTTTTGCAGCTCTTCAAGCAGCAGCTTGAGGGTATCGGCCGTGATTGCCCCGTTGAACAAAACACCCATGTCGCGCACAGGCAAAGGCTGCTGCGCGCAAATGAGTGCCGTTTCGAGGACGCGCTTCGCATCCGTCGTATTCATGGTCTTGGTTCCGAAAATAATCGAGGGTCAGGGCGCCGGGCAGCGCAGTTCACATTCATGCGCAAGCACTTCATCAGGGCGCGCCATGTGCGGGGTAGCAGAAAACTACTGGCTTTGATTGTATCCCAGCCCCACGCCGGCCACGGCCGCGGCAAGGTCCGCTGGCATGGGCGACAGGAACTCCAGCGCCTGCCCTGTGACCGGGTGCTCAAACGCCAGACGGCATGCATGCAAGGCCTGCCGCTCCAGTCCGGCTGTTGGACGGCCGCCATACACTGCGTCGCCCACCAGCGGATGGCCGATGGCGGCCATATGCACACGGATCTGATGGGTGCGGCCGGTTTGCAACCTGCAACGGACCAGGCAAAACCCGCCCCCGCTGGCCAGCCGGAAAATGCCGGTGGAGGCGCTCTTGCCGGAGGTCTTTTCCAGATCGACCACTGCCATGCGCAGGCGGTTGCGCGGATCACGGCCGATGGGCTCCTCCACCTGTCGCGCGGCCGGCCCCTGCCAGTCGCCATGGGCCAGCGCCAGGTATTCACGGGCGACCGTGCGGGCCGCAATCATGGTCACCAGCTGATCCATGACCTGGCGTTTGCGCGCCACCACCATCAGGCCGCTGGTGTCCTTGTCCAGCCGGTGCACGATACCGGCGCGGGGCAGCAAACCGGCCTCGGGGTCACGGCCGAGCAGGCCATTGAGCAGCGTGCCGCTCCAGTTGCCGGGTGCAGGGTGCACCACCAGACCCGCAGGCTTGTTGACCACCATCAAGTGTTCGTCTTCAAAAACGATGTCCAGCGCCATGCTTTCTGGCTTGAATGCCTGACTTTGCGGCGTTGGCTTGAGTTCGATTTGCAGCGCATGACCGGCTTTCACCCGTGCCGACGACTTGGCGAGTGCCGTGCCATCGAGCTGCACGGCCCCGGCTTCGATGAGCTGCTGCAGATAACTGCGGGAAAATTCCGGTACTGCCAGTGCCAGCGCACGGTCCAGGCGCGCACCGTGGCTGCTCGCAGGCACGGTCACGCGGCGCAACTCGAAAGCCGCACCAGCCTCCAGCTCGTCGACGATCTCGTCGGACAGATCCTCTGCGGCATGGGTGCTCGATATAATCAATTTGCTTTGCACAGAATCAGTCATTAACAGGATCAATTGCGATGTTTTCCACCAAATTATCGGTTGTTCCCGCCACCTCTCCTCTCGCGGCAGCCCTGCTGGCTTGCGTTGCGCTGCTGTCCGCCTGCTCTTCGACGACCGTCAAGGACCCGACCGCCGCCTGGAGTCCCAACAAGATCTACGCGGAAGCCCGCGACGAAGCGAACTCCGGCGCCTACGACAAAGCCATTCCGCTGTTTGAAAAGCTTGAAGGCCGTGCCGCCGGCACCCCGCTGGCCCAGCAGGCCCAGCTCGAAAAGGCCTATGCCCAGTACAAAGGCGAAGAACCAGCCCAAGCCCAGGCGACGCTGGACCGGTTCATGAAACTGCACCCGTCCAGCCCGGCCATCGATTACGCCCTTTACCTCAAAGGCCTGGTGAGCTTCAACGACAACCTTGGCCTGTTCAGCTTCCTGTACAAGCAGGATTTGTCGGAGCGTGACCAGAAAGCGGCCAAGGAATCCTTCGAAGCCTTCAAGGGCCTGGTCAACCGCTTTCCGGAGTCAAAGTACTCGGCCGATGCCCGTCTGCGCATGACCTATATCGTCAATTCGCTGGCACAGTATGAAGTCCATGTGGCGCGTTATTACTACACCCGCGGCGCCTACATTTCGGCCATCAACCGGGCCCAGACCGCCCTGACCGAGTACCGGGATGTGCCGGTGCTGGAGGACGCACTGTTCATCCTCTACAAGTCCTACGACGCGCTGGGCATGGCCCAACTGCGCGACGACACCAAACGCGTGATGGAAAAGAGCTATCCGCAGAGCGAATACCTGACCAAGGGTTTCAGGTCGGTTGAAACGCCGTGGTATCGCTTCTGGTAAGCAGATCCAGGCGTTCGTTCAGTTCCTCTTCCGACGCCAGCCGCTGCATCGGCGGCAGCGCCCGCAACAGACGCTTGCCGTAACCCATGACAGCCAGCCGGCTGTCGCAAATCACCAGCACCCCCTGATCGGTCTCGCGGCGGATCAGCCGGCCGGCCCCCTGCTTCAGCGCCACGGCAGCTTCGGGAAGAAAATAGTCGTTGAAGGCGCTTTTTCCTTGCGCTTCAAGCACTCGCGCCCTGGCCTCCACCATGGGATCGTTGGGCGGCGGAAACGGCAGCTTGTCGATGATGACCAGTTGCAACGCGTCGCCGGGCACGTCGATGCCTTCCCAGAATGACGCCGACGCCACCAGCACACAAGCGCGTCCGCCACCGCCTGCACCCTGGCGAAAGCGTTCGATCAGCACCCGCTTCGGCAACGCCCCCTGTACCAGCACCTCGATATCGCCGGCCCCCTCAAACACCCCCTGAAGCGCGTCGCCGATGGCGCGCAAGGCGCGCAGCGTGGTGGTGAGCACCATGGTTCGCCCGCCGAGCCGGCGCGCCCACCGCGCGGCGTATGCAGTCACCGCGGCCGTGTGCCCCGGATCGGCCGGCTTGGGAAAGCTTCGCGGAACATAAAAAGCAGCTTGCCGCGCGTAGTCGAAAGGGCTGCCGACGCGCAACACCGTTGCCTCCGCCAGCCCGCAGGGCCCGGTGAACCAGCTCAGTCGGTCATCGTCGCCCAGCGTGGCCGAAGTGAAAATCCAGGACTTCGCTGCTGCCGCAGAGTCGCCAAACACCCGCACGTGAATCGCTTTCGAGATGTCCATCGGGGACTCCACCAGACGCAGTTGCGTGCCCACATCCAGCCAGCGGACGCCACCCGGCTCGGGAGGCACCGCAAAAGCCCGCGCCCTGTCTGACAACTCGTGTGCGCGCTCGTGCAGGCGGACGAAGTCGGGGGCGATCTCGGTGACGCTTTCCAAGCCTTCACAGGCAGCACGCAACGCCTCGCCGAGCGCTGACAGCGCCGCCACCCAGGCGTTTGCATCCAGCGCTTCGGGCACCGCCTCATTCCAGCGCAGCTTGCTGCCCGGGTAAGCCTTGCCGACACACAAACGCAGATCGCGTGCGGCATGCTCGGTGGCGCCGGAAAGCGTCTGCCAGTCCACCAGGCCGCGCCCCAGTTGCAGGCCGGTGGCCAGCAGGTCGCGCGAAAAATCGAGCAACTGCCCCGTGGACAGGGTCTTGCCAAGGAACTGCACGCCGGTTTCATTGAGCTGGTGTGCTTCGTCAAAAATCGCAACGCGCACCGTGGGCAGCAGCTCGGCCATTCCCGACTCCCGCACCGTGAGGTCCGCAAAGAACAGGTGATGGTTGATCACCACGACGTCGGCAGCCATGGCTTCGCGGCGCGCCTGGTTGACATGACATGCACGAAAACGCGGGCACTGTGACCCGAGGCAATTTTCACGCGTGGAGGTGACCCAGGGAATCACCGGCGAGCGTTCATCCAGGCCAGGCAATTCAGCCAGGTCGCCGGTGGCGGTCGCCTGCGCCCACTTCTCAACCTTCGCGAGCGCAGCCAGGGAAGTCCGCTCGGGGAAAGCCGGGTCGTGGCGGGCCATCTCCATGCGGTGCAGGCACAGGTAGCTGCCGCGCCCCTTCAGCAGCGCGGTGCTGACGGGCACACCCAACGCCTTGACGAGGGCGGGCAAATCGCGCCCGAACAACTGATCCTGCAAAGCCTTGGTCGCGGTGGAAAGCAGCACCCGTTCACCACTGAGCAGCGCTGGCACCAGGTAGGAAAAAGTTTTGCCAACGCCGGTGCTTGCCTCGACCACCAACGGGTAGGCCCCTTCGATGGCTTGTGCCACACCGAGCGCCATGTCGGTCTGCCCGCTCCGCGGAACAAAGTGATCGGTGGCGCGCGACAACACGCCGTCAGGGGCAAAAGCCGCCAGCACTTGAGACGCCAGGTTCATCAGGCAGGCTCGGGAGGATTCAGCAAAAACTCCAGCTGGGCGATCTGGTCGCGCAGCAGCAGACGCCGTTTTTTCAGGCGCCTGAGCATCAGCTCATTGATGGGAATGGCATGCGAGGTGATATCGACGAGCACATTGAGGTCCGCGTGTTCGATCTTGAGATCAATCAGCCGGCGCTGCGGGGAGTGTAAATTCAGGTCCAATGTTTTTCATCCACGCGGGCTGCTTCGTCTGATAATACGTCGAATACGGAGATAAATCGAGTCCACATGACTCGACCCACGCCAAGATGTCCAAAGGTTATCGAATCACAGCGTCCACCGGCATTCACAAGGGTGACCGCGACTATCAGCAGGATCAGGTGGCCCTGATCAGCCATCCACGCATTGCGGGCTGCATGCTCGGCATCGTCGCCGATGGCATGGGGGGACGCAGCGGTGGGCGCAAGGCGTCGGATCAGGTGATGATGACCGCCAAACAGCTGTTTGAACGCTACTCGCCGGCCAGCGATGACCCGGCAGCCATGCTCAAACAACTGGTTGAGGAAGCGCACACCGTCATCAAGCTGACGGCCATTTCAGCGGAGCAGGAACCGCACAGCACCCTGGCTGCTTTTTTGATCAACCCTGCCGGGGATTGCCACTGGGTGCACGCCGGGGATTCGCGTGTCTACCACTTCCATGGCGCCAAGCTGGTCAAACGGACCATCGATCACTCGTATGTGCAGACCCTTGTCGACAAAGGTGAAATCACCGAAGAGGAAGCCAACGTCCATCCGCAGTCCAATATCCTCATGGGCTGCCTCGGGACGGAGGAAGCGCCGCCCGTCACCCAGCATTACATTCCGCAACTGCGCCCAGGGGATGCATTGATCGCCTGCAGCGACGGGGTCTGGCACTACTTCAGTCCCAGTGAAATGGGTTCGGCGCTGTCCATGCTCTCACCGCGGGAAGCGACTGAATTCCTGATTCAGAAAGCCAGATCCCGCGCCCATGGTGGCGGGGACAATCTTTCTTTGGTGATCGTCAAGCTCGAAGCGCTCGACTGACCATCAAGGCGGCGTAGGCAAGGGGGCGGCCGGCGGCTTGGTCTGTTCACGCTGCTTTTGGGCTCGACTGGCCTTTCGCTCCCTGACCTGCTGCTGCTTCTCGTTATACCTTTCGACTTCTTCGGCGATGCTGGCTTTCTTGTCTTCACGCGCCTTGGCTCTTTCCTGGGACCCCTTGAGCTTGTTCGCGGCATCCGCGGCATTGGTTGCTTCGTTTTGCTTCATCGTGCCCCGCTCTTCGGCCTTTTGCTGTGCCCGTTCCGCGCGTTCCAGCGTCTCCCGCAAAGCCTGGTTGCGCCGGTCTGCGGCCTCCTGCAGGGCTTGGGGAGAAGACTTCTCCTCTGTCTTGCGGATCTGAGCGGCGGCTTTTTCCTTACGCTCCCGGTCATTGAGCGCCACTTCCTGCAGCCGCAAAAGTGCCATGGCCTCGCGCCGGCGCGACTGGCTCTCCTTGGGGCAACTGTTGACAAAGAATTTGTTGTAGCAGGCGGCCTCTTCACCGTCAAAACGCGCTTCCAGGACAGCACGCTCGGTATTGATGCGTACACGCTCACGTTCAATGGCCGCCGAGACATCATCGGCAGGCTGGGCGCCGGCCGTCATGCACAGGGTTGCCGCAAACACTGAGAAAAGTACTTTTTTCATGTCAAGGTGGTATCCACGTCACGCCGTTCAGTCGCCAGAAATTCGGCCGATTGCATTTCATTGAGCCTGGAAACCGTCCGGGGAAACTCATGGGCCAGGGGCCCTTCGGTATACAACGCTTCTGGCAGAACCTCCGCCGACATGATCAATTTGACCCGGCGGTCGTAAAGCACGTCGATCAGCCAGGTAAAGCGCCGGGCTTCTGAAGCCATGCGAACCGGCATATACGGTACATCACTGAGCAACACCGTGTGGAACTGACTGGCAATTTCCAGATAGTCGTTCTGGGACCGTGGCCCGCCGCACAGGGTTTTGAAATCAAACCACACGACCCCACCGGCCTTGCGCCGTGCGTGGATCTGGCGTGACTCGATCTGCAACACGGGCGACTCGTCCTGGGACTCGGCCAGGCGTTCGAAAGTTTCCTTCATTTCCGCGTCGGCCTGAGGCCCGAGCGGCGTGTGGTACAGCCGGACCTGCTCCAGCGTGCGCCGGCGGTAGTCGGTGCCGTTGTCCACACTCAGGACTTCGAGATGTTCCTTGAGCAGGTCAATAGCCGGCAGGATACGCTCCCGGTGCATGCCGTTGGGATACAGCTCGTCGGGATGAAAATTGGACGTGGTGACAAATCCGACACCGTTGTCAAACAGCGCGCTCAGGAGGCGATGCAGAATCATCGCATCGGTGATGTCTGCCACGTGGAACTCATCAAAACAGATCAGGCGGTAGCGTTTTGCAATGCGCCTGCCCAGCTCGTCCAGCGGATTGGCCATGCCCTGCAGGTCGCGCAACTCACGGTGCACTTCCCGCATGAACTCGTGAAAGTGCAGCCGCGTTTTGCGCTTGAGCGGGACCGCGTTGTAAAAGCAGTCCATCAGGAAGCTCTTGCCGCGCCCCACCCCGCCATGCATATAGACACCGCGCGGGATATCCGGACGGTTGATCAGCTTTTTCAGCGGATTGGAGCGCTTTTCCTTGAAGGCGGCCCATTCACTGGCGCAACGCTCCAGTGCAGCAACCGCACGCAACTGCGCCGGGTCGCTGACATACCCTCTTGTCTTCAGCTCGGACGCGTACTCCGAAGTGACGGACATCGTGGCCTTGACCCGCGCGCTCAGAAATTCAGCGTGCGTTTGTCGACGGCCAGGGCCGCTTCCTTGGTTGCTTCACTGAGCGAAGGGTGGGCATGGCAGATCCTGGCGATGTCTTCCGAGCTGGCGCGGAATTCCATGGCCACCACACATTCCGCGATCAGTTCGCTGGCCATGGGCCCGACGATGTGCACGCCCAGGATCTCGTCGGTGGCGGCATCGGCCAGCATCTTGACCATGCCGGTGGTGTCGCCCAGCGCGCGCGCGCGGCCATTGGCCATGAAGGGGAACGTGCCCGCCTTGTAGGCCCGGCCCGCCGCCTTCAGCTGTTCCTCGGTCTGGCCGACCCAGGCGATTTCGGGGTTGGTGTAAATCACCCAGGGAATGGTGTTGAAGTTGACGTGGCCATGCTGGCCCGCGATGCGCTCGGCCACCGCCACGCCCTCCTCCTCGGCCTTGTGCGCCAGCATCGGTCCGCGGACCACGTCGCCGATGGCCCAGACATTGGGCAAGCTGGTCTTGCATTCGTCGTCAACCACCACCGCACCACGCTCGTCGAGCTTCAGGCCCACGGCCTCAGGGTTGAGGCCCTGGGTGTTGGCGACCCGCCCGATGGAGATGATCAGTTTGTCCACCTCCAGGGTCTGGGCGTCGCCCTTGGCGTCGGTGTAGGCCACACTCACGCCCTTTTTGCTGCTCGTGACCTCGCCCACCTTCACGCCGAGCGCAATTTTGAGGCCCTGCTTGTCAAACGCTTTTTTGGCTTCCTTGGCGATCTGCTGGTCCACCGCACCCAGGAAAGTCGGCAGGCCTTCCAGCACCGTGACCTCAGCGCCCAGGCGGCGCCAGACCGAGCCCATCTCCAGGCCGATGACGCCGGAACCGATCAGGCCCAGCTTTTTCGGCACGGCGCCGATGCGCAGGGCACCGTCGTTCGACAGGATGTTCTCTTCATCGAAAGGCGCACCCGGCAAGGCACGTGCATTGGAGCCCGTGGCCACGATGATGTGTTTGCCGGAAATGTTTTCTTCGGCCGCACCGGCCACCTGGATGTCGTACAGGCCATCCTTCGCTGCGGCAAACGAGCCGCGGCCATGGAAAAAGGTGACCTTGTTTTTTTTGAACAGGTAAACGATGCCGTCGTTGTTCTGCTTGACCACGGTGTCCTTGCGGGCCAGCATCTTGGCGACATCCAGGCCCAGGCCCTTGACCTCAATGCCATGCTCAGCAAAGTGGTGGCTGGCGTGGTCAAAATGCTCGGATGACTGCAGCAGCGCCTTGGAGGGGATGCAGCCGACATTGGTGCAGGTGCCACCGAGGGCCGGGCCGCCCTTGGCGTTTTTCCACTCGTCGATACAAGCGACGTTAAAACCCAGTTGCGCGGCGCGGATGGCGGCAATATAGCCGCCGGGGCCGCCACCGATGACGATGACGTCGAATTGTTTGGACATGTTGATTCCTTGGTTGAAAGCGTAGCGAGCGGCCTCAGGGCAAGGCGCGGGTGGCGGGCAACCGGAACGTACTCAGGTACGTGAGGATTGCACGAACAGGACCCGCAACGCCGCCATGAGGTCGCGCAGTAGCTTTAAATATCAAACAGCAGGCGGGCCGGATCTTCCAGCGCTTCCTTCATGGCCACCAGGCCCAGCACGGCTTCGCGGCCGTCGATGATGCGGTGGTCGTAGCTCATGGCCAGGTAGTTCATCGGGCGCACCACCACCTGGCCGTTTTCCACAACAGCGCGGTCCTTGGTCGCATGCACGCCCAGGATGGCCGACTGCGGCGGGTTGATGATGGGCGTGGACATCATGGAACCAAACGTGCCGCCGTTGGAGATGGAGAAGGTGCCCCCGGTCATGTCCTCGATGCCGAGTTTGCCTTCCTGCGCCTTCTTGCCGAACTCGGCAATTTTCTTCTCGATATCGGCAAAACTCATCTGGTCGGCATTGCGCAAAATGGGCACCACCAGGCCGCGCGGCGAGCCGACGGCGATACCGATGTCGAAGTAACCGTGGTAGACGATGTCGTTGCCGTCCACAGATGCATTGATGACCGGGAATTTCTTCAGTGCGTGAACGGCGGCCTTGACGAAAAAGCTCATGAAGCCGATCTTGACGCCGTGTTCCTTGGTGAACTGGTCCTGGAACTTCTTGCGCATCTCCATCACCGGCGCCATGTTGACCTCGTTGAAGGTGGTCAGGATGGCGTTGGTCGATTGCGACTGCAGCAGACGCTCGGCAATACGGGCGCGCAGGCGGCTCATCGGCACGCGTTGCTCAGGGCGATCACCCAGGTCGTCCGCCTTCGCCGGGGCTGCGACTTGAGGCAAGGAAGTGGTGGGAGCCCCCGTTGGTATTGAAGATGGCGCTACTGATTTGGGAGCAGCCACTGCACCCAGCACATCACCCTTGGTGACGCGACCATCTTTGCCCGTGCCGGCCACCGAGCCGGACGCCAGCTGGTTGTCCGCCATCAGTTTGGCCGCCGCAGGCATGGCCACGCCGGCCATGCTGCCGCCGCTTGCTGCGGGAGCAGGCGCCGGCGCCGGTGTGGACGCGGCTGGCGCAGGTGCTGCAGCCGCCGCCGCGGGCGCAGCAGCGGCCTTGCCTTCGGTGTCGATTTTGGCGATCAACTGTTCGGCCGTCACGGTACCGCCATCGGCCACCAGGATTTCGGACAACACGCCAGCGGCCGGGGCCGGCACTTCGAGCACCACTTTATCGGTTTCGATCTCGATCAGGATTTCGTCGATGGCGATGCTGTCACCGACCTTTTTCTTCCACTGAAGCATGGTCGCTTCGGCGACGGACTCGGACAGCTGGGGGACTTTAACTTCTACGGTAGCCATGTGAATTCTTTCGGGGTTGTGGGTTCGGACCGCCCGCCGCAGCGGGCAACCGTTTTTATTTGGTCAGGATGAAGCCCTTGAGCTTGCCGAAGGCGCCGTCCACCAGGGCCTTTTGCTGCTCCTGGTGCAGGTGCGAGTAGCCGACAGCCGGCGAGGCAGACGCGGCGCGCCCGGAGTAACCCAGCTTCTGGCCTTCAGACATGTTCTCGTGGATGTAGTGCTGCACAAAGAACCAGGCGCCCTGGTTTTGCGGCTCGTCCTGGCACCACACGACCTCGCTCAGGTTGGGGTACTTCTTGAGCTCACCCGCAAATGCCTTGTGCGGGAAGGGATACAGCTGCTCGACACGAATGATGGCCACATCGTCCGCGCCTTTTTCCTCGCGCTTTTTGGCCAGGTCGTAATAGACCTTGCCGGAACAGGCGATCACGCGCTTGACCTTGTCGGCCTTGAGCTCGCGGCTGTCCGGAATCACCGTCTGGAAGCTTCCTTTGGTGAACTCGCTCAGCGGCGAGGTGGCGTCCTTGTTGCGCAGCAGGGACTTGGGCGTCATGATGACCAGCGGCTTGCGAAGGTTGCGCACCATCTGGCGGCGCAACACGTGGAAGATCTGGCTGGCCGTTGTCGGCTGCACCACCTGCATGTTGGTGTCGGCCGACAGTTGCATGAAACGCTCCAGGCGCGCCGAGCTGTGCTCCGGGCCCTGCCCTTCGTAGCCGTGCGGCAGCATCAGCGTCAAGCCGTTGACACGGCCCCACTTCACTTCGCCGGACGCGATGAACTGGTCGATCACGACCTGCGCACCATTGGCAAAATCTCCGAACTGGGCTTCCCAGATCACCAGCGTGTTGGGGTCGTTGGACGCGTAACCGTACTCGAAAGCCAGGACGGCTTCTTCGGACAGGATGGAGTCGATCACCACAAACGGCGCCTGGTTGTCGGCCACGTTTTGCAGTGGCACATAGGTGCCGGTGTCGAACTTTTCACGGTTCTGGTCATGAATCACGGCATGGCGGTGCGTGAACGTACCGCGCCCGCAATCCTCACCCGACAGGCGCACCGGGTAGCCACTGGCGACCAGCGAAGCGAATGCCATGTGCTCGCCCATGCCCCAATCGACCGGGATGTCGCCGCGTCCCATGGCCGCGCGGTCGTCGTACACCTTCTTGACCAGCTGGTGCGCCGTCACGGTCGCGGGAATCGTGCTGACCTTTTCAGCCAGGCGTTTCCACTCGGCCATGGGGATGGCGGTGTCACCGGCGTCGGTCCACTTCTTGCCAAGGTAAGGACTCCAGTCCACCGCGTAGTTGCTCTTGAAGTTGGTTACCACCGGGTCAAAAGTGCTCTTGCCGGCGTCCAGGGCAGCGCGCACGGCCTTGACCATGTCGTCGCCCAGCGTCTCGCCCAGGCCCTGGGCCGACAGCTTGTCGGCGTACAGCTTGCGCGTGCCCGGATGCTGGGCAATTTTTTTGTACATCAGCGGCTGGGTCAGCGCAGGCGTGTCCTGCTCGTTGTGACCGAGCTTGCGGAAACAGATGATGTCAACCACCACGTCTTTCTGGAATTCCATGCGGAACTCCAGCGCCAGTTGCGTGGCCAGCACCACGGCTTCCGGGTCGTCGCCGTTGACGTGCAACACCGGCGCCTCGATCATCTTCACGACATCGGTGCAATACAGCGTGGAACGGCTGTCGCGCGGGTCGCTGGTGGTGAAGCCGATCTGGTTGTTGATCACGATGTGCACCGTGCCGCCGGTGGAGTAACCGCGCGTTTCGGCCAGCGCCAGCGTTTCCATGACCACGCCCTGCCCGGCAAAAGCCGCATCGCCGTGCACCAGCACCGGCAGCACCTGCAGGCCCTTGGGATCAGCACGGCGGTCCATGCGGGCGCGCACCGAACCTTCGACCACCGGGTTGACGATTTCGAGGTGCGAGGGGTTGAAAGCCAGGCTCAGGTGCACCGGCCCGCCAGGGGTGGTCACGTCGGAGCTGAAGCCCTGGTGGTACTTGACGTCACCGCTGGGCAGGTCTTCCGGCGCAGTGTGGTCGAACTCGGCAAACAGGTTGGCCGGCACCTTGCCCAGCGAATTGACCAGCACGTTCAGGCGGCCGCGGTGGGCCATGCCGATCACGATTTCCTTGATGCCGATGCTGCCGCCGCGCTGGATCAGTTCGTCCATGCTGGCGATGAAACTCTCGCCGCCTTCGAGCGAGAAGCGCTTCTGGCCGACGTATTTGGTGTGCAGGAAACGCTCCAGGCCTTCGGCCGCGCTCAGGCGGTCCAGGATGTGGAGTTTCTTTTCCTTGCTGAGGTTGGGCTTGCTGCGGATGCTTTCGAGCTTTTGCTGCCACCAGCGCTTTTGCGCCTGGTCGGTCATGTACATGTACTCGGCACCGATGGTGCCGCAGTAGGTTTCGCGCAGTGCATTGAGCAGCTCGCGCAGGCTCATGGTCTCCTTGCCGAAAAAGGTGTTGCTGGTGTTGAACACCGTTTCCTGGTCGGCATCGCTGAAACCGTAGAAGGACGGATCAAGCTCGGGAATGTTGTCGCGTTCGGCGCGTTTGAGCGGGTCCAGGTCGGCCCAGCGGGCGCCGACGTTGCGGTAGGCGGCGATCAGTTGCTGGACAGCGGTGCGCTTGCGGCCCATTTCGGAATCGGCACCGCTGGCGACGACCACGCGGGTCTGGCCCTGCTTGGCACGCTCGGCAAAGGCGTTAACGACGGGCAGGTGCGGCACGTCCCTGGCATTGCTGCCGTCAACGGCGGGCACGTGTTGCAGGGCGTCGAAATACTCGCGCCAGTTGTCGGGCACGCTGCCGGGGTTGGCGAGGTAGTTTTCGTACATCTCTTCGACATAGGGCGCGTTGCCGCCGAAGAGATAGGTGTTGCCTTGATAGGCCGAATAGACGGACGACGCCGCCGGGACTGAACTCATTACGCTGACCTCCGTTTCCCTTGAGGAAACATTAGCTGGCCACAGCAGGATGTGGCTGGTTGATTAACCTTCCGCAACACGGCTGGACCGATTAGCGGATGCGACTGTGGCAAGGAAGGGCCTTCAGAAACAGCTCAATTGTGCCACCGAATGCCCAAACGGCGAAACCCGGGCCACCCCACGGGTGCCCGGGTTTTGTCACGCGGCAGTCAAGCGCCTGTGTTGCGCGCTGCGGCGTCAGGCCAGGCCGGGATTGCCGGCAACGCCCACCAGGGCGGGCAAATTGAGTTTGGGCGGCTTGATGACTTTTTTGGCCTGCAGATAAGTCTCCACCACCTCCCAGGCCGGTGGCCCGGCATTTTTGCTGGCCTCGGCCACTGGGGCCCAGCCGGCCACCTTGTAGGTCTTGTCGGCCTCGATGAGTTGGCCCTTGAGCCGCATGTTTTGTATGCGTGAGCCCATTTTGGCGCCGGGCTCACAGGTGTAGCTGAGGCCGCCGACACGCACCATGTCGCCGCCCTGCTGGTAGTAGGGGTCGGGGTTGAACAGATTGTCACCCACGTCTTCAAGAATGGTCTTGATCATGTCGCCACGGATGTCGGTCAAGGTGGTCCACGGGTAGGTGATGGCGGTCTGGTCCATCACGTGTTCACGCGTGATGGCCTGGCCTGGCAGCAGCGAGGTGCCCCAGCGGAACCCGGGGGAGAACGCGATCTCGGCGCCGCGGACTTCCATCAGGGCATCGAGGATCAGCTGGTCGAAGCTGCCGTTGAAGTTGCCACGGCGAAACAGCGTGCCTTCGGTGACCGCCAGTTTTTCAGCCAGTTTGGCCTCATAAGGCGCGCGAATGCCGGCGATCAACTGGCTCATGGCCGGATCGGCAGGCAGCATTCGGGAGAACACCGGCAGCAGGCGGTAATTGAAGCCGACGACCTTTTTGTCCTTGACGTCGAGGTCCAGCACACCGAGGAACTTGCCATTGCTGCCGGCGTTGGTGACGATGGTCTGGCCGCCGGGGTTCTTGACGGTCACCGGCACCGGCACACCATCGTGGGTGTGGCCGCCCAGAATGGCGTCGATGCCGGTCACGCGTGAGGCCATCTTGAGGTCCACGTCCATGCCGTTGTGGCTCAGCAGCACCACGGCCTGCGCACCCTTGGCGCGCGCCTCGTTGACCGTCTCCTGCATCTCGTTTTCACGGATGCCGAAACTCCAGTTCGGCGTGAGCCAGGCCGGATTGGCAATCGGCGTGTAGGGAAAGGCCTGGCCGACGATGGCGACAGCCACGCCGTTCATTTCCTTGATGACATAAGGCTTGAACACCGGGTCGCCGAAATCGGCGGTCTTGACGTTTTGCGCGACAAAATCGACCTTGCCGGCAAAGTCTTTCTCCACAATCGTCTTGATGCGCTCTTCGCCATAGGTGAAGTCCCAGTGGCCGGTCATCACGTCCACACCGAGCAGCTTGGCCGCATCCACCATGTCCTGGCCCTGGGTCCACAGAGCGGTGGCGCTGCCCTGCCAGGTGTCGCCACCATCGAGCAGCAAGGCGCCCGGACGGCTGGCCTTGAGCTGCTTGACCAGCGTCGCCAGATGCGCGAAGCCCCCGACCTTGCCGTACTGCTGCGCGGCGCGCTCGAAGTTCAGATAGGTGAAGGCGTGCGCCTCAGGTGTGTTGGCCTTGAGGTGCGCAGCTTTGAGCATGTGCTGACCCACCAGATGCGGCAGCCTGCCCTGCATGTCACCCACGCCAAGATTCACCGACGGCTCGCGGAAATACAGCGGCATCAGCTGCGCATGGCAGTCGGTCATGTGCAGCAGATGCACATTGCCCGTCCGCGGCACGTTGTAGGCCACCCCCGACTGGGCGGCGCTGGCTTCACGGTGCAGCGGAAAGCCGGCAGCCAGTGCGGCGGCCATGACACTCGAAAACTCGCGGCGGGACAGATTCATGGCGTGCTTGATCCGGCCTGTCGAAGCAGGCCTGTGGGCGATTTACTATAAATTTGATAGCTGCCTGCGCCCGCTGGACAAGGGCTACAGGCAGAAATGACCAATAACTCTCAGGGGGTCACTTGTTCACGGGCGACTGGGGATCCAGCAGCAGCGCCATCACATCGCGCAACTGCTTTTCATTCAGGATGCCCGCGTGCCCAAAACGTGGCATGCCGGAGCAGGCGTTGTAAGCCTTGGAGTTCCACAGCTTGCCCCAGGTGTATTCCACGATGGGTTTGCTGCCAGCGGCGGCAGGATCACTCACGCCTCGCAGCTTGCCGTAGTTGTAAAGGCTGGGTCCTATGGAGCCGAAGGACAACTCCTCCTTGCTGATCTGGTGGCAGTTGTAGCAGCTGCCGCCGTTGACCGAACCGGGCTTGTCGCTCCAGGTCATGCCGCGGCCGTTTTGCGCGATTTTTTCGCCCTCTTTCCAGTCGCCGATGAACTTGCCGTCGGAAGGCATCTTCACGGTTTTCAGGTTGGCTTCCTCGATGGACTTGGCCAGCTTGTCATCCAGCGGTTTGCCCTGGGCTTCAGAGCAGGCCTTGTTGGAGGCGTCCTGCTTCAGCCAGCTCAGCTTGGCGATGCCCTGCTCGCGAAAAGAAGACTTCATGACCCGCTGCGTGGCTGCGTCAACATCCTGCTGCGAAGGCGCGGTGGCGCAGCTGGCCAGCAGCACGGTCAGGGCGGCAAGCCCGGCTTGCGTGTAGATTTTTTTCATCATCATGCTTCCTGTTCTGTTCAACGCTTGAGGGCCGGCGCCGTGGAGACAGCGCCCTTGCCGTTCACACCCATGAAAACGCCGAGCGCAATGGTGGCGTCAGAGGTATAGCCAGGGAAGGGAAAGCGCTGCTGGCGGTAGCAATCGTTGAGGCGGCGCTGCATGCTCCAGAGGTCACCGCTGGACACGCGATAAGCCGGCCAGGCGCCAAAGCCGTCGCCAGCTCCCGGATTTTTGGTCAGGTTGGGCAGATCCTGCAGGCGCACGCGCTTGTCGTCCGCGCCATGGCAGGAGGCGCAGGAAAAGTCATACGGTCCGCCGCGCTGGTAAAACACCTGCTTGCCAACCGCATACATCAGTTTTTCCTGGGCATGGCTTTGGGGAAGATTGAACTTCATGCCACGCGACTCGCCCGAGATATAGGCGACCAGCGACTCGATGGTTTTCTGCTCGTCGCGGCCAAACGGGGTTTTGGCAATGGTTTCAGCATTGAATCCCTGCAGCGTTTCCATGCAGGTCAGCAGGCGCGATTCCAGGTCCTGCACGCGTGCGGTGTCGGGGAAATAACGCGGCAGCTCGACAAAAGCGCCCTTCACCACGCCCGGGCCCTTGCCGAGATCACACTGTGCAAGGCTGGCATTTTTGGGACCGCGTGCCTGCTTCCACAAAGCCTCGCCTTTGGCTTCATACAGCTCGGCCGGGTTGCCGTCGGCCAGCATGGCCCGGTATTCGGCGATACCTTCCGCCGTGGTTTTTTGTGCGGCTGCCAGCATGGGCAGCAAGCCCAGCGCAGCCAGGCCCAACAATTTCCATTTCATCGCGTGCTCCTCGTGGTTTTTATGAATGCCGCAACCTGCAAATCAGGAAATGACTGCTTCGTCGGTGCGTTTGTCACCCCGGTTGTCGGTCCAGTTGACGATGACTTTCTCGCCCGCCTTGGCGCCCTTGAAGGCAAATTGCATGAACGGGTTTTTCGACACCGCCGGGCCCCACTGGGCACTCATGACGGTCTTGCCGTTGTGCGTGGCATTGATGTTCTGGATGAACCAGGCCGGCACCACCTTGCCGGAGGCGTCCTTGCGCTGGCCGCTTTCCATCTCGTGGCTGACCAGCACGCGGACGGTGGTCTTGTCGCCCTGGGCCTGGGCCCGGATTCTCATTGGATCTGACATGATTTTTTCCTTCGAATTTTGTAAATAACTTGTCGGCGTAGCGAGTGGCTGTCAGCCTGGGCGCGGGTGGCTGG
>CAMLDT010000006.1 GCA_946479075.1 uncultured Polaromonas sp.
CCAGGTTCAGCGGGCAAGCCTCCTTTTCAACACTGGTGTCAAGCACGATGTCGGCGTGGCGCGCCAGCGTGGACTGGCTTCGTCCGGTCATGGCCAAGAGGGGTACACCCTGGCGCTTGATCACCGGCAGGATGGCCGTGAGTTCCTCAACCTCCCCGCTGTTGGACACGGCCAGCAGCACGTCAACGGCGGTGATCATGCCCAAGTCGCCATGGCTGGCCTCGGCCGGATGCACAAACATGGCCGGGGTGCCGGTGGACGCCAGCGTTGCGGCAATCTTGCGCCCGATGTGGCCGCTTTTGCCCATGCCCATGACCACCACCCGGCCCCGGCAATGCAGCACCAGTTGCACTGCGCGCGCAAACTCGGGGCCGACCCGGCTTTTCAGGCCCAGAACCGCGGCCGCTTCGATTTCGAAGGTCGTGTGGGCCAGCGCGAGCGCCTGTGCCGGGTCGAAAGTCGCGGGATCAAAACTCATGCCCGCATTCTATAGAGCGCCCCGAAATACCGGCGCGTGCCGGCGCCAGGAGCGCACGATGGGTGACTGGCCTTCAGCTACCATCGATGGATGACCGGGCTTGAACTGACGCTGCTGTACCTGCTGGCCGCTGTGCTCGGCGTGGTGGCGTGCCGCTCGCTCAAGCTGCCGCCCATGCTCGGCTACCTGGCCGTCGGCGTGGTGATCGGGCCGAACGCGCTGGCCCTCTCGGAAGACGCCGATGGCGTGCGCCACCTCGGCGAATTCGGTGTGGTGTTCCTGATGTTTGTGATCGGGCTGGAGTTCAACCTGCCCAAGCTGCGCTCGATGCGCCGCCATGTGTTTGGTCTCGGGCTGCTGCAGGTCGTGACGACCATTGTGCTGGCCACCGGGGGTTCGCTGTTCCTGGCGGCGATGGCGCCCACCTTGTGGAAGATGTCCTGGCAGACCGCCCTGGCCCTGTCCGGGGCCATCGCCATGAGCAGCACGGCGGTGGTGGTCAAGCTGCTGTCAGAACGGCTGGAGATGGAATCCGAACACGGCAAGCGCGTGATGGGCGTGCTGCTGTTCCAGGACCTGGCCGTGGTGCCGCTGCTGGTGCTGATTCCCGCGCTCGGCACCTCGCCCGACCAGCTGTTGACGGCGCTGGCCATTGCCGGCGTCAAAGCCACGGTGCTGGTGGGCCTGCTGCTGACCGGCGGCCAGCGCGTCATGCGCTGGTGGCTCACGCTGGTGGCCAGGCGCAAAAGCGAAGAGCTGTTTGTGCTGAACCTGCTGCTGGTGACGCTGGCGCTGGCCTGGTTGACCGAGCTGGCAGGCCTGAGCCTGGCGCTGGGGGCTTTCATTGCCGGCATGCTGATTTCCGAAACCGAGTTCAAGCACCAGGTGGAAACCGACATTCGCCCTTTCCACGACGTCTTGCTCGGCCTGTTTTTCATCAGCATCGGCATGATGCTGGACTGGCGCCTGGTGCTGGAGCGCTGGCCGCTGGTGCTGTTGCTGCTGGCGGTGCCGGTGCTGTTCAAACTGGCGCTGGTCACCGCCCTGACCCGCGGGCTGGGTGCCACCGCCGGCGTGTCGCTGCGTACCGGCCTCTACCTGGCGCAAGCCGGGGAGTTCGGTTTTGTGCTGCTGTCGCTGGCCCAGGACGGCAACCTGGTCCCGCCCGCGCTGCTCAACCCGATCCTGGCCAGCATGGTGCTGTCGATGCTGGCGACGCCCTTCATCATCATGTACAGCAACCGCATCGTGATGCGCCTGGTCAGCAGCGAATGGCTGCAGCAATCGCTGCAGATGACCACCATCGCGCGCAAGTCCATCAACGTCGACAAACACGTGATCATCTGCGGCTACGGCCGCTGCGGGCAAAACCTCGGCCGCATGCTTGACGGCGAAGGCATTCCCTACATGGCGCTGGACCTGGATCCGGACCGCGTGCGCCAGGCGGCTGCCGCCGGTGATTCGGTGGTGTTTGGCGACGCGGTGCGCCTGCAGGCGCTGATGGCCGCCGGCCTGGCCCGCGCCAGTGCGGTGGTGGTGACCTATCTGGACACGGCCAGCGCCATCAGGGTGCTGGCCAACATCCGCGCGCATGCGCCCACCGTGCCGGTGATTGTGCGCACGGTCGATGACCGGGACCTGGAAAAACTGCAGGCCGCCGGCGCCGCTGAAGTGGTGCCCGAAGCCATCGAAGGCAGCCTGATGCTGGCCAGCCACGCGCTGGCGCTGGTGGGCGTGCCGATGCGCCGCGTGATCCGCGTGGTGCAGGACCAGCGCGACGCGCGCTACAACCTGCTGCGTGGCTACTTTCACGGCGCCGACGACAACACGGTCAACGAACTCGACCAGGAACGGCTGGCGACACTCACGCTGCCGCTGGGCTCGCGGGTGGCCGGTCAGGCGCTGGGCACCCTGGCACTGCAGGCAATCGGTGTGCGGGTCGTCAGCCTGCGGCGCAGCAACGGCAAACCCGCCGGCCATGGCGATGACACCGTGCTGGCGGGCGGCGACGCCCTGGTCCTCTCCGGCAAGCCGGAGGCGCTGGCGATTGCCGAAGAACAGCTGCTGAGCGGTCGCGTCCAGGCCGGTGCGGCGCCGGCCGCGGCAGGCGCCGCGCCGCGCAGGGCAAAATGACGGCCTGTGCCTTTTCCGGATCCCTATGAACCCCCCCATCTCGGATGACCTCAGCCACCAGTCGGTCAGGCAGTACCTGAAAAATCACATCCGCACCGTGCCCGACTGGCCGGCGCCGGGCGTGCAGTTTCGCGACATCACGCCGCTGCTGCAGGACCCCAAGGTGTTCCGGGTGCTGATCGACGCGTTTGTGCACCGCTACATGGACAAACACCTGCGACCGGACGTGGTGGCCGGCCTGGATGCGCGCGGCTTCATCCTCGGCGCGGTGGTGGCTTATGAACTCAACGTCGGTTTTGTGCCGATCCGCAAAAAGGGCAAGCTGCCTTTCACGACCGTTCAGGAGACCTACGAGCTCGAATACGGCAGCGCCACGGTGGAGCTGCACACCGACGCCGTCAAGGCCGGCGACCGGGTGTTGCTGATCGATGACCTGATCGCCACAGGCGGCACCATGATGGCCGGCAAGAAACTGCTGGAAAAGCTCGGCGCCTCGGTGATGGAAGGCGCGGCGATTGTCGATTTGCCCGAGCTGGGCGGCTCGGCGCGTTTGCGCGAAAGCGGCCTGCCTTTGTTCACGCTGCTGGATTTCAGCGGCCACTGAGCCGGGTTTGCTACAAAATCAGTAGCTGCTTGCGCCCGCCCACCAAGGGCTGGAGGCCTTTTTTGTTATCAATGGAGGTCGCCGTACTGGGTGGCGCTCAGCGCCGGCACCTGCGCCGGGGCGTCGGGCATTTCGGTGTCTTCAAAGCCGGTGAGCAAGGTATAGGAGCGCGGGGCGCTGCGGCCTGAAGGCGGCGTGGTTTCGCCGGCGGCCGGCAAGCCGTGGGCCGATGCAGCGGCAAGCGCCTGCTTGAAGGCCGCCACCTCATCGGCACGGATGGGCTCATAACGCGGCGCGGCCGGCTTGACCGGCGCCGGCTCTGGCATGACGTCCGCAACCGGCGCATCGTCGGGCTGGTGCAGCGGTGCAGGCCGGCTGTGGTCCGGCGCGGCGCCCGCCGGCCGCGGCACAGACACCATCTCATTGAGGCGCCAGTACACCGCGGTGACGCGAATGTCGTAGCGGGTTTTGGCGCTGTGGGCAATCATCACTTCAATTTCCGCCAGACGTTCGGCCTGCACGCCGAACTCCTGCGCCAGGTCCATCATGACCATGAACTGCTCGCCGCGCGGATCCAGTGACAGAACCTTGAACTTGTAGCTGCCCGAGAGCACACCAGCGCGGATCATGGCTTCGCGGATCGCGGTGTACAGCAGCTCACGCCTGGCGTGGCGATGCGATTTATGGCCAGTGCTGCGCACTTCGCCGGCGGCGGGCCTGGAGCCGGCCGGCGCCGAGGGCCTTGCGCGTGTCAGTCCGGAGCTGTCGCTGTCTGCCACAGGCTTGACCGCTACAGCTTGCGCTGTGCTGGATTTTCCGGAAAACCAATTGAGAATCGACATGGGCTCCCGCCTGAAAAACGATGGCCGGTCCAGCGGCATCGGGGTTGCTTGCGATGAGACCGGATGGTCCCGCTGTTGAAGTTTACCGGTGCTTTCTCCCGCCTCTCACGCCTGCGGGAGTCCGTCGGGCAATGTGGCAGCACGCGCCGCGCGGATGCCTGCAATAAGTCACGTTTTTCCGTTAGCACGCTACCCGCGCATGGCGAATGCAGGCCGGCGATTCAGGTCACGGCCACACGCTTGGGCCGGTTGTACAGGCGTTTTGCCAGCACGCCGCCCATCGCCATCGTGAGCTCCAGCGCAATCGGAGCGTGGCGGTTGGCCAGCTCCTTGAAACGCAGCGCTGTGAGGCACCACACCTTGCTGGCATTGGATGCCTGCACCGTGGCGTTGCGCGGCATGCGCGAGAAAAACGCGCCTTCCCCCACCACCGTGCCGGCCGCCACCAGCGCCAGCCGCACGCGGCCCTTGTCGTCCTGATAGTGAACGCTCAGCGTGCCGCTTTCAATGAAGTACAGCGTCTGGTCGCTGGATCCCTGCTCGATAAGCACCTGCCCCGGCTGCATGGCAAACGGTTGCATGTAGCCGGCCAGAATGTCCCACTGTTGCGAAGTGAACTGGCAACGCAGCGCGTCGCTGGCGTGGCTGTGGGCCATGGCGTCGGCAAGACCCTGGATGTCAAAGCGGACTGGCGTGGGTAGGGGTGCGTTCATGATGCACGGAAGATACGTGGCCCCGCACGCCGGAGCAAGGGACATTAACGCAAGCTTACAGCTGATACATCAGCGGCCGAGCTGTAACCCGTCGCCGAGGGAGTCCCAAGCGCATGGGCTTCCCGGCATGCTGCGCCGGGCGTAGGCGCCTTATCTTCTCTTTTCTCTTTTCTTATTTGCCAATGCAGAACTTGGAGAATATTTCACCCAGCAAGTCGTCGGTGGTGAACTCGCCGGTGATGCCGCCCAGGGCATTCTGGGCCTGCCGCAGATCCTCGGCCAGCAAGTCCAGCGCCGGTGTTTTGGCGCGCAACTGGCCGGCGGCGCGTGTCAGCTGCGCGTCCACCTCACTCAGGGCGCGCACATGCCGCTCTCGCGCCATGAACACACCTTCGGTGGCGGCCTGCCAGCCCACCAGCTGCAACAGCTGCTGGCGCAATGGCTGCAACCCCTCACCCGTTCTGGCGGAAATCACCACGCCGGCTTGTGCCTCGGCCAGAACGGCAGGGCCTGCCGCGTCGGCCTTGTTCCACACGTCAATGACCGGGATGTGCCCGGGCAATTTCGTAGCCAGCACCTGCGAGATGGCCGCGTCACCTGCCTGGTAGTCCAGCGCAATGCGCGCGTCTTGCGGGGTGTGCTGGCGGGTCAGGTCATGGAGAAAAAGCACGGCGTCCGCACTTTCGATTTCGCGCCAGGCGCGCTCGATGCCAATTTTTTCGACCTCGTCCACCTCGGGCAGCAGGCTGTCGCGCAAGCCGGCCGTGTCAACCACATGCAGTGGCACACCGTCGATCTGGATCAACTGCGACACCTTGTCGCGCGTGGTCCCGGCGACCGGTGTCACGATGGCCAGCTCGGCGCCGGCCAGTGCATTGAGCAGCGAGCTTTTGCCGGCGTTCGGCTGGCCGGCAATCACCACCTTGATGCCTTCCCGCAGGATGGCACCCTGTTGTGCACGCTGCATCACACCGGCCAGCGTCTCGTGCAGTGCGGCCAGTTGTCCCTGGGCGTCGGCTTGTTGCAAAAAGTCGATGTCCTCTTCGGGAAAATCCAGCGTTGCCTCCACCAGCATGCGCAGATGCACCAGGCGGTCCAGCAGCACGTGGACCTCCCTGGAAAACTCCCCCGACAGGGATCGCGCAGCGGATCGCGCGGCGGTTTCGGTGCTGGCATCGATCAGGTCGGCAATCGCCTCGGCCTGCGCGAGGTCCATCTTGTCGTTCAGGAAGGCGCGCTCGCTGAACTCGCCCGGTGTGGCCAGGCGCAGGCCGGCAAGCCGGGGCTGGCCAGTGGCTGCGTCCAGGCCTTGCGCGGCATCGAGGCAGCGCGCCAGCAAGAGTTGCAGCACCACCGGCCCGCCGTGTGCCTGCAGCTCCAGCACATCCTCACCGGTGTAGGAATGCGGCGCGGGAAAGTAGATGGCCAGGCCTTGATCAATAACCTCGCCGTCCACGTCCAAAAACGGCAAGTAGGTCGCGTACCGAGGTTGCAGCGGTCTGCCGCAGAGCGCCAGGATCACAGCCGTCAGGTTTTTTCCTGAAAGGCGCACGATGCCCACGGCGCCGCGGCCCGGCGCAGTGGCAATGGCAGCAATGGGATGGTGGTGGCGAGTCAGCATCGGGGCACCATGCTAAAGGGCCGCGAAGCGGCCCTTTTTTTTCAGCTTACTTGAATTTAGGCAGATTGAACTGCGGCGGCACGCCCATGCGGGTGTTGATCACCCACTGCTGGGCAATCGACAGGATGTTGTTGGTGATCCAGTAGAGCACCAGACCGGCCGGGAAGAAGAAGAACATCACGCTGAAGATCAGCGGCATGAACCACATCAGCTTGGCCTGCATCGGATCGGGCGGGGTCGGATTCAGTGCCGTCTGCAGCAAGGAGGTCATGGTCATCAGCAGCGGCAGGATGTAGAACGGATCAGGCGATGACAAATCCTTGATCCACAGGATCCATGGCGCACCGCGCATCTCCACCGAGCTCAGCAACACCCAGTAAAGCGCGATGAACACCGGAATCTGGATCATGATCGGGAAGCAGCCACCCATGGGGTTGACCTTTTCTTCCTTGTAGATCTTCATCATCGCCACCTGCATTTCCTGCGGCTTGTCCTTCAGGCGTTCACGCATTTCCATGATCTTCGGATTCACGGACTTCATCTTGGCCATGCTGGCATAGGCCTTGGCATTGAGCCAGTAAAACGCGATTTTCAGCAGCAGCACCAGGGCGACGATGGACCAGCCCCAGTTGTGAATGAAGCTGTGCAGCTTGTCGAGCAGCCAGTACAGCGGCTTGGCAAGAATGGTCAGCCAACCGTAGTCCTTGACCAGCTCCAGCCCGGGCGCGATGGCTTCCAGCTTCTTTTCCTCCTGCGGTCCGACAAACAACGTTGCCGTGGCCGTGCGCGTGGTGCCCGGTGCGATGGCTTCCAGCGGCGTGATCATGCCCACCGCATACAAATTGGTATCGACCTTGCGCAGGAAAATGTCGCGTTGCAAACCATCCGGCAGGATCCAGGCCGAGGCAAAGTAATGCTGGACCATGGCCACAAAACCGGTGGTGGACTGTTTCTCCACGTCCACCTTGTTGTTCTCGATGTCCTTGAATTCCACTTTCTGGTACTTCTTCGCGGCCGTGTACAGCGCCGGTCCGGTGAAGGTCGAGTAAAACGAGGACTCGCCCGGCGGCTTGTTGCCGTCGCGCACGAGCTGCATGTACAGCTGGGGCGATACCGCCGCCGCGCCGTTGTTGACCACGTCGTGGCGCACGGCCATGTCGTAGGCGCCGCGCTTGAGGGTGTAGGTCTTGACCAGCTTGACCCCGCCCACTTCTGCCGACTCGAACTTGACTTCCAGGCTGTCCTGGCCGTCCTTGAGCTCACGGTCACCGGGCACGGCGGTCATGGGCGTTTTGTGGGTCGGGAAGCTGCCGCCGCCCGCGCCGGCAATCAGGCCCGACTGGGCCACATAAACACGCGCCGGGCTTTCATCGAGCAGCACGAAGTCGCCAGTCTTGCCGTTCAGGTGCCGGAAGGCCGAACCCACCAGCGTTCCGCCTTCTGTGTCAAAGGTCAGCGTCAGCAGGTCGGTGTTGACCACCAGACGCTGTTTGCCGGCAGAGGGCGTTCCGGCTGGAACCGCGCCAGGCAGCGCCGGCATCCCCGCCCCCGCCGTGGCAGCAGGCGCAGGCACCGCCCCAACACCCGCCGACCCGGCGGGCACGCTGGCGGGTGATGCCGGGGTGCCCGCTTTCGCGGGGCTGCTGGCCACGGGTGCAGACGACGGAAAGAACGTCGCCTTGTGACCATTGAAGACCTGCCACTGGTCCCACAGCAGGACCATGGAAAAACCAAAAATCACCCACAAAATGGTGCGGCGGATGTCGTTCATGACGGCTTCTTTTTAGAGGAAATCGAGGTCACAGGCGTGACCAGACGGGTGAAAAGGGGAAAACGGCCAGCGCCCGGTTTCGCTGCAGACGGCGGCACTGGGTCGTAGCCGCCGTTGCACCAAGGGTGGCAACGCACAAGACGGTACAGGGTCAAATAGCTGCCCTTGGCCGCGCCATGCTGCTGCAGCGCCTGCAGCGAATAGGCCGAGCAGGTGGGCTCGAACCGGCACGAAGAGCCCAGCCACGGGCTGAGCAACAGCCGGTAACCCTTGACCAGCGAAACCAGGAACTTTTGCGGCCACCGGCTCAGCCCCACGGCGACCCGGCCCAGCGTGTGCAGGGTTGCCATCAGGCCGGCGCTCCGGCCTGCATGAGCGCGAGCACTTCGCTGCGAACAGCCTGCGTCAGCGCGTCCGAACTGGCGCTGACGAAGTCCTTGCGCGAAAAATCACGCCGCAAGCGCACCACCCAGGCGGCCTGGGGATAACGGGGCAAAAAATCAGCGCTCACGGTGTAGATCTGTCTTTTGATGGCGTTGCGTGTCACCGCGCGTTTGGCCCAGCGTTTGGGCACCATGGCGCCCACCCAGACGTCCTGCACCGGAAACAGATCCGGCGTGGCGTGGGTTTTGGCGGCGACGGTTTGCGCGTTCATGGCAGCCAGCGCGTTCCGGTGCAATGCGAAATGCGTTGTTTTTGCAACGATGGCGCCGGCAAGGACTGCCTGAAACTGGGGTCGGGTTTGAAGCCGCTGCACTGGCGCCCGGGGTCGCGCGAAAGCAGGCGGCTGTTCGGTCGCTGGTTTATACAGCCAGACGCTTGCGGCCTTTGGCGCGACGTGCAGCGATCACTGCGCGGCCGCCGCGGGTTTTCATGCGGGTCAGGAAACCATGGGTACGGGCGCGTTTGACTTTGGAAGGTTGGTATGTGCGTTTCATGATGAGTCCTACAAGCTACAAAGCCCCCTTCGCAAAATCCACGATGCGTGGATAAAGCACTTAAAAAAGCGCCTGCGGCACGACTTGCAAACCGCAGTGAGTCAGGGAAACCCATGATTATCGCAGATTTCCCAACAGTGGCAACAAGTTAGCCCCGGCAATAGCGGTAAAGGCTGAACTGAAACTGTCACGCCACGGAACGCGCCCAGGGCAATGCGGCCTGGCGACTAAAGCCATCGCCAGCCCTTGTCAACCGGGTTCAAACCCGTGGTAAGTTTTTTGTGGATAACTCGTCCGCAGGACTACAATAACGGGTGCCAAAAATTAATAATATCCACAAGCGCGGGCCCACTCGGCACCCTGCTTGTCAAGGCCCGGCCATTTATGCGTGAGGGATCCGTTCTGAGTTCCAGCCATGATTTGTGGCAAAGCTGCGTCGATCACCTCGCGCAGGAATTGCCTGAGCAGCAGTTCAACACCTGGATCCGTCCACTGGTTGCCGAGGTCGCTCCCGACCTGTCCAAAGTCACCATCCAGGTCGGCAACCGCTTCAAACTGGACTGGATTCGCGCGCAGTATGCCGGCCGGATTTCAGCGCTGCTGGAAAAAATCTCAGGCCATAACATTTCACTGGAGTTAGCGCTTGCTCAGCGTGAAGCCGCGGTACGTTCTACACCTTTAACCCGCAGCTTCGATGGCAACGGCGTGTCCGAGCCGGTTGGCCTGGGCGTTCCTGAAGAGGTCGCCGGCGCACCCTTCAAAAGCCGGCTCAACACGGCGCTGACTTTTGACACGCTGATTGAAGGCACAGCCAACCGCATGGGCCGCGCTGCGGCCATGCATGTGTCCAGCAGCCTGGGCCAGCTTTACAACCCGCTGTTCATCTACGGCGGCGTCGGTTTGGGCAAAACCCACCTGGTCCACGCCATCGGCAACAAACTGCTGGCCGACAACCCGGCCGCCAAAGTTCTCTACATCCACGCCGAGCAATTTGTCTCGGATGTGGTTAAGGCCTACCAGCGCAAGACCTTTGACGAGTTCAAGGAACGTTACCACTCGCTGGATTTGCTGCTGATCGACGACGTCCAGTTCTTCGCCAACAAGGACCGCACGCAGGAAGAGTTCTTCAACGCGTTTGAAGCCTTGCTGACCAAAAAGTCGCACATTGTGCTGACCAGCGACACCTATCCCAAGGGCCTGGCCGACATCCATGAGCGTCTGGTTTCGCGTTTCGACTCCGGCCTCACGGTCGCCATCGAGCCGCCCGAGCTCGAAATGCGCGTCGCCATCCTTATCCGCAAGGCTGAGGCCGAAGGCGCGGTCATGCCCGAAGAGGTCGCCTTTTTTGTGGCCAAGAACGTCCGCTCCAACGTGCGCGAGCTCGAAGGCGCGTTGCGCAAGATCCTGGCGTACTCGCGTTTCAACCTCAAGGAAATCTCGATCCAGCTGGCACGCGAGGCGCTGCGGGACCTGCTGTCCATCCAGAATCGCCAGATATCGGTGGAGAACATCCAGAAAACCGTCGCCGACTATTACAAGATTAAAGTCGCCGACATGTATTCAAAAAAGCGCCCGGCCAGCATCGCCCGGCCGCGCCAGATTGCCATGTACCTGGCCAAGGAGCTCACCCAGAAGAGCCTGCCCGAGATCGGTGAGCTGTTTGGGGGCCGCGATCACACCACCGTGCTGCATGCCGTCCGCAAGATGTCGGCCGAGCGCCAGCAAATGACCGAACTCAACCAGCAATTGCATGTGCTGGAACAAACCCTGAAAGGCTGAAGTGAATACTTTTTCAGCCACCTTTCCCCGGAAACCGGCTTGCCTGACAACCGTGGGGACAACTTTTGAACAACTGAAGGCTTATCCACAGGGCAGGTGGATTCCGGAAAGTTGTTCATATGAGGCAGCAGGGTTCAGGGGGTGGCTGACCACATGGTTAAACAAGCGCCAAGTAGTTGATCAAAAAGAAGAAAATAGGGATGTCCACAGAAACGTGCCGCCCTTATCTACTACTACTAATTTGAATTAAAGAAATAAGAGGTTAAGACAGTGATTGTTCTCAAAGCCACCCAGGATAAAGTTTTGTCCGTCTTGCAATCGGTCGCTGGCATCGTGGAGCGCAGGCACACGCTGCCCATCCTGGCCAATGTGCTGATCCGTAAAACCGGCGCCCAGTTGCAGTTGACGACCAGCGATCTGGAAATCCAGATCCGCACGACGGCCGATCTGGATGGCGACAGCGGGAATTTCACCACCACGGTGGGCGCCCGCAAGCTCATCGACATCCTGCGCTCCATGCCCAGCGACCAGACCGTGTCGCTGGAGTCGGCGCAGAACAAGCTGATCCTCAAGGGCGGCAAGAGCCGCTTCACGCTGCAGACCCTGCCGGCCGAAGACTTTCCACTGGTGCAGGAAGCCGCCAACTTTGGCCCCAGCTTCTCGGTGCCGCAAAAGGTGCTGAAAGAGCTGCTGAACCAGGTCTCGTTCGCGATGGCCGTGCATGACATCCGCTACTACCTCAACGGCATCCTGTTCGTCGCCGAAGGCAAGCAGCTCAGCCTGGTCGCCACCGATGGCCACCGGCTGGCGTTTTCGTCGGCAACGCTGGACGTTGAGGTGCCGCGCCAGGAGGTGATCCTGCCGCGCAAGACGGTGCTGGAAATGCAGCGCCTGCTCAGCGACAAGGAAGGCGCCATCGAGATGCAGTTCGCCGGCAACCAGGCCAAGTTCTCGTTCGAAGGCATGGAGTTCGTCACCAAGCTGGTCGAGGGCAAGTTCCCCGACTACAACCGTGTGATCCCCAAGAACCACAAAAACATCATCACCCTGGGCCGCGTGCCGCTGCTAGCCTCGTTGCAGCGCACCGCGATTTTGACCAGCGAGAAGTTCAAGGGCGTGCGTCTGAACATCGAACCCGGCACCCTGCGTGTGGCGTCCAACAACGCCGAGCAGGAGGAAGCGGTGGACGAGCTCGACATCGACTACGGTGGCGACGCCATCGAAATCGGCTTCAATGTCACCTACCTGATCGACGCGCTGGCCAACATGGACCAGGACATGGTGAAGATCGAGCTGGCCGATTCCAACAGCTCGGCGCTGCTGACGATACCGGATGACGCCGCCTTCAAATACGTCGTGATGCCCATGCGAATTTGAGCGTCATCCACAGCGAAAACCAGAACGCGCCCCAAGCCGAACCCGCTAGCCAAAGCGGGTTTGGTCATTCAAGAGATCGAGAAATCGTCGTTTCACCGAAGGTAAAAGTTAGTTATGACCGAAGAAAACAAAGCCAGCGAAGCCGCTCCTGACAACACGGGCCGTGAAATGGAAGGCGTTCATTCCGGTGAAGGCGGCGAGGGAAGCTCCAACTACCAGCCCAAGATCGATACCAACCAGGCGGGTGCCTCGGAAGGGTATGGCGAGGGCTCCATCCAGATCCTGGAGGGCCTCGAAGCCGTGCGCAAGCGCCCCGGCATGTACATCGGCGACACGTCCGACGGCACCGGCCTGCATCACCTGGTGTTCGAGGTGGTCGACAACTCCATCGATGAATCGCTGGCCGGCCATTGCGACGACATCATGGTCACCATCCACCTGGACAATTCCATCAGTGTGGTGGACAACGGCCGCGGCATCCCGACCGGCATCAAGATGGACGACAAACACGAGCCCAAGCGTTCGGCGGCCGAGATCGCGCTGACCGAGCTACATGCCGGCGGCAAGTTCAACCAGAACAGCTACAAGGTCTCGGGTGGCCTGCACGGCGTGGGTGTGAGTTGCGTGAACGCGCTGTCCAAAATGCTGCGCCTGACGATTCGCCGCGAAGGCAAAGTCCATGTGATGGAGTTTTCCAAGGGTTTTGTACAGAACCGCGTGCTGGAAACCATCAATGGCGTTGAAGTGTCACCCATGCAGGTGATGGGCGATACCGACAAGCGTGGCACCGAAGTGCACTTTCTGCCCGACACCGACATCTTTCAGCAGAACAGCGATTTTCATTACGAAATTTTGAGCAAGCGCCTGCGCGAGCTGAGCTTTCTGAACAACGGCGTGAAGATCCGCCTGAAGGACGAACGCAGCGGCAAGGAAGACGACTTTGCCGGCGCCGGCGGCGTGACGGGTTTTGTGAACTTCATCAACAAGGGCAAGACTGTCTTGCACCCCAATGTGTTTCACGCCATGGGCGACCGCCAAAGCGACCAGGGCACCAACATTGGTGTGGAGGTCGCCATGCAGTGGAACAGCGGCTACAACGAGCAGGTGCTGTGTTTCACCAACAACATTCCGCAGCGCGACGGCGGCACCCACCTGACGGGCCTGCGCGCCGCGATGACGCGTGTGATCAACAAGTACATCGAGGAAACCGAGTTGGCCAAAAAGGCCAAGGTCGAGGTCACCGGTGACGACATGCGTGAAGGCCTGACCTGCGTGCTGAGCGTCAAGGTGCCCGAGCCCAAGTTTTCCAGCCAGACCAAGGACAAGCTGGTCAGCTCCGAGGTGCGCGGGCCGGTCGAAGACATCGTCAGCAAGCTGCTGGCCGATTACCTGCAGGAGCGGCCCAACGATGCCAAGATCATCGTCGGCAAGATCATCGAGGCCGCGCGTGCACGCGAGGCCGCCCGCAAGGCGCGCGACATGACGCGCCGCAAAGGCGTGCTCGACGGTATGGGTTTGCCCGGCAAGCTGGCGGACTGCCAGGAGAAAGACCCGGCGCTGTGCGAAATCTACATCGTCGAGGGAGATTCGGCCGGCGGTTCTGCCAAGCAGGGCCGCGACCGCAAGTTCCAGGCGATCCTGCCGCTGCGCGGCAAGATCCTGAACGTCGAAAAAGCGCGTTACGAAAAGCTGCTGACCAGCAACGAGATTTTGACCTTAATCACCGCCCTGGGCACCGGCATCGGCAAGGCCGGTGGTGCCACCGGCAATGATGACTTCAACGTCGCCAAGCTGCGTTATCACCGCATCATCATCATGACCGACGCCGACGTGGACGGCGCGCACATCCGCACCTTGCTGCTGACCTTCTTCTATCGCCAGATGCCCGAGCTGGTCGAGCGCGGCCACATCTACATTGCGCAGCCACCGCTGTACAAGGTCAAGTCCGGCAAGGAAGAGCAGTACCTGAAAGACGGCCCGGCCCTCGACAGCTTCCTGCTGAAGATTGCGCTGAAAGATGCTGCCGTGCTGACCGGTGCCGACCCTGCCAATGGCCAGGGCACCTTGCTGACCGGTGACACGTTGGCCGAGCTGGCCCGCAAGCACCAGCTCGCCGAATCCGTCATTGCCCGCCTGCGCGGTTACATGGATGCCGAAGCGCTCAAGGCCATTGCCGATGGCGTGGCCCTGAACCTGGACACGGTGGAAGACGCCGAACGATCAGCCGCCGCGCTACAGGCCCAGTTGCCGACGGCTGAAGTGGCCGGTGAATTCGACAGCCGAAACGACAAGCCGATTTTGCGCATCAGCCGCCGCCACCACGGCAACGTCAAAAGCAGTGTGCTGACGCAAGACTTTGTGCACGGCGCCGACTATGCCGCACTGGTCGAGGCCGCCGTGACCTTCAAGGGCCTGATGAGCGAAGGTTCCAAAGTGACCCGCGGTGAAGGTGAGCGCCAGAAGGAAGAAAAAGTCGAGACCTTCCGCGACGCCATGGCCTGGCTGATCACCCAGGCCGAAGCCGCCACCGCACGCCAGCGCTACAAGGGCCTGGGCGAGATGAACCCGGCCCAGCTGTGGGAAACGACGATGGACCCCGCCGTGCGCCGCCTGCTGCGCGTGCAGATCGACGACGCGATCGAGGCCGATCACGTTTTCACCATGCTGATGGGCGACGAGGTCGAGCCGCGTCGGGAGTTTATTGAGACGAATGCGCTGCGAGCTGCGAATATTGACGTTTGAGTTTCCGGTTTTGAACGGCTCAATGCGGGCGCATCATTGAGCATGACCCGCATCGCCGTCATTGACTTTGAAACCACTGGCCTGTCGCCCGCAATGGGCGATAGAGCCACCGAAGTGGCCATCGTGATGATGGATGGCGACCAGGTGGTTGACCGCTTTCAAAGCCTTATGAATGCGGGCCGATACATTCCGTCGTTCATCGAAGCCCTGACCGGCATCACCAACGCAATGGTGGCCACGGCGCCGCCCGCGGAGCGAGTGATGGCAGATGCCAGTCGCTTTGTTGGGAGCGTGCCCATAGTGGCCCACAACGCCTCGTTTGACCGCCGCTTCTGGCAGGCCGAGCTGACCCGAGCCGACCTTCAAGCCAGCCAACCCTTTGCCTGCACCATGCTGGCGGCCAGAAGGCTGTATCCGCAGGCGCCCAGCCACAAGCTGGGTGTGCTCGTGGACTACCACCGCTTACCCAAAGCTGGCCGCGCGCACAGGGCGATGGCTGATGCGGAGATGGCGGCCTCTTTATTGGGCCAGATTCAGCACGACCTGCGTGTTCGTCACCGTGTTGCAAAGACGGATCATTCACTATTGATGGGCCTACAGTGTTGTGCGAAGCCCGCAGTACCTGCGTTCATTGCGCGGCACGCGGCGTAAAAAGGGTAGCTGGTTTGAACGTCGCGCGGTTCTGCGCATAGGAGGTACCGAGATGGACTGGACTCGCGAAGAGGTAGAAGCAATCATTGCTGATTACCTCGAGATGTTGACTTTAGAGCTGGCGGGCCAGAGTTACAGCAAGACTGCACATCGGCGTAGATTGCAGGAAAAATTGAACAGCCGCTCCGACGCCTCCATTGAATTCAAGCACGGCAATATCAGTGCTGCCATGATCGATCTTGGCTTTCCGTACATTCGAGGATACAAACGGCGATCCAACTATCAAGTACTTTTGGCGACGGTTGCTGCCGAGCAAGTGCGCGACAAAACGATGCTAGACAAGGTTGCGCTTGCCGCCGTTGAGCAACCGGCACTGGTTCCGGCGCTTACGGACTTCGCCAAGGTGAAATCAGGTGCGCCTCAGAAAGAAAATCGTGCAACAGAGGCAGTTAACCCGCTGGTTTTTAGAGCCGTAAAGCGCGATTACCTAGAACGCGAGGCGCAAAACCGGTCGCTAGGCTTGGCCGGCGAGGAGTTCATTGTTCAGTTCGAACACTGGCGTCTCAAGCAGCTCGGTCAAGCGCGCCTCGCCGATAAAGTTGATCACGTGTCCCAGACTAAAGGCGATGGATTGGGCTATGACGTCCTATCATTCGATGCAGACGGCAAGGAGCGCTTCATTGAAGTGAAAACAACTTCCTTTGGCCGTGACACACCGTTCTTTGTATCACGTGGTGAGCTGGCGTTATCGCACGGTGCGAAGGATCAATTTCATCTTTATAGACTTTATGAATTCAGGAAGGCGCCGCGTCTTTTTGATCTTAGAGGTTCTCTTAATCAACATTGCCTTCTGGATCCAGTGACCTACAAGGCTAGCTTTTCTTGAACAGAGCGCAGGGCTCATTTAGCCTTTATGAAATTGACTTGTGGATAGATTGGTGCTGCCTAATTTTTGCGCGTGCTAAGTAGGCATCGCTTATTTAGTTTGGCCAAGTTGTTTGCTACAAGCAGCCTCAATGCCGCGTCGTAAGGCTTTCGCATGTGCCGCAATAAACGGTGGCGGAAGTGCATTCCCAATCATTAGAGCAATAGCGCCCTTCCCATGGGCAATGTCAAATCTGTAGTTTTTTGGAAAGCCTTGAAGTAAAGCGGCCTCACGTAACGTGATGGTGCGGTTGTAGGAAGGGTGTAGAAAGCGGCCTTTGGATGGGTTGTTGCATCCACTCGTGATAGTGGGGGAGACGTTATCCCAGGCCATACGTCCATAAACGTCGTTGAAGCCATTGCTTCGCTTGTGGCAGTCGAGTTGATGCTGATCGCCCAAGTCCTTTCGGCTTCCCCCATTTTTGGGTATGAGCGCTATCAAATCACGTACCGTTTGAGAGCGCCGTTCGGGCATTGCATGCAGCAAGTCTTTTGTTGTGGAGGGCGCGCCCACACCCTTGAGCGCAGTCCGCACGGTTACGCGAGTCTTCGCCTTGTCGGCAATCTGCGGCGCATGGACTTTAGACGCCAGCATTATGAGACGCTTGCGGCGTTGTGCGACCTTGTAATCGGCCGCGTCCAATACATGCACGACGGTTTCATAACCCAAGGCGATCAGCCTATTTTGCATCCGTGTAAATCGCCCGTCTTTGCCAAGTGCGGGAACATTTTCTAGCATGATGGTTTTTGGCTGCATCGCAACTACAAATCTCAGAAAATCGGCAACGAGGTTATTGCGGTGGTCCTTAACGAAAGTCTTCTTGTTTTTTGTCCGAAGACGCGAAAATCCCTGACACGGCGGGCAACCAGCGAGAAGATCCAATTCGCCAACTTTTAAGTCAGCATCCCGGAGGACTTTTAGGGGATCCAGTCGCCTTATGTCATCCTCGTAGAGTTTTACGTTGGGATGATTCAGCTTGTACGTCGACTGAGCCTTGTCGTCTATTTCAACGGCGGCTTTTACATTAAACCCGGCCAGCTTCAATCCACAGCTCAGCCCGCCGCATCCGCTAAAAAGATCAACGGCTGTGAGGATTCCCTTGCGGACTTCGGGCTTCTTGGTTTGGGGCATGACGTCTGACATGGGCAAATGGGCTATTAGATTGCGAACGCGAAAGCGTATCGTCCAGAAGGAAAACGAACTTGCGGCCACCATGCCGCCTCCTCTTTAGTATGAGGCGTAGTGCGCAGCAAAAACAGAGTTAAATGAGTGTCTGGAACGGTTTTTACTTCACCTCCAGACAATACGCCCTGTGTCTCGCGTCGTGCGCCTTGAAGGTCGCGATTGCGATCCACATACACATACGCCTGTTCTTGCTCGGTTATTTTTCCATACTGATCGATGGATTCGGAAATCGCGAGAGTGCTCCAGATCCGTTCCGCTTCCGAGGAGTCCGGGACGGTCAGTTCGATAAGCCGTTTGATTTCCGCAATTGGCTTCAATGCGTATGTCTTATTTTCAACCCCCTCCAGAAGCGCGTCGATTTTGGCTGTTGACTCCTTTGCTGTGGAGTCTCGCAGTATCTGCGCAGGGTTGTAGTTGCTTCCCCCGGTGTAAACGCCAACAGAGCCAGGCGCCAGCACATTTTTGCGGGTAGCGTTCAGTCCATTTTCCAGATAGACACCGCGAAATTCCTCGGTGGGGTTTTTGGCGATCAGCTCGCGAAGGCTGATCTCCATTTGGTTAATTGCCCGAAATACCACATGCAACTCGTGCGGAAGAAATAGACGTAGCAGTCCGAGGTCCTTGCGACGGTAACCGTACATTCGCGCGTGCTGTAGAACCGTGTCGGCTTGCGGCGCCTTTGGATTGCGGCCATAGTAGCTGACGAGTAAATTCTTGATGGTTACGCCGCGCCCTAATTTATTGCCACCAACGAAGAGGTTATACGGAGATCGGACGGCAACGTCCTCATCGGTATCACCATTCACCAGTTTTACGGCGATTCCTGGTGAAAGAAACGCGATCGACCCGAGCAACTCATCAAAATCTGTCTTGGCCAATTCCGTATGTGTCGAGCTTAAGTCGTCGAACGCTGCTCGCAGCCGCCGTATCGTTTTTTGGTCGCCAGCTTTGAGATTTTTTGAAAGATCCGTTTTGTATTTCCGTAATAGGTCAACTATATGTTCGTGATCGGCTTTCTTGGTACTGACGTGGCAAAGAAATGCGCAGTTCTGATCGACCTCTTTAGTGCGCTTGTAAGTGGCGCCGATCATAAAAGTATCTAATGCAGTTAGAAGCGACGGTGGCATCGTGGTTGACGGGATCGGTTGAGCGCCAGGTGCCAGAGTTGAGATTTCCTGAAGAGGGAACTCTTTTACAAGCATCGATCCATCTGAGAAAAAAGCCTCTCCGCCGACATAGTCGGCCCCGGGATGGCTCAGGATGGTGAACTTGGGGCGGAATGCATGGGCCCCCTCTTGCAGGAAAAGGGCTTGTGGCGTCGCTGTAACTTGGAGGTACGTATTCTTGTCGAAGAATGCTCTGATATCGCCTATCAATTGGTTGATGGCGCTTCGTGTTCCGTCGTTGCTTTTTGCTTTGGTGTTCAGGCTCGCCTGATCTGCCTCGTCATCAATTAGCAAACAACTAAGACCTTTGACGCTCCCCGACTTGAAGTTTTGAATCAGGGCCCGAAGTAAGCCGGAGTTTTTTGTGACGACGATGACGCAGGTGTTGGCTTTGATTCGCTGCAGGAAAGAATCAACATCATGGATATCCTTCTTCCCTAGGATATCCATACCCGGAAACGCTTCTTGGGCGCGGCCGAAAGTTTGGTCATACAGTGGATCAATATCCGAGGTCAGGATGATTATTGTTCGGTAGCCCTCATCGGCACCAATTGCCCCTGTCGCAGTGAGTACCCCTGTCTTACCGCTTTGTACTAACCCGTAGATGAGGCCATTGGTTTCTTCTTTGCCTCCGCTGAGTGGGTTTATCCATTTGTCCTTTACTTTTTCGGCTGTCTTTCTGATGTCGTCAACTTCAGAGGCGTTTGCAACTTGTTTTTGCAAGAGCTGCAGGACTTGATCGCGGTGTTTCATAAAGTACTTTCGGCCTTGTATTTTTTAAGGCGTGACCAGTCGGAGGGGGAAATCTTTCCAATAACCGTCGCGTCCGGTCCGCTAACTTCAAAGTGTTCACGGTGAAGTCTGGTGCACGAAATCCAAACCGCGCTTTCGCGGCTTGACGCGGCGCGCTGGTACTTCTCGTATGGCAAAGCGGCGATTCCGTCTGAGCCGCAGATCAAACCGATCACCAGTGGTAGCGATTTTGAGCGCATTAGCATCAACTGCTGTTCGTCCGTCGGAAACGTAAAGCCCCAGGGACTTCGCACGCCGGTTGAATACTTCAGGTGAAGCTGGAGTCGGTCGTCCATTACAAAGAATGGCGGGGCATAGGAAATTCTTATGCCATCGCTTCCGCGTACCAACTGATGCAGCGCGGCACCCTCATAAAACTCTTGCTTCTGTATGGCCATTTATAGAGCCGCCCTTGAACTTCAACATGATGGGCACTGCCTACAGCAGATCAAGGCAACAAATTAGCACGAATTTTTACAGGTCTTATTGGGGTTTTGCGGTACTAGTTACGTTGCAAAAGGCTCTGACTTAGGCTAAGCGAAATTCCTGCGGCGTGACTCGGCTTTTAAAGCGTACGACCGGCAGCGGTCATTTGTCGCGCGCGTGCTTTCATCCTTGGCTACTATCGCAAGCGCAGGCCGATTGCTGACCGCCTCGAGTAGGCTCTATCGATTGGGCGGCGGACCGCCCAAATTCAATACCGCGTCTCCCCCGCCACCCGCTCCACCTCATCAATCGCATAGGTCGTGAACTCGTCGATCTCGGTGGCCTTGTCGAAGACGGCGTCGGCGCCGGCGGCCAGGCAGCGCTGGCGCATCTGGGGGGTGGCGTAGCCGGTGAGGACGACGATCTTCTGGCGCAGCTCGCGCTTGTCGCAGCTTTTGACGACGTTCAGGCCGCTGCCTTGCAGCAAAAACAGATCCACCACAGCCAGGTCCCAGCCGTTGGGGTTGTCGGCCAGCCACTGGATGGCTTCGTCCTGGCTGCTGGCCCAGCCCACCATGCGGGCGCCGACCAGCTCTTCGAGCGATTCGGAAAGGGCGTTGCGGATGACGGGGCTGTCTTCGACCAGGTAGATTCGCAGGCGCATCGGATGTCGGTTGTCAGAAACTCGGCAAGGCGGAACCCCAAGCATACACAAGGGGCGGCGCGACGGGCCTGGTGCGGTGCACTGCCCGCGTGGCACCTGCACTTTCACGACCATGCATCAAATTGGGCTGTAGCCCTTGTCGGACGGGCGCAAGTAGCTATTGATTTGGTAGCAACTGGTGCGCTTGATGGCGCACCGCGGTGCAGGGCATCACGCTCATAATTGCGCATATTTACATGAAGGGGAAACGTCATGCTGGTTCTGCTGCTGGGCTTGCTGGTTTTTCTGGGGGTGCATTCGGTCCGCATCGTGGCCGATGGCTGGCGCACGGCGACCATTGCGCGCGTGGGTGAGCGGCCGTGGAAGGCGGTTTACGCGCTGCTGTCCATCATCGGTTTTGTGCTGATCGTCTGGGGCTTTGGCCTGGCGCGTCAGCAGCCGGTGCAGCTGTGGATGCCGCCGCGTGGCATGCGCCACCTGGCGGCCCTGCTGACGCTGATCGCGTTTGTGCTGCTGGCGGCCACCTATGTGCCGCGCAACGCCATCAAGGCGCGGCTGCATCACCCCATGGTGCTGGCGGTCAAGGTCTGGGCACTGGCACACCTGCTGGCCAACGGCAACCTGGCGCACGTGATTCTGTTTGGCAGCTTTCTGGTGTGGGCGGTGCTGAGCTTTCGCGCGGCGCGGGCGCGCGACCGGGCGGCGGGCACGATGTATGCCTCCGGCACCACGGGCGGCACGCTGGCCACGGTGGTGGTGGGCGTGGCGGGTTGGGCGCTGTTTGCCTTCTGGGCGCATGGTGCGCTGATCGGAATCCGGCCCATCGGCTGATCTTTTTATGGATCAAATCGGCCGCTGGCCCTTGTCTGACGGGCGCAAGCAGCTCCTGAATCCATAGCGCGTCAGGCGACCTGGGGCCGCAGCGTTTTGTCGTGCCCGCGCATGCGGCGCTGTCCGACAGCGGGGCGTGCGCAGCCGCGAAGAATGAAAGTTGACCCTTCAACCGGAGACTTTCATGAGCAAGCCCCAACAGCCCCGTGATGAGCAGGCCGGCCACACCGGCAAGGTCGCCAACGACAGCAACCAGGCCGGCGACCAGCCTGCCACCCAGAAGAACGAAGCGCAGCGTACGCCGCAAAGCCGCAGCGACCGCGAGTCGCAGGTCGGCAGCGGCAACCAGTCGCAGTCGCGCCGCGGCGGGCCAGGATCCGGCGTGCACTGAGGCTGCCGAACTGGCACAGCGCGCTCAGCCTGCGCGGCTATCCATGCATCAAATCGGCCGCTGGCCCACGCCAGCCTTACGTACGCAGCTATCGAAGTCATAGCGGCCTAACACAGGCCGGCGCGTGCTGCAAGCCGGGCGCCGCCAATTCCATGCGCATTGCTGCGTCAAATGCGGGTTTTTGACAGCGGGGCGCTGGGGGGCAAACAATGCGGGTCACACCTTGTTGTCACCCCTGTTTTGACTGGAGCCCCATGACCCGCCTGAAAAGCCCATCACTGTTGTTGTCGTCCCTGCTGTTGTTGTTGCCATTGTTGGTTGTGCAAGCTGCACAGGCCCGCGAGATGGTCAGCGTGAACCGGCCGGTGATCAACATGCGTGAGGGCGCAGGCACGCAATACGACGCGCTGTGGGCGCTGAACCGCGGCTACCCGCTGGAAGTGACGGGCCGCAAGGGCAAGTGGTTCAAGGTGCGTGATTTTGAAAACGACACAGGCTGGGTGTATCGCCCGCTGGTCGGCAAGACGCCGCACCATGTGGTGAAGTCGCGCGTGGCCAACATCCGCAGCGCGCCCACCACCAACAGCCGCATCCTCGGCAAGGTGCAGCGGGGCGATGTGCTGCGCACCGTGGAGCGCCGCGAGCGCTGGGTCAAGGTCCAGCAGGAAGGCGGGCTCAAGGGCTGGGTGGCGCGCCGCCTGCTGTGGGGCTGGTAGGCCCACGGCCCCGGCGCAAGCGCCCTCAGGAGGTCAGGGAGCGACGGCGGCCTTGATCCAGGCGACGACCTCGTCGCTGGCCACACGCGGCGTGTCCAGGTGGCCGCCGGGGACCTCCAGGTACTTGTTCTTCGGATTGGCGGGCAGCTTGTCCACGTAATAGGTCTTGATGCCCTTGAACAGCGGGTCCTTCTCGCCGATCACCGTCATCACCGCCACCTTGGCCGGCATGCGCGGCGCGGTCACCGACATTTCGGCGTCTGATGTGGGGTCGAAGTAGGACAAATAGTCCTTGGCGGTGGTGACCACGGTTTGCTGGCGGCCCTGGTTGACGTCGCTGAAACGTTCACGCGCATCACCCTTGCCGGCAGCCACCAGTGCGCGCGCCTCGTCGATGCTGTCATGCACCACTTTGCCCCAGGGCTGGGTGTAGTAGCCGACCGGCGCATGGCCAGGCGCCAGCCCCACCAGCGCATCCACATCACCGCCGCGCACGGCATAGGCCATGCTGGTGGGCACGCCCATGCTGTGGCCGATGATGACGATTTTGGTCGCCCCCTGATCGCGCAAGCTCTTGACGTGGCCGGCAATCTCGGCCATCGCCTTGTCCAGGCCACCGTCGAGGTAGCGGCTGCGTGACCAGGGCATGTCAGGGTAGACGGCCAGCCAGCCCTGGCGCTCGAAGACGCCTTTCTGGGGGCCGAAGTTGGGGTCCTGGTTGCTGCCGGGATTTTTGCCGTGCAGCATCAGCACGCCGATGCGCTCCTGCGCGGCGGCGGGTGGGGTGGTGAAGGCCGCTGCCAGTGCGAGGGCAGCGAGTGCAGTGAGGGAAAAGAGACGGCGAAGCATGGCGTTTCCTTGTTGTCGTGCCAGCGCTGGCGCAGGCATTGGGAGCATTGGGGAGACCGCAGTTTATGCAGGGCGCGTGCCTGGGGGGGATGGGGAAAGTCCCGGTGGTCCCATGAACATGGGGGGCGGGTCGGCGGTGTTGTTGTCATCCCGGACTTGACCCGGGATCCATGTTGGCGAACTACTACCGTTCGGGCTGAGCTTGTCGAAGCCGTCTTTGCTTCAAGCTGGGTTGGTGAGCTTGCGCCTGCTGGCCGGGGGTTGCCCGGCGGCAACTCACTTTCTTTTTGCGTCGCCAAAAAGAAAGTAAGCAAAGAAAAAGGCGACCCTGCTGTCTGCGTCCCCTCCGCTGCGCTACGGGGCAACCTGCGGTGCTCGGTCCAGCCGGGGCCGGGCTCGAACTCGCCTGCGGCTCAGACAATCGCCCGTCCTGATCCGTCTGGCCCTGTGCTCCTCGGCGCATACAGAAGGGTGGGGATGAAAGCGGGAGCGGATTCGGGATCGGACTTCGGCGGGGAGGCGCAAAGCGCGTCCCCGCCTCCCCGGATTGGTATTGGATTTCTGCTCCCAACCCGTCGGGCTGGGCCGAGGAGCGCAGGGAAAAATGGATCAGGGCGAGCGATTGTCTGAGCGAAGCGAGTTCAAGCTCGACCCCATTTTTCGGGAGCACCGCAGGTTGCCCGCAGCGAAGCGCAGGGACCCAGACCATCGGGTCGCCTTCTCTTTGCTTATTTTCTTTTGGCGAAGCAAGAGAAAGTGAGTCGCCCGCCGGGGCGAGACCCGGCTTGCTGGCGCACCTCGACGACCGATGGATCAAAGATGGATCCCGGGTCAAGTCCGGGATGACAGCGGCACCGGGCCGCCGCAAGCGCCTGCTATTTCTTCTCCGCCGCCTCAGGCAACTCGATCTTCACCTCCAGCACGTCCAGGTTGTCCTGGCGTTCGAGGTTGACCTTGATGTCGTTCGGGTTGATGTTGATGTATTTGGAGATCACCGCGATCAGGTCGCGCTGCAGGGCCGGCAGGTAGTCGGGCTCGTGGCCCTGGCGGCCTGAGCGTTCGTGCGCGAGGATGATCTGCAGCCGCTCTTTGGCGACGCTGGCGGTCTTTTTCTTTTCGCCGAGCAGGAAGGAGAGGAAGGAGGCCATGGCGGTTTACTTTCCTCCGAACACACGTTTGAAGAAACCGACCTTGGGTGCGTCGATGAAGCGCAGCGGCTTGTCCTCGCCGAGGAAACGCGCGATCACGTCCTTGTAGGCTTCGGACACATCGCTGCCTTCCATGTGCACCGCGGGCACACCCTGATTCGAGGCCTGCAGCACCGACTCGGACTCGGGGATCACGCCGATCAGCTTGATGCGCAGGATGTCCTGGATGTCTTCGAGCGACAGCATCTGGCCCTGGTCCACGCGGCTCGGGTTGTAGCGGGTGATCAGCAGGTGCTCCTTGATCGGTTCGGCGCCTTCCATGCCGCGTTTGGTCTTGGACGAGAGCATGCCGAGGATGCGGTCGGAGTCGCGCACTGACGAGACTTCGGGGTTGGTGACCACCAGCGCCTCGTCGGCGAAGTGCATGGCCATCAGCGCGCCGGTTTCGATGCCGGCCGGCGAGTCGCAGACGATGTATTCGAAGTCCATCGCGGCCAGGTCGTTCAGCACCTTCTCGACGCCTTCCTTGCTGAGGGCTTCCTTGTCGCGCGTCTGCGAGGCGGCCAGCACAAACAGGTTGTCGCACTGCTTGTCCTTGATCAGCGCCTGGTTCAGGTTGGCCTCGCCCTGGATCACGTTGATCAGGTCGTACACCACGCGGCGTTCGCAGCCCATGATCAGGTCGAGGTTGCGCAGGCCGACGTCGAAGTCGATGACAGCGGTTTTGTGGCCGCGCAAGGCCAGGCCGGTGGCGAAGCTGGCGCTGGTGGTGGTTTTGCCCACGCCGCCTTTGCCGGAGGTGACCACGATGATTTTTGCCATGAGTTGGATGTCCTTGAAGATAAAGAAGAGAGGCGGTCCTGCTATCCGTTCGCCCTGAGCCTGTCGAAGGACACCCAGGATCCTTCGACGGGCTCAGGGCGAACAGGATGCACGGTGCGTGTCATGTTTTGATTGGGTCCATCACGAGCTTGTCGCCATCCGGGCCGGCCGTGAGGCGCACCTGTGTCGGCTGGCCCCACACGCCTTCGGGCAGCGGGGTTTCGCTGGTGCGGTAAATGCCGGCAATCGACAGCAGCTCGGGCTCCAGGCTCAGCGAGAAAATGCGCGCATCGGCATTGCCGCGCGCGCCGGCCATGGCCTTGCCGCGCAGCGGCGCATAGACATGGATGTGGCCGTCGGCAATCACTTCGGCGCCGGCGTTGACCATGGCCAGCACCACCAGATCGCGCCCGCGGGCATAGACCTGCTGGCCCGAGCGCAGCGGCTTGTCGATGACCAGCGCACCCAGCGGCGGCGCCACTGGCGCGGGTTCCACCGGCGGGGGCTGCACGGGCGTGATCTCGGGCTGCTGCGTGCGGGCCGCGGTGATGCGTGCATCGGGCGCCGCGAGCAGGCCCGCGCCCACGGCGGCATTTGTTTGTTCGAGGCTGCCGCCGCGCACGGCGACCGGGACCATGCGGTAGCTGCGCAGCAGTGTCACCAGCGCCGCAAAGTCGATGGCCGGGTTGTCGGCGGCCAGCGCCGACAGCTCGATCACGAGTGGGTCCTCGTCGAAGAAGTCAGGGATGTCGCCAAAACGCAGCGCCAGGTCGCGCGCGAGCGCGTCGAGGTCGGGGGATTTGAGCAGTAGCGCCACCAGGGGCAGGTTGGCGCTTTTGATTTCGAAGGTGGCGGGGGAGCTGGCCGGGAGGGCAACGGTCATGGATGCGTGGACGCCGCGTTGCCGCGGGAGGAGGATCAATCGGGGGCTGGATCGCTTCAGGCAAGCGTAGCCCGAAACGGCACGAATCTTAACAGTGCGGCATGTCGCAGTTGTGAGGGAATGAAACGCACGCCGCTTGTGGGAGGATGGCGGCTGGCGGTGCGCCGGCGCCTGTTTTGCCGGCAACAAGGAGTGAACGATGACGATGCCCATGGCGCAGCCGACGGCGCTGCAGATCGAGGTGCTTCGCTTGCAGCCGGGCGATGACCTGCGCGGGGCGCTGGAAGCCGCGTTTCGGATGTTCCGCGACGGCGGCAGCCGAGCCACCAGCGCCGCCTGCGTGCTGTCGGCCGTCGGCAGCCTGTCGGCGGCGGTGCTGCGTTATGCGGATCAGCCCACAGGCACGACGCTGGCCGGGCCGCTGGAGCTGTTGGGGCTGTCGGGCACGCTGAGCCTGGATGGCCCGCACCTGCACGCCACGGTGGCCGATGCGGAGGGCCGGGTGCGCGGTGGCCATGTGATGCGCGGCTGCACGGTGCGCACCACGGCCGAGCTGGTGCTGGGCCTGCTGCCAGGCTGGCAATTCAGCCGCGCGCCGGACCCGGCCACCGGTTTCCAGGAACTGGTGGCACAGCGCACCCGCGTCCCCTGATTGGGAGTCAAATCGCCCGCTAGCCCCCGGCTGGCGGGCGCTTGCAGCTACCAAAACAATAGCGTTGCGGCGCCCGCAGCGTGTAGCGCTGCCGGGAGGGATGCGAGGCCAGGCCCGGTCTCCCAGAGCGGTCCTACAAACATCCGGCTTGCGGGCCCTCAAGTCCGGCCATGCGAGGCGTCCTACAGTGGTGGTAACGGGCCGCGAATGCCCGCAAACTGCCCGCAAGGAGCCCCCATGACGATCAAGCCATCTTCCCTCGCTGCGCTGGTGTTCGGCGCGCTGCTGCTTCAGGGGGGCATGGTGCAGTCGCAACCCAGCACCATGCCTGACAAGGCCACCACGGTCCCGCCCGAAATGGGCGTGAAACCGCCACGCCCTGCGGCAAGCGCGCCGCTGCCGGAAGACCTCAAGCCGCGCATGCGGCCCGAGCTGAAACCGCGCCTGAAACCGGAGGAACTCATTCCGGAGATGCGCTCCGAGCCACGGCCCGAGATGAGTCCGGGCATGCAGCCCAACAGCCAGAAGCCGCTGAAGACAGACGCCAACACCCGGCGTGACGGCCGCCCAGGCAAATGAGTACAAGGAAGGCCGCCATGACGAAAAGCTCAACACTCCTGCTGGCGCTGCTGCTGGGCTGCGGTGTGGCGGCGGCGCAAGGCCCGGCGCCCGCCCCCGGCATCAACCGCAACCCGGCCTACCGCGATCAATTGCCGCCCAATCCGGTGCCGCCGCCGGATGACCGCCACATCGTGGTGCCCAACCCGGGCCCCGGTGACCCGCGCGATTCGGACACCCGCCCGGTCCAGCCGCCGGGCAGCCGTGATGGACGCGATGGACGCGATGCGCCTCAACCGGCGCCGACCAGTACCGGGCCGACCCACCCGGTGCCCATGCTGCCGGAAGCGCCGCGCCGCTGAGGGGACGGTGCGGGTAAGGCGCCGGGGACCGGGCGGTCGCCCCTCACCCCTGCGTATTCATGGGGCGTCGCGAGGCGTGGCCCTCAGGTCGCTGATTCGCTGAGCGCGGACAGATCGGCCAGCCAGGCGCGGTAGGCGGCTTCACGCTCTGCGGCTGGCAGGCGCAGCAGCGCCGAGGGGTGAAGCGTCACCAGCACCTCGCGCCCGTCTTCACGCTTAAAGCGTTGCCCGCGATTGGCCATGATGGGGATGGCGCGGCCCAACAGCGAACGCGCGGCGGTGGCGCCCAGGGCCACCAGCAGGCGGGGCTGCACCATGGCGATTTCATCGTCCAGCCAGTGCTGGCAGGCGGCGGCCTCGCGCTGGGTCGGCGTTTTGTGGATGCGGCGCTGGCCGCGCAGCTCGTACTTGAAGTGTTTGACGGCGTTGGAGACAAACACCTCACCGCGCGTGATGCCCAGCTCGTCCAGGGCGCGGTCCAGCAACTGGCCCGCCGGGCCGACAAAAGGCCGGCCCTGCAGGTCTTCCTGGTCGCCGGGCTGCTCGCCCACCAGCATCACCCTGGCGTGCAAGGGGCCTTCGCCGCAGACCGACTGGGTGGCACAGGCGCCGATGGGGCATTCACGGCAATGGTTGGTCAGGTCGCGCAGGCTGGACAGCGAACGCACGCGGCTGCCGTCATGCGCGTCCTGCACGGTGGCGCTCACCGGCAGCACCTTGATGGACGGCATGCGCCGGGCCAAGGCTGCGGGGGCCTGTTCAACCATGTGCGTATGGCGTTCATGCGCGGCGGCGGCCAGCGGCGCGATCAGCGCGGCTTCGGGCAGGTTGTGCCAGTACTTGCGCGGCATTTCCTTTTGCATCATTTTCATCTTCAGGCGCGCCGGGTTGAAGATGCCTTCGTAATAGGTCAGCCAGAGCTGTTCGCCCGCGTCTGGCGGCGGTGCGTCGCTCTTGCTGGCGCCGGGGCCAAAAGTGAGTTGCGCGCCGTCCCAGGCGATGCTGCGCTCTGGCGTCAGCACCGCCCAGCGCATCTGCGTGAAACGGCGCGCAAAAAACGGCGCAATCGCTTCGACGATGTGGTGCTCGGGCTCGAACCACGCCACATGCAGGGGACCGCCTTCGGGATGGCTGCGAAAGGTCTCGTCCTGCACCGTGCGAAAGCGCACAAAGGCCTTCATCTTGTGCATGTCGCGGCGCACCGCCTGCGCCATCTGCTGCGCTTGCACCCTGTCGGCGTCGAGCGGATCGTGGCGCAGGCCAGGCTCATGCACCAGCCGCCAGAGGATGCGGTAAAGCAGGCCGAAACGATTCGGGTCGCTGTGCAGGATGGCGGTTTCGCAGAGCGTGACAAATTCCGGCGGCACGCTGACCGGCGGGGCGTCACGGAAAGCGGCGTTGTGAATGGCCGTGGCCGCTTCCACGGCGCCGGCAATGCCGGAAGAAAAAAGATCCTGCACCGGCGCATCGCTGCTGTGCCAGCTCACCTGCTCGGGCAACATCTGCTGCGCCAGCAGCGCCCGGGCCGCGCGCCGGAAGCCTTCGAGGTCGGCCGGGCCCTGCAGGGTCACCGGCAACAGGGCCTGCGGGAAAAGATCGTTTGTCAGCGGGTCATTCATCACGCCCATGCCAGAGTCCTTTCTTTGCGGAGCGCTTCAACGCTTGTCTCCACGCCTGTTGCTGATGGTGCAGCCGGTGCCCGCGGCACTGCTGTAGGCAAAGGTGCCGAGGGTGTGGGCGCCACCGCGCCGTCGGGATCGTCAAACAAATCGGACTGCACAGCGCGCGGCGAGAGGGTGGCCGCCAGGCTCGCCGCATCGAGGCTGGCGCCGGGCTGGTGGCCGGCCAGCAGCACAAAGGGCAACACCTTTTTGAGCGGCACGTGCAGGCGCGGCAAATCGTCGGCGTGCAGCCGGCGCACCCGGCGCGCCTGCAGGATGCGCGTGACCGCCTTGACGCCCAGGCCCGGCACGCGCAGCAGCAGCTCGCGCGGCGCGCGGTTGAGGTCCACGGGGAACTGGCCGCGGTGCGCCAGCGCCCAGGCGAGCTTGGGGTCCATGTCCAGCGACAACATGCCGCCGGTGTGGCCGTTGGCGTGGGGCACGATCTCGTCGTGTGCGAAGCCGTAAAAACGCATCAGCCAGTCGGCCTGGTAGAGCCGGTGTTCGCGGATCAGCGGCGGCTGGCGCAGCGGCAGGCGCAGCGAGGCATCGGGGATGGGACTGAATGCCGAGTAATAAACACGCCGCAGGCGGTAGGCGCCGTACAGCGTGGCGCTGGCCTGCAGGATGGTGCTGTCGGGCGTGGCGTCGGCGCCGACGATCATTTGCGTGCTCTGGCCGGCCGGCGCAAAGCGCGGTGCGCTGGCGCGGCTGGCCTTGAGCGAGCGCGGCAGCGAAATCACGGAGGTGCGCGCGTCGTCACGCCCCGCGCCGCTGGCTTCGTCGATGTGGACGCGGATGCGCGCCATGGAGCGCTTGATGGCCGCGCTGTCTTTTTCAGGGGCCAGCGTCTGCAGGCCCTGCACGGTAGGCAGCTCGACGTTGATGCTGAGCCTGTCGGCGTACAGCCCGGCGCGCGCCAGCAGCTCGGGCGAAGCATCGGGAATGGTCTTGAGGTGGATGTAGCCGCGGAAGTCATGTTCTTCGCGCAGCACGCGGGCGACCTCAACCACACGTTCCATGGTGTAGTCGGGGCTCTGGATGATGCCCGACGAGAGGAACAGGCCCTCGATGCAATTGCGGCGGTAAAAGCCGAGCGTGAGCTGCACCACCTCGTCCACCGAAAAGCGCGCCCGCGGCACGTTGCTGCTGACGCGGTTGACGCAGTAGACGCAGTCGTAGGTGCAGAAGTTGGTGAAGAGGATTTTCAGCAGCGAGATGCAGCGGCCGTCGGGCGCGTAGCTGTGGCAGATGCCGGATCCTTCGGTCGAGCCGATGCCTTTGCCGCCCAGCGAATCGCGGCTGGACGTGCCGCTGGACGCGCACGATGCGTCGTATTTGGCCGCGTCGGCCAGGATCGCGAGCTTGCGCTGGGTGGTGAGGATGGACACTGTATCAATATACAGTAAATCGGCAAAAAATGCTGTATTTATTTACAGTTTCTTGCTTGCGGCGGGGCTGGCTATCCCGTTGGCGTTTGAGGGTCGGCATGCTACTTAATTGATAGCTGCTAGCGACCGTCCAGAAAGGGCTGAAGCCCTGAAATGCTGGAAAACAGGGGCCTGAACGCGTGTATCAGCCCGCGGGCGGCCGGGGCGCGGCAAGCGCCAGCGATCTGGCCCGGGCTTCCATGACGCCAAACGCCAGCGTGGCCAGCGCCAGGGGAACCAGGTAATAAATAACCCGGTAAGCCAGCAGCGCAGCCAGCAGCTGGGGCTCGGGCAGCGCGTGGGCAAGCAGGGCCATGAACACTGCCTCCAGCACCCCCAGCCCGGCCGGCACATGGGCCAACACGCCTGCAACGGCGGCCAGCAGCAGCACCCCCGCAACGGTGTGGAAGGCCACCTGTTGCTGCAGCAGCAAAAACACCAGGCTGCTCATGACCAGCCAGTTGGCTGCGCCCAGGACCACCTGCAGCAGCGCCAGCCGGCCGGCCGGAAGCTCCACCGCGTGGCCGCGGACCGCAAAGCTGCGTCGCCTTGAAAAGGTGCACAGCAACAGATAGGCCGCCACACCGGCCAGCATGACCCCGCCCAGCGCCTGCAGGCCAGCGCTGCCGATCTTCCATGCCGGTGGCAGCTCTGGCGTGGCAAACGCAAACACCACGCCGCCCAGCAGCAGGTAGCCGGTCCAGTTGGTCAACATGCTGAGCGTCAATACCCGGGTGATGGTGGCCGTGCGCAGCGTGAGCCGTGAATACAGGCGGTACCTGAAGGCAACGCCACCCACCAGCGAGCCCAGGTTGAGGTTGAACACATAGCTGACGAAGGTGACCAGCATGACCGTGGGTGTTGTCAGCGAGTGGCCGGTGTAATGCCGGCCGAGCAGGTCAAAGCAGCTGTACAGCGCCAGGCTGGCGGCGGCCAGCAGCCCCGCGCCCAGCAGCAAGCCCGGGGGGTAGGCGCGCAGCGCGGCAAACACCTCCGGCCAGTCGATGGCACGGCCCTGGCGCACCAGCAGCCAGGCCACCAGGCTGAAAAAAAGCAGGGTGGCCGCACGCTTGAGCCAGGGCCACCAGGGCTTGCCGGTGAGGCCGGTTGGGGGCGGCCGGCCGCGCGAGGTGGCGGCCGTTGCGGTCACGACGCCTGGCCTTCGCTGATGTGGTCCACGCCGGCCTCCGCCAGCAGCTTTTCGGCCGGGGTCAGACGCGGCAGGTGGGCCGGCAGCCAGCCAAACCAGGCCGGGTAATGGCGCAACAGGTGAAACACAAAAAAGCTGCGCAGCTTGACCCAGGTCGGCGACTCCGGCAGGTCAGCCGCCTGCACCTGCCGGCAACTGGCCTGCATGAGTTTTTCGAGGTTGTCCGCCAGGCTCTGGTTGAACGCGCGGTCCTTGATGATCACGTTGGCTTCGAGGTTCAGTGACAGGCTCAGCGGGTCCAGGTTGCTGGAGCCGACGGTGGCCCACTCGTTGTCCGTCAGCGCGACCTTGCCGTGCAGGGGGCGGTCGCTGTATTCATAAATCTTCACGCCGGCGCCCAGCAGGTGGTGATAGAGCAGGCTTGCCGCGATCTTGACGATGGGCATGTCGGGTTCGCCCTGCAGGATCAGCCGCACGTCCACGCCGCGTTTGGCGGCCTTGCGGAGCTGGCGCAACAGCCGGTAGCCGGGAAAGAAATAGGCGTTGGCAATGATGATGCGCTGGCGTGCGCCGCGGATCGCAATCCGGTAGTGGCGCTCGATGTCGGTGCGGTGCTCGCGGTTGTCCCGCGTGACCAGCATGGCCTCGGCCTGGCCGGCCGCCGGCAGCGTGCCCGTGGCCAGCGCCGCGGGTTTGCGCTTGAGCAGGCGCTTGAGCGGATGGCCCGCCTGCTGCTGGCCGAGCTGCAGCTGCGTGCGCACGAACTGTTCGATCTCGGCAACCAGCGGCCCCTCTATCTCCACCGAATAGTCCTGCTTGCCCTCGGGACCGAAATCGGCCAGGTGGTCGGCCGAATAATTGATCCCGCCGATGAAGGCGCGCTTGCCGTCAATGACGACGATCTTGCGGTGCATGCGGCGAAACAGATTGGTGCGAAGGCCAAAGCGCCGCGGGCTGGGATCAAACACATGCACCCGCACACCCGCCGACGTGAGGGACGAGATGAATTCGGGGGACAGGTCTGGCGAGCCGTAGCCATCGATGGTGATGTCCACCTGCACCCCGCGCTGTGCCGCCGCCAGCAGCGCCGCATGCAGGGCCTTGCCGACCTTGTCCTCGAAAAGAATGAAGGTTTCCAGCAGCACCTCGCGCTGCGCATGGGCAATACATTCAAACACCCGCGGAAAAAAACCTTCGCCGTTTTCCAGCAGGGTGAATTTATTGCCAGGCACCCAACGTCCACGCATGGTCAAAGCTCCTGCAGCTTGTGGTCAGAGTTCGATTTCGGCCGCCAGCGGCGCATGGTCCGACAGATGCGACCAGGGCTTGGGCGGCAGCACCACCGGCGCGTGGCCGATGGCATTGCGCACATAGATGCGGTCCAGCCGCAGCACCGGAAAGCGTGCCGGGAAGGTCCGCGCCGCCTTGCCGTTGGCCTGCACAAACACCTCGTGCATGCCGGCACCCTGTTCCAGCACGGCATGGGCGCGGTGCCGCCAGTCGTTGAAGTCGCCTGCGGCGATCACCGGTGCGTTGGCGGGAATGTCCTTGTGCACCAGCTCGCACAACATCTGCAGTTGCTTGAGGCGGTGGGCCTCGGCCAGCCCCAGGTGCACGCAAATGGCATGCACATTCGTGTCGCGGCCGGGGATCTGCAACACGCAGTGCAACAGGCCGCGGCGCTCGGGCCCGCTGATGGACACGTCGCGATTTTCAAAGCTGATGATGGGAAATTTCGACAGCACCGCGTTGCCGTGGTGCCCGTTGGTATAGACCGCGTTGCGGCCATAGGCGAACTGCGGCCAGATGCTGTCGGCCAGGAATTCGTAATGCGGCGTGGTGGGGTAGTTGGCCACCTTGCTCTCGTGGCGGGCATGGGTGCCGGTGACTTCCTGCAGGAAAACCACGTCGGCTTCCACGGTTCGCACGGCCTCGCGCAACTCATGCAGGATGAACTTGCGGTTGAAGAAGGTGAAACCCTTGTGAATGTTGACGGTGAGCACCTTGAGCGAAAAACTCAGGGACGCTGCCGCAATGGCTTCCTGCGCTTCGGCAATGGCGTCAACGTCCGGCACGGGCTGTGCGGTGGCAGCAGACGGTGGCTGGGCCACCTGGATCAGGGATTGGGGAGGGAGCATGGGGCAATCTGCAGGCAAAACACCATTGTCCGGCGGGGTCACAACCGGCGACTGTAGGACAGCAAGCTCATTTTTTGTGTTGATTTTTGCGTGAACACCGGGCGGCTCCGTGTCAAGAGTTTGTAAAGGGTGGCGTCCTACGCTTTGGAGCGTGCCCAGCCGATAAGTGCGGCGCGGGAAGGGGTCTAAATTTGAATCAACCAAATCCAGTTGGATCTGGCTTTTGCAATGTTCCCTTTTACCAGTGTCCTTTGCAAACTGGTTTTAGTCCAACAGCTTCAAGTTTTCAAGAGGAGTTCAACATGAACAAGTTTTCAATGCGTACCCTTCCCGCCGCAGTGGCCCTCACGGCCGCCATGGCTTTCGCAGCACATGCTCAAGTCGCGGTCGGCGTAAATGCCGGCGCAGGCACCGCCACCAACGGGACCGGCGCCAACACCAGTGTCGGTGTGCGCACGGGCGTGAACAGCAACATCAACAGTGATGTGCGTTCCAAGGCCGGTGCCGGTGTGGCGGTTCACTCCGACACCCAGGCCAGCGCGCACACGGATGGCAAGGTCAAGCGTGCGGCCAAGCGCACAGGCAATGCGGTGAAACGCACGGGCAACAAGGTCGAAGGCGCGGTTGAAAACGCAGCCGATGCGACACGTGATGGTGCCTACCGCGCCAAGAACGCCGTAGGCAACGTGGCCGCCAAGGCCGACCGTGGCATCCAGAACAACCTGCCGGGTAACCACAACGCAGGACCTGCACCCACGGTCAATGTTCAGGGCTCCGGCAACGTCTCCGCCGGCACTGGCGTGGCTCGCCCACCCCAGTAAGCCAGCAGGCGTCGCAGAGGGGCAGGCTGTGAGGGATTTCGGCCTGCCCCTTGTGCGGCGCAAGTCCTACAGCCGGCCATCCGCTCAGCCGATGTGCTTGCCCTGTCAGGCCATTTAAATTGAATTTGTGGGGGCGCTCAGAGAGCAACACCTCTCACACCCCTTAACAATAAAGGAAACATGATGATCAAAAAGACAACCCAGACCCTGTTGCTCGCCGGCCTGATGGCCAGCGGCGGTTTTGCTTTTGCACAGACCGTGAGCAACCCGACACCAGCCCAAGGCGGTCCCACTGTCCAGCGCCCTGCGGACGCCGGCACCATGCCTGCGACACGTGCAGAGGTCAAGGCCCAGGTGGACACGAAATTGGGTGCCAAGGTCGGTGCCCCTGCGCAGGGCGGCAACACCACCACCGGCGCGGCCATGCCTTCAGGTTCGGGCGGCGTTTCTGCCAACACCCGCGCTGATGTGAAGGCTCAGGTCAACAACACCAGCAAGGCCGGCGCTTCCGCGCAGGGCGACGGCACGGTGTCCGGCTCGAACATGCCGGCAGCAACTTCGTCCACGTCTGCCGAACGCAAAGCAGCGCGTGCAGAGCGCAAGGCCGCCCGCAAGGCCAAGCGTGATGCCGCCAACACCACGACTGGCAAAGGCATGGACACCGGTCCTTCCAGCCCTGCCAAGACGGCCCCCCAGTGATGACCGTCCTCAAGCCTTTCGGGGCTTGAGTCTGGCGCCCGCTTCTTTGGAAGCGGGCTTTTTTTTGCCTGTGGGCGCAGGCCATGCCTTAAGCTGCGCCCTGACTTCGTTTCTACCGATCTACAAGGGACCTGCCATGCCGCGTGCCATTCTTGACGAATCCCGCATTCATGCGGCCATCCAGGGCAAGATCGCCCGCCACCACCAGGCGGTGGTGCAGGAGGTGCAAAGCGCCCTGGCCGCGCACACGGTGGTGGTCGTGGGCATGGGCATCAACCCTTTTCCGAAAAAAGCCAGGCGCTTGCTGGATGCGGCGGGCGTGCCCTATCACTACCTGGAATACGGCAACTACCTGAACACCTGGCGTGAGCGCAATGCCCTCAAGATGTGGACCGGCTGGCCCACCTTTCCCATGGTGTTTGTGCGCGGCATGCTGATTGGCGGGGCTTCCGAACTGGAGGCCCTGTTGGCCAGCGGCGAACTCAAGGCCCTGGTGGGTTCCTGAGCGGCGAGCGGGACGTTTCCATAAAAGCTTCCCTAAAAAAAGCCCGCGCCCGTCAGTGATGACAGGGCGCGGGCCGGGGCACCTTGCGGTGCCCGCCCTGCGTCAGCGTTCAACCCTTGTGAGGGCCGTGGTGGGGGCCATGGTCCTTGCCGCCGCGGCCCATGCGCTGGCTGTCAAAGACCTTTTGCTGATCGGCGTTCAATGCGGCATACAGCGCCTTGGTCGCGTCACCGCGTTTGGTCATGGCCGCGTTCATCTCGGTCATGCGCTGATTGCGCAATGCGTTCATCTTGTCGATGCGTTGCGGCGTGGTCAGCTTCTCGAACTCGGCGCGCATGGCGGCGCGGTCCGGGCGCTGCGCCGTGTTGCGCGCTGGCGGCTGCATCGCGGCGGTGTAGGCCGACCAGGCGCCTTCCTGGGCCGGTGTGATGGCCAGCTTGGCCTTGAGGTCGGCCTGGTGCTTGGCAATGCGTGCCTGCATTTTGGCCGGGTCGAAGCGGTGATGGCCGTGGTGACCGGCATGCGGGCCGGGTTTGGCAGGCGCGCCAGCGGCAGCAGGCGCGGCAGGCGCTGCGGTTTGCGCCACGGCCGCCATGCTGGCCGCGGCCATGATGCCGGCCAGAACCAGTGCGTTGACGGATTTGAGGGGTTTGAAAACGGAAGTCATGAGAGTGTTCCTTTCAGTTGAAAAACTCGCCTGGTGCCGGAATGGCGTCAGGTTGAAGGCAAGTTTGATCAGACCGTGTAAGGACGCCATGACGCGGGCGTGAGGATTTCGTAAAGTTTTTTGTCAATTCGGCGCAGGGACACTGGCCGTGCCGGCTCTTTGGTTTTGATGCCAAATATGCCTCCAGCCCTTGATGGGCGGGCGCAAGCAGCTATCAAAACGGTAGCGTCAGGGGCCTGCAACATCCTGACCCAGGGCGCGCATTTCCGCCGACACGCGGTCCCAGGGAAGGTCGAAGCCGGCGCGGGCGCGCTGCGCGGGCGCGGCGTTGCTGCGCAGGGCCCAGTGCGCGCCGGCCGTCACGCTGTCGATGAGCGGCACACTCACCGCCGGCTGGATGGCGGCAGCCATGCCGGCCAGGCCGGCACCGCCAAGGATCACGACCTGCGCGCCGAGCTGGCGCACCGCATCGCGGCAAGCCTGGGCCAGCAGCGTGCGTGCGGCGGCCGGGTCCGCTGCCAGTTCGGCGCCGGTGGGCGCCACGGTGTGGATGCCGGCCAGCGACGGCCCATGTCCCAGCGCCTGGGCCAGCCGCGCCAGCATCGGGCCCCAGCGTTCGCCGCCGGTGACGATGGCAAAGC
>CAMLDT010000007.1 GCA_946479075.1 uncultured Polaromonas sp.
AGATGGGTTTTCCGGGCTACTTCCTGATCGTGGGCGACTTCATCAACTGGGCCAAAAACAACGGCTGCCCGGTCGGGCCAGGCCGCGGTTCTGGCGCCGGTTCGCTGGTGGCTTATTCGCTGAAGATCACCGACCTGGATCCGCTGCAGTACAACCTGCTGTTCGAGCGGTTCCTGAATCCGGAGCGGGTTTCCATGCCCGACTTCGATATTGATTTCTGCCAGACGAACCGCGACCGCGTCATCGACTATGTCAAGGACAAATACGGCCATGCGGCGGTCAGCCAGATCGTCACCTTCGGAACCATGGCCGCACGTGCCGCCATTCGCGACGTCGGCCGCGTGCTTGATTTTTCCTATGGCTTTTGCGACGGCATCTCCAAGCTGGTGCCCAACAAGCCGGGCCAGGCCGTCACCCTGCAGCTGGTGCCGGCCGAACGCAAGAAGAACGACAAGATGGTGTACGCGCTGGAGGCCGAACCGGTGCTGGCCGAACGCGAAGCCAAGGAAGAAGACGTGCGCACCCTGCTGGAGCTGGCGCGCAAGCTCGAAGGCCTGACGCGCAATGTCGGTATGCATGCCGGCGGTGTGCTGATCGCGCCGGGCAAACTCACCGACTTCTGCCCGCTCTACCTGCAGCCCGGCAGCACCTCGGCCGTGAGCCAGTTCGACAAGAACGACGTGGAAGCCATTGGTCTCGTCAAGTTCGACTTTCTGGGCCTGGCGACGCTGACCATCCTGGAGCTGGCGCGCGAGTTCATCGTGCAGCGGCATCCGGCGCAAAAGGATTTCAGGTTCGAGGACCTGCCGCTGGACGACGCCAGAACATACGAGCTGTTTGCCAAAGGCCAGACCGAAGCCGTGTTCCAGTTTGAAAGTATCGGCATGCAGCGCATGCTGAAAGACGCGCGGCCGAACCGTCTCGAAGACCTGATCGCGATGAACGCGCTGTACCGGCCGGGGCCGATGGACCTGATCCCGACCTACATCGCGCGCAAGCAGGGCAAGGAGACGCCCGAGTACCCGGACCCGCGCGTCAAACCCATCCTCGAAGAGACCTACGGCATCATGGTCTACCAGGAGCAGGTGATGCAGACGGCCCAGATCCTGGGCGGCTACTCGCTGGGCGGCGCTGACATGTTGCGCCGCGCGATGGGCAAGAAGGACGAGAAGGAGATGGCCTCGCAGCGGGAAATTTTCCGCAAGGGCGCCGGTGTCAACGGCTTGAGCCAGGAAAAAGCCGACGAGGTTTTCGACCTGATGGAAAAGTTTGCCGGCTACGGCTTCAACAAGTCGCACTCGGCCGCCTACGCGCTGCTGGCTTATCACACGGCCTGGCTCAAGCGTCACTACACGGCCGAGTTCTTCTGCGCCAACATGACGGTGGAGATGGGCGACACCGACAAGCTCAAGATCCTGTTCGGCGACGCCCAGAAGATGGGCATCAGCTTCGAGTCGCCCGACGTGAACCGCGGCCACTATCGCTTCGAGCCGATCAGCAACACCAGCATCCGTTACGGGCTGGGCGCGGTCAAGGGCACGGGCCAGCAGGCGATTGCAGCCATCGTGGCGGCGCGCGAGGCCGGCGGGCCGTTTACGTCGCTGTTCGACTTCTGCCTGCGTGTTGACAAGACCAAAATGAACAAACGCACCGTTGAGGCGCTGATCAAGGCCGGCGCCTTCGACAACCTGCAACTGAACCGCGCCTCGCTGCTGGCCTCGGTGGACCGGGCCTTCGAGTTTGCCGCGCAAGCCGAAGCCAACGTCAACCAGGGCGGCCTGTTCGACATGGACTCGCACGCGGCGAGCACCCAGGAGCCGCCGCTGGTTGATGCCGTGCCCTTCGGCGTCAAGGCGCGGCTGGTGCAGGAGAAAACGGCCATCGGCTTTTACCTGTCGGGGCATTTGTTCGACGAGGTCGAGACCGAGGTGCGGCAGTTCGTCAAACGCAAGATCGATGACCTGATCGATTCACGCGACCAGACCCTGCTGGCGGCGATTGTCAGCGACCTTCGCGTGATCAACGGCAATCGCGGCAAGTTGATCATCTTCAAGCTCGACGACAAGACCGACATGCTGGAGGCCTCGGTGGACGAGGCCACCTTCAACGCCAACCGCAACCTGTTGAAAGACGACGAGCTGGTGATTGTGCAGGGCACGCTGCAGCCGGCGTCCGAGCGTTTCGGCCGCCGTTTCAAGGTGACGCAGGTGTGGAGCCTGGAGTCGGCGCGTTGCAGATTCGGCAAGTACCTGCGCGTCGCCGTCAACGGCAGCGCGCCGGACGTGCAGCGCATCGTGCGCGACTTTCCGCCGCGCAAGGAAATGTCGGAGCAGGGTGAGGTCAGCCGCGGCCTGCCGGTGCGTCTGAGCCTCAAGCGGGACAGCGTGGTCGCCGAGCTGCAGCTGGGTGAGGCCGCAAAATTTTTCCCGACCGATGCCGCCCTGGCCAGCTGGATGGCGCAGGCCGATCAGGGGCTGGCCCGCATAGTTTATGAATGAAATCGGGCTCCAGCCCTTATCCGGCGGGCGCAAGCAGCTACTTTATTGATAGCAATTGAGCCGCGACGTGGTCAATCTTTTGGCCGGAATTCCAGGATCATCGGCGTCGGCACACGGCCATCCACGTCTTTGGGCATGGTTTCGGTGCGGATGATGGCCTTGATCACGGCATCGTCCCAGGCCTTGTTGCCACTGGACTTGATGAGCCGCTGGCTGAGGATGGTGCCGTCCGGCCCGGTGCGCACCTCGACTTCTGCAGTCGGGTTGCCCGAAATGTCGTCGGTGAACACGATGTTGGGTTTGACCCGGGCGCGCACCTTGCCGCCATAGCTGGCTGAAGGACCGCTGGCTTTTTGCGTTGTGCCCTTGGCGTCGGCGCCGCCGGTGGCGCCGGCCAGGCCCATGGCGCGCTTGATGTTCTCCTGGCGCAGTTTTTCGGCAGCGGCGTCAGCGAGCTTTTTCTTCTCTGCTTCCTTGGCGTCCTGCCCGGCTTGCTGCTTCTTGTCTTCGGCTTTTTTCGCTTCGAGTTTCTTCGCTTCCTCGGCCTTGCGCTTGGCGAGATCTTCCTTGGCCTTCTGCTCTTTTTCTTTTTTGGCCTGAAGTTCCTTGAGCCGGTCCTGCTCGGCTTTGGCCTTGGCCAGCTCTTCTTCCTTTTTCTTCAGTTCCAGCTTGCGCTTTTTCTCGCGCTCCAGGGCAATGTCCACGTCGGGTGCCGGCGGCGGTGGCGGCGCCTTGACCACCGGTTCGGGCGGCGGGGGAGGCGGGGTTGGAGGGGGCGGAGGCGCCGGCGGGGCTTCCACCAGTTTGGGCGCGGCTTCCTGCGGCACGCTGGACCACAGTTCGGCTTCAAAAGAGAGGTCAGGGTCGCTGCGCTTCCAGTGGATGCCCCAGGTCAGCGCACCTATCAGCAGCACGTGGACCAGCAGGGCCAGGCCGAAGGATCGCAGCGCACCGGGATCGCGTTGCGGTGCCAGGTCGAGGCGGTCAGCGGCGCTGGGCATCGTCGGGATGGCGGGTCTTAGCTGCCGGTTTGCACCGACAGGCCGACACGGGCAACGCCGGCCTTCTGCAGCGCGTCCATGACCTTGACCACGGTTTCATACTTGATGGATTTGTCGGCGCTGATCACGACCGGCGTGACCTGCTCGCCGGCCGGCACAGCGGGCTGCAATCGCTTGACGGCCGCACCGACTTCGGCAAGGCGCGCCGGCACCGACTGGCCTTCAGATTTGATCTGGATGACTTCATCCTTGCTGATCTCGATCTGGATCGGACGGGGCGGCTGTCCCGGCGCCTTGCCGACCTTGGGCAAGGCAATCATGCTGGGCGTGATCAGCGGCGCGGTCACCATGAAGATGATGAGCAGCACCAGCATCACGTCGATGAAGGGCACCATGTTGATTTCACTGATGGTGCGGCGGCCGCGGCCGCGGGAGCTGACTGCTGGCATGGCGTCTAGTGACCTGAGGGTGAGGTCGCGCCCAGGTTGCGCTGCAGGATGTTGGAGAATTCCTCGATGAAAGTCTCCAGCCTGTTGGCCACGCGGTCGATGTCGTGGGCGAAGCGGTTGTAAGCGACCACTGCGGGGATGGCGGCGAACAGACCGATGGCCGTGGCCACCAGCGCTTCGGCGATGCCCGGCGCCACCGAAGACAGGGTCACCTGCTCCAGCGCGGCCAGGCCGGTGAAGGCGTGCATGATGCCCCAGACTGTGCCGAACAGTCCGACGTAGGGCGAGACCGAGCCCACGGTCGCCAGAAAGGACAGGTTGGATTCGACCGCATCAACCTCGCGCTGGTAGCTGGCGCGCATGGCGCGGCGGGCGCCGTCGAGCAGGGTGCTGGGGTCGGCCATCCGGCGCTCGCGCAGCTTCTGGAACTCGCGCATGCCGCTGGCAAAAATGCGTTCCATCGGACCACTGCTTTTGGCATTTTGCGTGGCGGCGGCATACAGGTCATTCAGGCTGGTTCCGGACCAGAACTCGCGGTCGAATTCGTCGTTGAGCGATTGCACGCGTTTGAGCGAAATGATCTTGCGGAAGATGGCGGCCCAGCTCGCAATCGACACACCCACCAGCAGGGCGACCACGCCCTGGACCACCCAGCTGGCGTTGAGGATGAGGTTGACGATGGACAAGTCCTGATTCATGTTGTGGTTTCCAGACGGTCAAGAAGGTCAGCGGGAATGCGTGCGGGTTTCAGGTTGACGCCATCTACCCAGCCGATGCGTATCGTGCCTTCACACAATAATGTCGCCCCCACGCTTTTCGCTGCGCGTAATGCGCTGCCCCCCGAGGAGGCTAATTTTCCTAGGGGCGGCCCGTCGGAAAATTGATTTCCACCGGACAACTCGGAATGCTCCGATTTTAATAGCGCCCGCTGCCCGATTATCAAGGACGCGCGGCCTTTTTCGATCAGGCTGGCGGTAACAATCAGTTCATCATCGAGGCGGGCAGGCCGGTGGTAGCGCACGCTGGTCTCGGTGACCACAAACATGCCGCCGGTACGCTCGCGCAGCGCGTGTTGTTCAATCCCCAGCGATCTGAGCCACTCGGTGCGCGAACGTTCAAAAAATTTCAGGTAGTTGGCGTAAAACACGATGCCACCGGCGTCAGTGTCTTCCCAGTAGACGCGCAGCGGCCATTGGAAAGCGGACGCAAGGGAATTTTCCGACGGGCCGCCCCCAGGAAAATTGGCCCCTTCACTGGGTGAATGGGGCAGCGCACCGCCGGCGGCACGCGAAGCGACAAGCGTGGGGGCCCTTTTAAGCAAGCACGGCCCCCAGCCGTGCGACGGCTTCCTGCAGTTGCGCCATCGAATTGGCGGTGGAAAAGCGGATGTAGCGCTCGGGCGCCATGGTTCCGAAATCCCTTCCCGGCGTCACCGCCAGGTGCGCGCGTTTCATCAGCTCAAAGGACAGGTCCCAGCTGCCGCTGACACCCAGACGGGCTGCAGCATCGGTGCAATCGGCGTAGGCATAAAAAGCGCCATCCGGCATCACCGGCACTGTGAGGCCCAGACGGTTGAGCTCCGGAATGAAATAGTCGCGCCTGGATTTGAATTCGGCGCGGCGGCGTTCGTACTCGGCCAGGCTTTCCGGCTCGAAGCAGGCCAGCGCCGCATGCTGGGCCACGGTGCTGGGGCAGATGAACAGGTTCTGGGCAATGCGTTCAATGACGGGGGCGAGTTCTTCAGGCACCACCAGCCAGCCCAGCCGCCAGCCGGTCATGTTGAAGTATTTGCTGAAACTGTTGATGCTGATGATGCTGTCGCCCAGCCCGTCAGCCATGGCGAGCGCGGTGTGGCCGAAGGCTTCTTCGTAACTCAGGCCCAGGTAAATTTCGTCGATCAGCGTGATGCCGCCGCGGCTGTGCACGAACTCGTGGATGCGGCGCAGCTCGTCGGGGGCGATGGAGGTGCCGGTTGGGTTCGATGGCGAGGCCAGCAGCACACCCCGCGTTTTGTGGGTCCACGCGGCTTCGACCTTGTCGCGGCTGAGCTGGAAGCGCTCATCGGCGGTGGTGGGCACCAGCACCGCGTTGCCTTCGGCGGCACTGACAAAGTGCCGGTTGCAGGGGTAGCTCGGGTCCGGCATGAGGATCTCGTCGCCAGCTTCTATCAGCGCCAGGCAGGCCAGCTGCAGGGCCGCCGAAGCGCCGGCAGTGATGATGATGCGTCCGGGAGCCACGTCGGCCTGGAATCGCGACGCATACCAGTCGCTGATGCGCTCACGCACGCTTTGCAGTCCGGTGGCCTGGGTGTACTGCGTGTTGCCGTCGTGGATGGCGCGTGCCGCCGCTTCCTGCACCAGCGGGGGCGCCGTGAAGTCCGGCTCGCCGATGTTCAGGAAAATCATGGGACGGGAGGTGTGCGCGACTTCCCGCGCCAGGATGGCTGCCGCCTTGGCGACTTCCATCACATAAAAAGGCTCAATGCGCTGTGCGCGCCTGGCAATCCGCAGGGCCGTCATGCTGCTGTGGGTCAGGCTTTTTGGTCGGCAGCCACTTCGGTGGCCCGGAACCCGGGCGCCAGCTTGTGCAGCACGCCATTGACGTATTTGTGGCCATCGGTGCCGCCAAAAGCCTTGGCCAGTTCGATGCATTCATTGATCACCACGCGGTAGGGCACATCAAGGCAGTGCCTGAACTCGTAGGCGCCTATCCACAGCACCGCGTGTTCCACCGGCGATATCTCCGCCATGCTGCGGTCCAGCAAGGGCGTGAAGCTGGCGTCAAGCGCGGCCGCTTCGGCGATGCAGCCGTGCAGCAAGGCGTCGTAGTGCGCAGAGTCCGCCTTGTGAAACCCGACCAGATCGCGGGTGAAGGCATCGATGGATGCCGCCTCGTTGCGGCCGACCAGGTGCTGGTACAGCGCCTGCAGTGCAAATTCGCGCGCGCGCGTCCGCGCCGATTTGTCCGCGGCTTTCCTGACACCGGTGTCGGTCAGGCCAGTGCGGCTCTGCGGGGGGCGTTTGGGTTTGGTGGGGGTGGAGTCGGACATGCGCGCTTGTAGGTATTGCAAGATTCAGGAGAGATCGTTGAGCAGATTGGCCATTTCCACGGCCACACGCGCCGCGTCACGGCCCTTGTCCACCTGGCGGGCTTCGGCCTGGGCGACGTTTTCCACGGTGAGAATGGCGTTGGCGATAGGCAACTGGTAGTCTAGGGCCAGCCGGCTGACCGAGGCGCCGCTTTCGTTGGCGACGAGTTCAAAGTGGTAGGTCTCGCCGCGGATGATGCAGCCCAGCGCAATCAGTGCATCGTATTGGTCGCGCTCGGCCAGCGCCTGCAATGCCGAGGGAACCTCCAGCGCACCGGGGACTTTGACATGGTGGATGTTCTTTTCCTCGACACCGAGCGCCAGCAATTCCTGCCGGCAGGCCTGGGCCAGGGCGTTCGTGATGCTTTCGTTGAAACGCGCCTGGACAATGCCTATTGCCAGTTTTTTGCCGTTCAGATGATCGGCGGAGCCTTTTTCTGCACCAAACACGTTCAATCCTTTTTGTTGGCGATGTAGCCGGTGATTTCGAGTCCGTAGCCGGTCATGCTGGGCATGCGGCGCGGGTTGCCCATGAGTTCCATCTTGTGCACGCCGCATTCGCGCAGGATTTGCGCACCCACGCCGTAGGTTCGCAAATCCATGCGGCCGCGCTCGGGCGCCTGGCTGGCGCGTGCCGTGCCTTCGAACTGCGCCAGCAACTGGGCAGCGCTTTCGCCGCAATTGAGCAGCACGGCCACACCTTTGCCGGCACCGGCAATGTGCGCCAGGCTCTGGTCCAGGCTCCAGGAGTGCATGGACCGTCCGGTTTCCAGGGCGTCCAGCACCGACAGTGGCTCGTGCACACGCGCGGCCACGGTGTCGTCAGGACCCCAGTGGCCCTTGACCAGCGCCAGGTGCAAGCCCTGGCTGGGTTTGTCCTTGAAAGCATGGACGGCAAATTCGCCGAAAGCGGTCTGGATGGCGCGCTCGCCGATTTTTTCAATCAGTGAGTCGTGTCTGCTCCGATGCTCGATCAGGTCGGCGATGGTGCCGATCTTGAGGCCGTGTTCGGCGGCAAACAGTTGCAGGTCGGGCAGGCGCGCCATGGTGCCGTCGTCCTTCATGATTTCGCAAATCACCGCGGCGGGTGAGCAGCCAGCCATGTTCGCCAGATCGCAGCCTGCTTCGGTATGGCCGGCGCGCATCAGCACGCCGCCATCGACCGCTTGCAGGGGGAAGATGTGGCCCGGCTGCACGAGGTCGCTGACTTTCGCGTTTTTGGCGACTGCCGCTTGCACGGTGCGAGCCCTGTCTGCGGCAGAGATGCCGGTCGTCACGCCCTCGGCGGCTTCAATCGACACGGTGAAAGCAGTGCTGTACTTGCCGCCATTGCGGGTGGCCATGGGCGGCAGCTGCAACATCTCGCAGCGTTCGCGTGTCAAGGTGAGGCAAATCAGGCCGCGTCCGTAACGGGCCATGAAGTTGATGGCTTCCGGGCTGACGTGGTCAGCCGCCAGCACCAGGTCGCCTTCGTTTTCGCGGTCTTCTTCATCAACCAGGATCACCAGGCGGCCGGCGCGCATGTCGGCGACGATGTCTTCAACAGGGGAGATGGCAATCGTCATGGGATCAGGGGTTCTTTCCGTTGGTAAGCATGCGCTCGACATAACGCGCGATGAGGTCGATTTCGAGGTTGACCCGCGATTGGGTGCGCAGGTGGCCGAGTGCGGTGTTCTGCACGGTGTGGGTGATCAGGTTGATGCTGATTTCACAGCCGGGCGTGGCGCCATCGAGGTCCGTGACACGGTTGACGGTCAGGCTCACGCCGTTGACGGTGATGGAACCCTTGTACGCCAGGTATTTGGCCAGTTCCCGGGGCGCCAGGATGCGCAATTCCCAGCTTTCCCCGACTTGCGCAAAATGCGTCACGGTACCGACGCCATCCACATGCCCGGCGACGATGTGGCCGCCAAGGCGGTCGTGGGCTCGCAGCGCTTTTTCGAGGTTGATCGGTCCCGGTTCGGCCAGGCCGCTGGTTTTGTTCAGTGATTCGGCCGAAATTTCAATGGAAAACCGGTTTTCCTGGGGCGCAAATGTGGTCACTGTCATGCAGGCGCCGTTCAGCGCGATGCTGTCACCCAGGCCCACGTCGTCGAGGTAGCCCGCCGGCGTCTCGATCTCGAGGCGCTTGCCGTGGTCCAAAGAGCTGCCCAGGCGATGGACAGCGACGATGCGCCCCACGCCGGTGATGATTCCGGTAAACATCCGCTTATTTTCGCAGAGATTGCCGCGGCGCATGGTGCGGCGCCGCAATCCGCGGCCTAAAAGGTGTCGCGGCCGCGTACCCTGGCCAGGATTCGCAGGTCGGGGCCGAGCTGATCCGTAGAGCGGAAATCGAGTTCCACCGCCTGCGAGAGTTCGGAAATCGGCCCGAAACTGGCCATGCCCGCGCCCAAACCTATCCATTTGGGTGCCAGGTAAACCAAAAATTCGTCCACCAGACCTTCGCGGATCAGCGACCCATTGAGTTTGTGGCCGGCCTCCACGTGCAGTTCATTGACCTCCCGATGCGCCAGATCCAGCAGCATGGCCGCCAGATCCACCTTGGCATTGGCGCCGGGCCGGTAAATGACCGTGGCGCCGCAGGCTTCGAGTGCCGCCTTCTTTTTCTCGTTTTGCACCGCCGCGTAGATGTAAACGCTGCGGTCGGGGGCAAAGAGCTGGGCATCCAGCGGGGTTTCCAGCCGGCTGTCCACCACCACGAGGTGGGGCTGGCGTGGCGTGTCCACCAGCCGGACGTCGAGCCGCGGGTCGTCTTCCAGCACCGTGCCGATGCCGGTCAAGACGGCGGAGGCGCGCGCGCGCCATGCGTGGCCATCCGTGCGGGCCGCTTCAGAAGTGATCCACTGGCTGAGGCCATTGTCCAGCGCCGTCTTGCCATCGAGCGACGCGGCAACTTTCATGCGAACCCAGGGGGTTTTCCGGATCATGCGGCTGAAAAAGCCGATATTGAGCTCCCGCGACTCGGCGGCACCCGGCCCGACTTCAACCTCAATTCCCGCAGCCCGCAAGCGCTCAAACCCCTGGCCAGCGACCAGCGGGTTGGGGTCCGCGATGGAGGCCACCACCTTTTTGATCCCGGCGGCAATCAAGGCATCACAGCACGGACCGGTGCGGCCATGGTGGGAGCAGGGTTCCAGGGTGACCCACGCGGTGGCGCCGACCACCGAATGGCCTTGCGCTGCGGCGTCCCGCAAAGCCATGATTTCGGCGTGGGGGCCGCCGGCGCGCTGGGTGTGGCCTTGGGCAATCACTATACCTTCCGGGGAGACGAGGACGCAGCCGACGCGTGGGTTGGGTGCGCTAATGAATATGGCGGTCTTCGCCAGCGCCAGCACCTGCTGCACTACCCGCTCCGCGTCAGGCCGACCAGAATCTGAGAGTCATTTCCAGCATTCATCGCGCGGCTTGGTACCCGTCACGCCGCGCACACCAGTGGAGGTTAGAGTGAATGAGCCGCAACCATCGGCAGCCATGCTTGCCGTGGCGACCGGCGCCATGGTCAGGGTGTAGGTGCTGGCCGTGGCTGCAATCGCAAGGGTATAGAGTTGGGTGCCTTCTGCTGGGGCCCGCATCAATGATGCTGGTACCTGCGTGGAAACTTCATTGCCTGCACGGTCATTGGCATATTGATCGTTCGCCGCATAAAAGCGCTGCATAAACTGCGCTGCCTGCATCAACTGACCACGCGCGTCTGCCCTGTTGGCGCGGGCGATGTAGCTGGTGTAAGAGGGTAGAGCGACAGCGGCAAGAATGCCGATGATGGCAACGACAATCATCACTTCGATGAGCGTGAATCCACGCAAATTCGGGAAGGGATTGCGCTTGAACTGTGTCTGTTTCAACATCGAAAGCCCCTTGATATCACCCATTTATCATCTTAAGAACAACTGCCGCCATTCTCTGCTTTTAATTTTACTGGCTGTCGGGGTCACGCAAGTACCCAGCAAAGCGCAGCTCAGTGTGATCTCGGTTGCTCCGGGCGACCCGCCGCTGACGTTGACGTACTTGGTCCGACTTGCATTTTTGTCCGCTTGCAGCGTCACATTACGGCCATCCGCTTTTCCTTCGAGGCCGCTGACAATCATGTCAGAACTGTCCACATTTCCGTCGCCATTGGTGTCAAGAATTGCGGAAGCCGGCCCTGCGCCCGTTAGACCATCTACCAAATAGAGATAACCTGTTCCGCCGGATTGGTTGGAGCACGGGTCCAGTGATACGTTTGAAGGAGAAATGGTATCTGCCGCGACAAACCTATCCGACAACAGGTCAATGGGATATACCAGCCGCTGCCCGGAATTGGGCAGGTTTATGAACCAGCCGCGCTTGGGACTCGTGCCGGTGTAGTCGACCGGATTGGTGGAAATTGCGAAGTAGGTATTCCCGTTGGGAGCAGTCTGCGCAGTTCCAATGGTTTGTTGCACCAACCTTGTTTTGTCAGTCAATGAAGTTCCAGTTGGAATAGACGCGGCACCAAAGGCGAGCGGATCCCAAATGCCATAAACAGATTGCGTGTCGTTCGTCGTGATGTCGCTAACTTCATAGAATTTGCCGGTGCCTGCGATCACCATATTCCCAGTGGATGGGCTGGTTGGCGCGGAGAGTTTTATAACACCGGGCGCTGCAGTGATAGGCTGTGTGGCACCTGCATTGAACAGAGCATTACCGCCGAGGTCAACCCCCCAATTCGCGGAGTTGCTGCTGTTTAAATTGAATTTCCAAAGGTTGCCTTGGAGGTCACCCGCATATACACCGATGATTTGCTGATTGGCGTTGCGGACCACCCGGACCCCACCCAAGCCATTCTTTGCTGTGCTGCAATTACCGGTGTTGGTGTTGATTTCCCGTATGCGTGCTCCGGTCTGGACGTTGACCACAAAAAGCCGCGCCTGGCAGGATTTGCTTTCGTAACCATTACCAAAGATGGCCACCCAACTGCCGTCCAGGGTGGGACCCGCCTGCACATCTGTCAGTACATAACCCAACTCTCTGAAGTCGCTCTGGCTTGAGCTGACTTCCCACAGAACACTTGATGCGTTCAGCGCGGTCGGACCCGAGTTGAGGCTAGTGGTATCAATAGCAAACACCGCGCTACGTGGGCTCACCCCCGCGCTGGCGGTGATGCCGGCGCCGGCGCCTGTTGTTCCCAGAACAATGTTCGCCCAACGCGGTGTGGTGCCGCTGAAGTAGGCATCGGTTTCAGTGTTTGGCCCATCCACATAGTAGCGGTGTACATAGGTCTTGTCGGCCAGCAGATGGATGCTGGGTAGCAAGGCATTGGGAACGTAGGCAAAGGTTTCTACGCCGCCAGGTTCCACCACCGCGCCGGTCTGGGGGTCGTAGGTGCCGTCACGGAAGGCATGCAGCATGCCGTCATTGGCCCCGACAAACAGTAAGCCCTCGGTGCGTTGTTTCTTTCCTCCAACAAGAGGTGAGCCGGTTCCGTCCACAAAAGCGCGGTACGAACTCTGGCCTGGTGTGCTTGTCGGCAACTTTTCATAGCTGAGGTCGGTGGCATCTTTCACAAAAACTGGCGTGGAGTTGACGATGTCACCCAGTCGTGTTGGACGTCCTCGATAGATGGCTGTACTGCTCGTCGTGGTCGCGCTGGAGTCCTCGTTGGTGGCGTCGCCGCGCAAGTAATCAATCAGCCCCTGATTGGCGCCGATGATGGAGGTAGCCAGGGTACCTAGAGACGCATATTTGAATTCGACTGCGCGCGTGCCACTGGTTGCGCCGTTGCCCACATAGATGTTCCGGCTCGCCGCTGTGGGGATGATGGAAGAATAAGTTTTTGCACCAGTGACTGGATCAGTCGATAACAGCGTTTCAACCTGCCAGGCAGTACCTGTCTGGAAGCCCGATGTTGCGTCCAGGCTATAGGCAGTGACATAGCCGTTCCAGGTCACCGGTGTGTAGCTGGGCGTGTATTTTTTTGTGTCCTTGGTCAGGCTTGCGGTGGATACGGCCACGCCGGACTGCGTGCCTTCCTTGCCGCTGATGTCCGACATCATCTGATTGATTGAGTCGTTTAATTCGGATGCTGTCTTGGCGTTGAGCAATTTTCCGCGGCCGTTGATGGTGGCATGCCACATGTCATCAATGGATTTCGGGCTGTCGCTCGCAGGACTTGGCCAGTCGAGGGTTCGTGGTGGGGTCGTTGATGCGTTACCGGTTAGGTTTTGTAGCACCTGCGGATCGGTTGAATCCAGCGTGCCAGTCACCCCGAGGCCGATAGCGTAGAAATTCAGGTGTTGCCAGTAGGCTTCGTCGCCTGTGATGGACTTGACGTTATTTTTTAGGTTAGGTCGCAGATCCGTGACCCAGTATTTCATGGCTACATCGGCAAAGGTATCTTCGATTTTGGTGCCGCTCGCGGTATCACTGTAAGGACCGATCGGCGTGTACTCATAGCTGATGGGTTCCGTTATTTTCGTGCCGGTGCTTGTGTCCGCGTCTGATAACGAAAAATTCTCGTTGTAGTACCCGTCAGTCATGAGCATGGCGTAAGAGCGTCTGCAAGTTGCGTGGGTCGTGTCTTCAGTTCCGGTAGACGTGATGGCATTGCTGCCGGTTGGTGAATTCGCCCAAGGGCCGTCATTGTCGCTGCGCTGAAAATATCGCCCCACCTTGTTCAGAGAGGTCCGGTTGGGCGTAGATCCGTTGCCGGGCTGTCCATACAGCCAAGTCAGAAACTCGCTTTGAACAGTGGAGTTGTAAAGCCTGACACCCTTATCGAGCCGGCTGTTGTCATTAAGTGTATTGATGGAACCCCATCCGAGGCGGAAGGTGGGATTCAGCGGTTGAAACGCGAGGCCGATGCCGGTTTTGGCAAGCTCCAGACGGGTGCTGTGATAGGTTTTCCAATTCGCATAGTTTTGACGCTCTTCAGCCCAAGTGCATACGTTGGCGCTGCTGGTGCAGTCGGTACGGTTGCGGAATTTTGGATAATTGGTGGTAGAGGAAGAGGCCGTGTTGGGATAGGCAATCACTGTTGCACCCGTCGCCAGCGGGCTTCCTGCATCTGGTGTGTAACCCGGGGTGAAATAACTTGCTGAGGTAGTGGGGGTTCCCTCTCCATCCCAGGTTTTGTTGATGGGGGCTACAGGCGTGGCCGTTGTATTGATGGTATAGGTTGCGCCACTGCCTGTGCCTGTATTGTTCAGCGTCAGCGCTGGCGTGCTGGTATACCCCGAACCGCCGTTGGTAACAGTGATGGCGGAGATGACTCGCGTGGCGGCCATGGTTGTGGTGAAGGTCGCGCCACCGCTGTTGCGGCCACCATTAGACAGAGTGATGCTGGGTGCACTGCTGTAGCCAGATCCGGCATTTGTAATGGTGATGGCATAAATACTGTTGCCGTTGCGTACCACAGTGCCTGTGGCTTGAACTCCCCCGCTGGATGGAGGCCCGAACGTCACAGTGGTGTTGCGCCCGTAATTGTTTCCACCATTGTTCACTGCGACTGATCCGACTTTCAAAGTGGATGCGGTCGTGACAGTTGCGGTGGCCTGCACCCCTCCGGTGGGTGGTGCGGCAAAGGTTGCCGTGACACCGCTTGCCGGATAACCGGATCCCTTCGATTTCAGCGTGACGCTAGAAGCGCTATAGGTATTGGTAAGCGCTGGTTTGTAGAAATAGACATTGAACGAACTGATACTGCCAGTGGCTCCAGCCGCCTTGAAAGTCCCGTCGGCATTAATTCGACGAGAATAAGTTACGCGTGGATCGTAATAAATGAGATTCACGTCGGGAGAACGGCCGTGAAAGGTTGTCGGCAGGTCCAGCCATACATTGCAAATGCCGTACCAGCACTGAATTGGATCATTGTTAGGCCCCGACATGCCCATGCCTCCCGCCGTGCCACCATACTGGTAAATCGCAGTGGCCGGCATGGAGCCAGAATCGTCGAACATGAACACAATGTTGGGCTCGACTGATGCGGTGCGTGACAGCAACGGATCCTGTGCCATTTGCGCATGCAGCGAAAGTGCGAAACAGCCAGAGACAAATGCACCGATGATCGGTTTGAATTTGAGTTGCAGCATGGTTGTATCTCTATTCAAGTTCGATGGTTGATTGCATCCACACTTCGCTTCCCGTCGGGCGGGTTCTGGCTGAAGTGGCGGCAGGTACTTCCGGGCCGAAGCCCCTTGCTGTGATGGTGTACGTTGAAGTGGTCGAGATGGCTCCGGTACTGTCAACAACCTGCATATGCTCGACCAGGCATTCGGGAGCACGATTGAACGTAACGGTTGCGTCCACTTGGTTTATGGATGCATCCGGAATCACAAAAGGTGCGCTGGTGCTGCCATCCCAGTTTGTAATGGTTTGCCAAGCCGGGGGAGAAGAGTAGCTCAGTACAGTCGGAAGCGAGGTCAAGGGGCCAGTTCCCGAGCTAATTTGCAACACCGCTTCCTCGCAATACCGTAGCGCTATTTCTGCAGCTTGGCTGGCGAGTTCGGTCGTGCGCACATTGGACGATACCTTTTCACTGGAAGTGGCGTTTCGAATGCTGAGGGTTGCAAGTATCGAGATAACCACCAACATGATCAGCGAGATGATCAGGACCACGCCGGATTGGCGATGCCTGTGGGTATGGACATGAATGCCACGTATTGACGACTCGTCTGATGGGGGAAAGATGTGGCTCATGGCAGAGTCTCAGGACGGTGCCCGATTTCGGAGAACAACTACTGTGGAATAGGCTCGGCGCAGGCGGAGGTCGGGTGGCGCGTTTTTGACGGTGCCGTCACACTTCACATACCGCGCCGACGCGGAATCTGAAACAACTGCTTGCTCGCTCCGTGCCACAACGCAGATACGCACTGTCAGCACTTTGGCCCATCGTTCCGGTTCGGTGCCAAGCGCGGCCAGATCGGCATTGGATACCACTTCCGAGGCATCCAGATAGCCTGCAACGGCCAGCGCTTCGGGCGCCGCAGCGGCAAGAGCGGTGCCGTAAGTGAGTTGAAGATCCTCAATGTTCTCGACCAGGGGTTGCGGGTTGGCGCCGCCGTTTCCTTTGCAGTAAAGTGTTGGGGCCTTGATGATGCTTGACGTGCCGATATAGAACCGATTCTCGGCTACCCTGTAAGTGACCGCTGTGGGAACCGCCGCCGTCCCATTCCAGACGTCTTGGGTGCCATTGATTACCGGCAGGCCTTGCCCCAAACAATCCGTGGGAGTAGTGCCGTTTGGGATCGTGTTGTACTGGTCAGCCTCATAGCTGATGCCAATCGAGTCTGCAGCTGTACCGCCTCCTGCTGCGCAAGTTAATGTTTGGAGGCTGGTTGCCGTTGTAATGTCAGTGAAGGCCCCGTCACAGCCGCGCAAAATGTAAGTTGTCGAGTTGTAGATCGGATTGCGTGGCGCTGCATTTGTGTAATTCGCCTGCTTTGGATTGTTTCCCGCCATGCGGAGCTGCTGCACCAGGATCGTTAATGCGGCTTGTGCATCTTCATTCATGCGCACCTGCGCCTCTGCAACTCGGCTCGCACCGCTTGAGCCCAAGTACGCCGAAATCACCGCGATCATGATGATCATGCCGATGGCCAGAGACACCAGCAATTCGATGAGAGACAGGCCCTTGATCGCGCGTCGTTTCGGCGATGGGCAATGTATCGGCTTCATAGCTTGAATCTGATGTGCAGGCAGCGTGGTGCAGGCGAGGTGAACGCGGTGAAGCTTGGCGCTGTACCAGGATCGGGGCACTCATCGGAGTTGGTCGCACTCAAGGCAGAAAAGGTGCTGGGTTCTTGCCATATAACCCAAAGGTCTCCCTCAAGTGCCGAGCACGCACCGTTGCACGTCAAGCGCATGCCCGCCGTGTTTCCGGGCAGTTCCCTGCGTATCGCTTGATTTGTTGCATTTTTATCCAGTGTCGCAATGGTGTCAGCCGTGCACGACGGGTAAACACATGCAGTCACGGATGCGAGGGTTGCACCATAGGTCATGGTCTCTTTGTAGGCATCGAGGGCAAATCCTGCAGTGTTTGCTCGCATGCGCTCTACATGGCTCGCTGCGAGATTTGCTGCAGTTGCCCGATAGGCTGCAAGCTTCGGCATCTGTACTGCATAGGCCAGCATGTTGGCTAGCGAAAGCATGCCAAAGGAGAGTAGCAAAATGGAAACCAGCACCTCTATGAGCGATGCTCCGGTTTGTTTGATGAACGGCGCTTTCATCGGTCTGTAGAGCAGGAAGTGTTACCGTCACCGGCAATTCGGGCGCGTCCGCTAAGGTTTACACACACGACGCGTTGAACTTCGTTTGCGTAGCTGCCCCCGCCAAACTGAAACTGTGTAGCTCCAGAGGACAAATTCAAAAGTCTTCCGGTCGCCGTAAACCGGATTTTCGTCGATGAACTTGAACCACCCTCGACAATTGAGTCCATGGCTGTGATCGGTGCCTGGACGCGGAGAAGAGGCTCGGTTGATACTTTTGCCCCGTTGTTGTTTAGATCCTGGAAAATAATCCACCCACTGACCCACCCATTGCCGCCCGGACCCGATCCGCTCCCACAGGTTGGATTGGCCGCCTCGGGTGCGTCGCTCCGGCATATCACCACCGCGCCGCCTAGGCGGATAGCTTCGCTACGGGCAAACCGCATGTCGGCCAGAAAAAGGTTGACGTTGCTGGATATAGTGTTTGACTGGAGCAATCTCGTAAACGAAGGCGCAGCCAATGTGGCAAGAATGGCGGTAATTCCCATTACCACCATCAATTCAATCAATGTGAAGCCGTGAACTTGGCGCATAACCCAGTTTCCCTTGAATTGGGCCAGGCAGGGTGACAGGTGAGACGGACGGTTATTAACGCTAGACCGACGGCACAGGCCACCGATACCCAACGAGTTGTCTATCGCCGCACCTCATCCACCAGCGTCTTGAACTCATCGATGTCCTCAAAGCTGCGGTAAACACTCGCAAAGCGGACATACGCCACCTTGTCGAGCTTTTTCAGCTCGCGCATGACAAGTTCGCCGAGACGTGTGGACGGAACTTCCCTCAGGCCGAGGTTCAGCAATTTTTCCTCGATCCGTTCAATGGCGGAGTCCACCTGTTCGGTGCTGACCGGGCGCTTGCGCAGCGCGAGGTTCATGGAGCCCAGCATCTTGCTGCGCTGGTACTCGATGCGGCGGCCGTCTTTTTTGACGATTGCCGGAAAGTTGACGTCGGGCCGTTCGTAGGTGGTGAAGCGTTTTTCGCACGCGCCGCACTGGCGGCGGCGGCGGATGAAGTCGGCGTCTTCCGAAACCCGGGTCTCGACGACCTGGGTTTCAAGATTGCCGCAAAACGGGCATTTCATGCGGCGGGGCCCGAAATTTTTAACAAAAAAGGACTCCAGCCCTGATGCAGAAAGCGCAGGCAGCTATCAAAAGCGTAGCAGCCAGGCGCCATGCTCAGCGATAAACCGGGAAACGGCTGGTCAGCGCATTGACCTTGGCGCGCACCGCTTCGATGTTGGCCGCGTCGCGTGGCTTGTCGAGCACGTCGGCAACCAGGTTGGCGGTCAGCCGCGCTTCCTCGTCCTTGAAGCCGCGCGTGGTCATCGCCGGTGTGCCGATGCGCACGCCGCTGGTGACCATCGGTTTTTCAGGATCGTTGGGGATGGCGTTTTTGTTGATCGTCATGTGGGCGCTGCCCAGCACGGCTTCCGCTTCCTTGCCGGTGATGCCCTTGGCGCGCAGGTCCACCAGCATCACGTGGCTTTCGGTGCGGCCGCTGACGATGCGCAGGCCGCGCTGGGTCAGTGTCTCTGCCACGATTTGCGCGTTTTTGAGCACTTGCTGCTGATAGGTTTTGAACTCGGGGGCCAGCGCCTCCTTGAAGGCGACTGCCTTGGCGGCGATGACGTGCATCAGTGGGCCGCCCTGCAGGCCGGGGAAGATCGCGCTATTGATGGCTTTTTCGTGCTCGGCCTTCATCAGGATGATGCCGCCGCGCGGGCCGCGCAGGCTTTTGTGCGTGGTCGATGTCACCACGTCGGCGTGTGGCACCGGGTTGGGGTACACGCCCGCGGCCACCAGGCCGGCGTAGTGGGCGATGTCCACCATGAAGATGGCGCCGACGGCTTTGGCCACCTTGGCGAAACGCTCGAAGTCGATGCGCAGGCTGTAGGCCGAAGCGCCGGCGATGATGAGCTTGGGTTTGGACTCGTGGGCCTTGCGCTCCATCGCGTCGTAGTCGATTTCTTCCTTGTCGTTCAGGCCGTAGCTGACGACGTTGAACCACTTGCCGCTCATGTTCAGTGCCATGCCGTGGGTGAGGTGACCGCCTTCGGCCAGGCTCATGCCCATGATGGTGTCGCCGGGCTTGAGGAAGGCCAGGAACACGGCTTCATTGGCCGATGCGCCGCAATGCGGCTGCACGTTGGCGGCTTCGGCGCCGAAGATCTGCTTGATGCGGTCGATGGCCAGTTGTTCGGCCACGTCCACGTGTTCGCAGCCGCCGTAGTAGCGGCGGCCCGGATAGCCTTCGGCGTATTTGTTGGTGAGCTGCGAGCCCTGCGCCGCCATCACAGCGGGCGACGCGTAGTTCTCACTGGCGATCAGCTCAATGTGATGTTCCTGGCGCGCGTTTTCAGCAACAATGGCCGCCCACAGTTCGGGGTCGGTTTGTTCAACGAGAATGTTTCGGTGGTACACGGCAGTCCTTCAAGACGTGGTCCCTGTCCTGCCACGGGTGTGCATGAAACAAGGGCTGCCCAGGCGAACGGCTGAACGCCGCTGTCACCGATGACAGCCAGCGGTGCGCTTCCCAGTGGTATCCCACGTCGGCCTTGCCCTCCAGAAATCAGGGCCAGCCTATCGCCAGTCGCGCACCTTGCTAGTGTAACGGAGTCGCGGTTCAGGGGCCTGGCCGGACTCCGGCAAACCCCTCGGACCCGGCTCAGGACAAGGACAGGCTGGCGACTTTTTCAGCGGCCTTGGGTCCAGGCTGTTCCTGGCTGTCGGCGCCCAGTGGCAGGGAAGCAGGAATCGCCAGCGGTGGCCGCACAGGGGTGTAGGCCGGGGCGCGGCCATTGGCGACCGCTTGCAGGCGGGCGTGTTCGGCCATCACCTTGGCGGCGTAACCGCCGTCGCTTTCGAGATTGGCCGCACCGACGTAGAACTTGAGCCCGGCCTCCAGCGAGCCGGCCCGGGCGATGCATTCCTGCAGCACCTTGACGCCGACGCGCAGATTGGTCACGGGGTCAAAAGCCGCCAGCTTGCCACCGAAGTTTTCGTACTTGTCGTGGTGGATCTTGGTCATGACCTGCATCAGGCCTTGCGCACCCACCGGGCTTTGGGCAAACGGGTTGAAGCCCGATTCAATGGCCATGATGGCCAGGATCAGGGTGGGATCGAGCTTGGCCTTGTGACCGATCTCGAACGCTTCAGACACCAGCACGCTCAGGGGCTCGGGCGCCACACCGTATTTGCGGCTGAGCCAAAAAGCCACGGCGGCCTGTTGCTTGGGCAGGTCTCTTGGATTGGCGGCCGTCGCCCGCTCGATGGCGTCGGGCTCCGTGAAGCCGATGGCCGCTTCCTGGCGCTCCTGCAGCCAGCTCATCAGCCGCGACTCGCCAGCCTGACGCAGGTCAGGGCGGGCGGTGAGGGTGATCACGGCAAACACGACGGCCAGGCCGACGAGGGCAAAGCTGTTGTGCGTGATTTCGAAAAATCCCTGGGCGATGTCGTCGGCAATGTTGGCCAGACTACTTCCCACGTTTTTCTGTAGAGCCCGCAGCGTGGCTGCGGGGCTGGATTGTCCTAGCGCTGTCATAGCACTCCTTTCTACGCGCGGCGGCTTTTTGAGCCGTCACACCTTGATTGGGTCGCCATCAAACCAAGACCGTGGTCTTGGGGGTGTGGACCCCTTGTCTGACTTTGCCGGGTTCGGCAGCGGGTTCGGGTTGTCCCTTGGTTTTGTCGGGACGGCGAATTCTATGGGGGCTCTAAATAACTTGTCAATAATATAAATTCTATTTGATATGCAGATATCAGGCTTAAACATCAACTTTCAAGACCCAGCCGGCGTTTTAAGCCGGCCAGGCGGCTTTTTTGATCCATCTCCCTAAGTTGCCTGATTTGAATTCGCAGCCACAAAAAAGCTGTATGTTTCGCCAGTAAAGTTCAGGTGCTTCAAGGCTTTGCGGCGTTTTTCGAGAAAAAGCTGCAGCATTTGACCAAGCGCTGAAACGGTTCGCATCGGCGCTGCAACCGTCCGGTCTGTAGGACAACTTCCCGACTTTGGGCCTGGATGTAAAGCTGCCAAGAAAACGGCAATCGCCGGCGATTTTTTGATTGCAAATATTGGCTTGCGAGCCGGCGGCACGCGGTTTAACCTGCAGTGGCTTGAGTCCCTCAAGCATCAGCTGGGTAACCAACCCCGGCCAAACTGAAAGCAATCACTTGCTTTCATCGCACTGGAGACGAACTTCTCTTCTTTGCGAAGCCAGACGGCATGGACATCATGCCCGCCGTCAGCCCCGGTCAGCCTCGCTGCCCGGGGTTTTTCATTGGGGCGCCAAAAAAGCATTGACCTTTCGGTGCAGCGCCTCAAGACTCGACGCCTATGACTAGCAACGACATGCGCGAGCGCCAGGCCGCTTTCTGGCGAAGCCTTCCGGCCCGGGCCGTCCGGGTGATCACCTCTCCGCGCTGGCAGCGCCGCGCGGCCTGGGCGCTGGGGAGTCTGCTGCTGCTCTGGGCGCTGGCCTGGGCGGCGGTGCCCAGCCTGCTGAAGTGGCAGCTTGAAACCACGGGTTCCGCCAGGCTGGGCCGCCAGCTCACCGTGGGCAAAGTGGATTTTCGCCCCTGGTCGCTGGAACTCACCTTGCATGACCTGGCCATTGCAAAGGCCGGTGCCGCGTCGCCCGGCGCGGGCGGACTTGCCCCGCCATCTCCCCAGCTCAGCATCAAACGCCTCTATATAGATGCAGAGTTGCAGTCCCTGCTGCGGCTGGCGCCGGTGGTGGACGCCGTCCAGGTCGAGCAGCCGGTGCTGTCGCTCACCCACCTGGGCCAGGGGCGTTATGACATTGACGACATCCTGGCGCGGCTTCAGCCTGCGGCCGATGAACCGGCCAGCAAGCCGCAGCGTTTTGCGCTTTACAACCTGCTGCTGAGCGGCGGCAGCGCGGACTTCAATGATCTGGCGGTCGGCAAGCTGCATGCGTTGCGGGACCTGAGCCTCTCGGTGCCCTTCCTGAGCAATTTGCGCTCCCAGCGGGATGTCCAGACCTCGCCGCACCTGACCTTCGTCCTCAATGGCAGCCGCTTTGACACCGCGGCCCAGGGCACGCCGTTTGCGCAGACCCGCAAAACCGATGCCACGTTCAAACTCAGCGCGCTGGACCTGCGCCCTTATCTCGGCTACCTGCCGGCCAGCCTGCCGCTGCGCCTGCAAAGCGGAGTGATCAATGCCGATGTGAAGGTGGCGTTTGAACAGGCCGCAGGCACCGTGGTCAGGATTTCCGGCAGCGTCACGGCCGACCAGGTGCGCCTGAGCAGCCACAGCCCTGCGTCCGGGGCCGCGCCGCCGGGCGCCGAACTGCTGGCTTTTGAACGCCTGCACGTGGTGATGGACGACGTTCGCCCCCTGGAAAAGGTGCTCAAACTTGCATCGGTGACGCTCACGTCGCCGGTGCTCAACGTGACGCGCGACCCGGCCGGGCGGCTGAACCTGCTGCCCGGCGCCGCTCCCATTGCTACCAAAAGCATAGCTGGCAGCGCCCGTCCAGAAAGGGCTACAGGCCAAAAAGATGCCCAAACGCCGGCTGCGGCAGTCCCCGCACCGGCGCCTGCAGCCAGCAGCGCCTCACCTGCGGCGTCCCTGACTGCGGCGCCTGTGAGTGCGCCCGCCACGCCATGGAAGCTGCAGCTGGCCAGCTTCGCGGTGCGCGGCGGCGCCGTGCACTGGCTCGACCAGAGCCTGGCGTCGCCCGCACAGATCCGCCTGAGCGGCCTGTTGCTGGACGCTTCGGCCATCGCGTTTCCATTTGCGGCGAACGCGCCGCTGCAGTTCAAGGGCGCCATCGGGCTGGATGCGGCCGCGGTGGCCGCTGCCGCCCCGCCGGCCGCCGCGCGCAAGAAGGCGGTGCAGGCAGGAATCGCTGCGCCGGCCCCTGCGGCCACGCCAGCGCTGCTCAATTTCAGCGGCACGGCGACCGACACCGCGGCCGACGTCAAGGCGACGCTGGCCGCCTGGCCGCTGGACATGGCGGCCAAATACATCGGCCAGTTCCTGTTGCCCGCGCTCAAGGGCCAGCTGGACGCGGAGCTCGGCATCCACTGGCAGGCTGCTGCTGGCGACAAGGCGCAGGTGCTGGTGCTCAATTCGCCCCAGCTGGCGCTGCGCGATATCCTGCTGGCCGAAGGCAAGACGTCGCTGGTGTCGGTGCGGCGCGTGGATGTGGGCGGCATGGCCATCGACGTGGGCGGCCGGTCCTTCCGGGCCGAAAAGATGACGCTGACCCAGCCCAAAGCCCGGGTGGACCGCGACAGCCAAAGCCGCTGGATGTACCAGCGCTGGATGGTCTCGCGCCCCCAGCCGGCGGCGCAGCCCGCACCCGCCGGCGCGCCCGACTGGGGGGTGGCGATCAACGCGCTGGCGCTGGACGGCGGCGCCATCTCGTTCTCGGACCATTCCGGCGCCAAGCCGGTGGCTTTTGAAATCACAGGCGCCACCGCACGCTTGCAGGGGCTGGTGCTCGACGACCGGCCTGCGGCGCGTGCGCAGGCCACCAGACCGATGCCGCTGAATGCCTCGCTGCGGCTGGCGACCGGGCGCTTTGAGCCCGGCAAGCTAGACTTCAAGGGCAGCCTGGGACTGACGCCCCTGCAGGCCCGCGGGCAACTCACGCTGCACCGGATGCCGGTGCAGGCCTTCGAGCCGTACTTTGGGGAACGGCTCAATATCGACCTGCTGCGCGCCGATGCGAGTTTTCGCGGCCGCGTGGCCTGGCGCCAGACGGCGGGCGGGCCGGAAGCGCAACTGGCCGGCGACATGGCGCTGGAAGAGGTTCGCTCCAACACCCTGGCACCCAGCGAGGGCCTGCTGGCCTGGAAGGCACTGAACCTGCGTGGCCTGAAGGTGGCGCTGGCGCCGGCCACGGCCACCCGCGTGGACGTGCGCGAAACCGTGCTCAGCGATTTTTTTGCCCGCGTGATCGTCACGCCCGAAGGCCGCATCAACCTGCAGGACCTGCTCAAGCCGGCACCGGTGGCGGCAGCATCTGCTACCAAATCAGGAGCTGCTGACGCCCGTCCGGCAAGGGCTGGAGGCCAAAATGATGCACAAAGCAGCCAACCGTCCGGCGCGGCAGGCGCCGCGCCACCCCCGCTGGTCAACATCGGCCCGATGACGCTGATCAACGGCCGGGTGCTGTTTTCCGACCGGTTTGTCAAACCCAGTTATTCGGCCAACCTCAGCGAGCTCAGTGGCAAGCTCGGCGCGTTTTCGTCGGCACCGGCGGCCGGCGCCCCGCAGATGGCCGACCTGGAGCTGCGCGGGCGCGCCGAAGGCACGGCTTCGCTGGAGATCACCGGCAAGCTCAACCCGCTGGCCCAGCCACTGGCGCTGGACATCCAGGGCAAGGTGCGCGACCTGGAGCTGCCGCCGCTGTCGCCCTATGCCATCAAGTATGCGGGTTACGGCATCAACCGCGGCAAGCTCAGCGTGGATGTCAACTATGTGGTCAAGCCCGACGGCCAGCTCACCGCCAGCAACAAGCTGGTGCTCAACCAGCTCAGCTTCGGCGACAAGGTGGAAGGTGCTACCGCCAGCCTGCCGGTCAAGCTGGCGGTGGCGCTGCTGGCCGACCGCAACGGCGTGATCGACATCGACCTGCCGATCAGCGGCTCGCTCAATGATCCGCAGTTCAGCCTCGGGCCGGTGATCGTCAAGGTGATCCTCAATGTCATCGTCAAGGCCATCACCGCGCCCTTCAGCCTGCTGGCCAGTGCTTTTGGCGGCGGCGGGGACGAGCTGTCCAGTGTCAGTTTTGCACCCGGCAGCGCGCGCCTGGCGCCAGAGGCCGCGGCCGGGCTCGACAAGGTGGCGAAGGCACTCACCGACCGCCCCGCGCTGCAGCTCACGGTGGTAGGCACCGCCAGCCTGGACGCCGAGCGCGAGGGCTTCCGGCGTGAGCGGCTGAACCAGTTGCTGCGCGCAGAGAAACGCCGCAGCCTGGTGGCAGAGGGGAGTACGGCGTTGGCGGGCATCACGGTCAGCCCGGCCGAATACCCGGCGCTGCTCAAGGAGGTCTACCGGCGCGCCGACATCACCAAGCCGCGCAACCTGATCGGTATGGCGAAAGACCTGCCCGCCGCCGACATGGAAAAGCTGCTGCTGGCCGACATTGCCGTCGATGAAGACGCGATGCGCGAACTCGCCCTCAGGCGTGGCGTGGCGGTCAAGGACTACCTCGCGAGCCGGGATCTGGCACCTGCGCGGCTCTTTCTGGGCGCAGCGAAAACCGTGGCGCCCGATGCCAAATGGACACCGCGCGCGGAGCTGAATTTGGCGATGCCGTAAAAACAGCGAAAATACCGCATGTGCCTTGTTTTTCAAGGCGCGGGCGTGTTCAGGTTTGGCGAACCGTGATCCGTATCTTCCCGCTGACGTTTACCCTTCCTTCCCTTTTCTGGCTACCCGTGCCGGCCTGCCGCCAGCACGGCTGATCCGGCCGGCTGTTATTAATTTTTATGCTGCGTTTCCCCATGTCCAAACCTTCCAAGCCCGACACCTCCGCCGTGAAAACGCCGTCCACCAAATCCGGCGACAGCCATCCGCTGGACGGCCTGACCGGAGGCGCTTTTTCGGCGCCCACGTCCGGCGAGCGCACGGCGCGCATCCGCGAGTGGCTGGCCACCGGCCCCAGTGCCGAGCAGATGGCCGATGTCTACAAGGACCTGGCCAACCGCGACAAGGGCGCAGCCAAGCCGCTGAAAGAAAAACTCGATGAAGCCAAACGCGCCAAAAACCAGGAAAGCGTGGCGGCTGAGTGGGCTGAAAAAGGCCAGGCCCTGCTGGCGCTGAAAAAGCTCAACCTCGCCGACGCGCTGGCCTGGCAGCGCGACGCCGCCAAGGCTGGTGCGCCGCTGTCGCGTGAGCCGCTGGCCGGATTGAAAGTGCAACTGGCCGAGCGCGTCAAGACGATTGAAGACCTGCAGCACCGCACCCAGGTGCAACGCGAAGCCGCCGTGCTGATCGCGCAGCGCATCGAGGTGCTGTCGACCAAGCCCTGGCGTGATGCGCAGGCCGCCTGGGACGCGTTGCGCGCCGACGTGACGCACTGGCAGGGCCAGGCCGATGAAATTGCGCAGGACACCAACTGGGCCAGTGTGGATGCGAAATTTCCGCCGCTGCTGGACGCCTCGCGCGGCCAGTTGCTGGCGGTGTGGGAAGCCTTCCAGGGAGCGCTGTCGCTGGCGGTGGCCGCCGCCGAAGATGCCGCTGCGCCGCTGCCGGCCGTGCCGGTCTGGGCCGACGAACTGCGCGCCGCGCGCGGCCTGCCACGTGCCGGTGACGCTGCAGCGGGCGAGCAGCCGGCGCGTGCGCCCAAGGCGAAAATCGATCCCGCGGTGCTCAAGGAGATGCGCGAAAAGTCAAGCGCCATCGTGCAGGCCGCGCTGGCCAAGCTGGAGCATGAAGTCACCGAAGGCCACGGCAAGTCCACGCCCAAGGTCGCGGCCGAGCTGCGTCAGGCGCTCAAGGACAACATCCGCAACATCGACAGCACGCTGGAAGCTGCGGCGCATGCGGCGCTGACTTCGGCGGGTGAACTCGAAGGCTGGCAGCGCTGGCGTGCTGACCAGATCCGCGAGGAACTCGTCGCCAAGGCCGAAGCCCTGGTGGCCAAGCCGCTGGGCGGGCGCAAGCAGCAGGAAGCCCTGCGCGCCATGCGGGAACTCTGGAAAACCAGCGACCAGGGCGGCACACCCAACCACGCGATGTGGAAACGCTTTGACGATGCCTGCAACGAAGCGCACAAGGTGGTGGAAGCCTGGCTGGAAAAAGTCAAGGAGCAAAGTGAAGCCGTCAAGGCCGAACGCCGTGCGTTGATCGACGAGGTGCTGGCCTGGGCCGATGCCCACCAGGGCAACACCGACTGGAAACACCAGATCCGCAGCCTCAACGGCTTTGTCGAAAAGTGGACGGCTGCCGGCCACCTCAGCGAAAAAGCCTTTGCCGAGATCCAGCCCCAGTGGAAGGCTGCCATGGACAAGGCCGATGCCGGGCTCAAGGCCGCACGCGCTGACAGCCTGGCGCGCCGCAAGGCCATGATCGAGGAAGCCCAGGTGCTGGGCGCCGAGCCGCAGCTGCGCATCGACGCCGTCAAGCAGCTGCAGCAGCGCTGGCAGCATGAGGCGCAGGGCGTGCCCATCGAGCGCAAGCAGGAGCAAAAGCTCTGGGACGCCTTCCGCAAGCCGATTGACGACGCCTTCCAGCGCAAGACCGCCGAGCGCGAAAAAGCCGCCTCGGCGCTGGGCGAACATGACCGCCTGGTGGTCGAATTGTCGAAAGCGCTGGACGCCGCCAACGCCAGCGGTGACGTGCAGAAAATCCGCACCGCCATGGCCGACCTCGAAGCCGGTCTGCGCGGCCAGTTCAAACCGGCCACGACGCCGGCGCCCGCGCCCGAGGCCGCTGCATCGGCTGCAGCTGCGGATACTGAGCCAAATCAGGCGCCAGCCCTTGATACGCCTGCGCCAGCAGCTCCTGAAACCATAGCGGACGGAGAGGCGGCGGGGGACGCAACCAGCGCACCGGCAGAAGAGGGCAGCGAAGCGCCGGCCGAAGCCGCGCCCGCGCCAGCCGCGCCGCCGCCCAAGCCCGCCAAACCCGTGGTCGCCATGCGCGGCGACGACCGCCCCGGCATGCGCAAGGCAGAAGCTGCGCCGGCTGGCCGCGGCGGCAAGTTCGGCGACCGCAAGGATGCGCGCCCCGGTGGCGGCAAGCCCGACGGCCGCGGCAACCGCCCGGCCGACAACAAGTTCGAGCCTTACCGTCCCGAACGCGAAGGCCGTTTTTCCGAGCGCCCGGCGTTTGAGCAACGCGGCCCGCGATTGGGTGACGCGGCTTTCCGCGCCCAGCGCGAAGCGTTGGAACATGCCCAGCAGGCGCTGCGCAAGCTGTCCGAGCAGGCGCACGGCGAGGTGCTGACGAACCTGCTGAGCGCCTGGGAAAAACGCGACCCGGCCTTGCTGCCGGATGCGCAGGCCCTGGGCAAGCTGGTGACGCCGGCGACCCGCAGCGCGTGGGTGAAGGCACTGTCGTCGCCGCCCAAGGGCGATGCGGCGGAAACGTTGCTGCGTCTGGAAATCGCTGCCGAACTGCCGACCCCGGCCGAACACCTGAGCGCGCGCCGCATGTTGCAACTGGTGCTGCTGACCAAACGCAACGATCCGGCGCCGGCGCAGACCTGGGCCGAGGACACGGCCAGGGTGCTGGCCGCGCCGCATGACGCAGCGCACGTGCGGCGTTTGCAGAATGTGCTGAAGGCGCTGATCAAGCGCTGATCAAGCGTTGGCAGGCCGGAGCGCTTGGCGCGCTTGGCGCTGTTTCGGTTTGCTACGTTTTTGGTAGCTGGGTGCGACCGCCCCGCAAGGGCTGGCGGCCTGAAAGCTTTTCAACTGCGCGGCGGCTTGGCTTTGCGGTAGTTCCACCAGGGCAACATGGCCCTGAGCGACAACACCTGCCCGCTGCGTGCGTGTTCGCCGCCGTAGCCGGGCAGGGCGGCCAGGGTGGTCTGCCAGGCGGCACCTTGCAGCTCGGCCAGCAGCGCCTGCACCGGCGCCTGCGGCAGCGCCGATTTCAGGCACACCAGGTGGTAGCGCTCCTGCACCAGCGGCACAAAATCAAGGCCTTTTTCGCGTGCCGCTGCCTCGATGCCCAGGCCCGCATCGGCAGCGCCACTGGCCACGGCCTGCGCGACCGCCGTGTGCGAAGGCTCCTGGCCCTCGTAGCCGCGCAGGTCCTTGCAGGTCATGCCCGACTGCGCCAGCAACTCGTCCAGCAGCACACGGGTGCCGGTGCCCTCGGCGCGGTTCACATAACGCAGCCCAGGCTGCTGCATGTCAGCCAGTTGCCGGATGCGCCGCGGGTTGCCTTTGGCCACGATCAGGCCCTGGTTGCGGTGCGCGAAGCCGATGAGTTTGTGCAGGCCGGGCTTGAGCAGGTGGCGGTAATTTTGCGCGGCCACCGAGCGCAGATCGGGCTGGTCCAGCGTGTGGAAGCCGGCCATCATGCAGCGCCCGGCGTTGAGCGCTGCAATCGCATCCACGCTGCCCATGAAGCGGATGTCCAGATGCAGGCCGCGCGTGGCCGCGTCGTCGCGCAATGCGCTCAGCGCGGCATCGTGGCTGGCGTACAGCGTCAGCACGTGGGCGTTGTCGTCAAAGGCGGTGAAAAACGCGCGCTCGATGTCACCGCGCAAGGCCTCGATCTGCGGCGCCAGCCGGGCCTGGGCCTGGCGCTCGGCCCACAGCAGCTTTTCGCCGAACTCGGTCAGTTGCGCGCGCTGGCCCTTGTCCCAGACGATCAGGGTGCGGCCCAGCGTCTGCTCCCACTTCTTGAGCGCACCCCAGACATGGCGGTAGGACAGGTCCAGCGCCCGCGCGGCCTTCGAGATGGAGCCCTGCTCACGCACCGCGTGCAGCAGGTCCATCAGCGGATTGCGGATCAGCGCGTCCTTGCCGCGTTCGGGCGACAGCAGGTAGGAGAGTTCGACTTTGTGCATGGCGGGCGTTGCTAGCGATTATGGGTGCAGCGTCGCGCGGCCCGCCTGCGCCTATGCATGACGGTTCATAGCTCGTGATTCCCGATGGCCCCCGACCGCAGGCGCCCCTAGGATAGGCCGTCCTTTCTTGGTTGCATGAACACCTTCTCCGACAGCGTCAGCACGGCTTTTTCGCTGATCGCCTCCTTCGATCCCCTGTTGGGCAGCATTGTGCTGCGGTCGCTGGCCGTCAGTGCCTGTGCCTGCCTGCTGGCCTGCAGCGCCGGCCTGGTGCTGGGCGCCTGGCTGGGCGTGGCGCGTTTTCGCGGCCGCGACGCGCTGCTGACCCTGCTCAACACCATGCTGGCGCTGCCGTCCGTGGTGGTGGGCCTGGTGATCTACCTGCTGCTGTCGCGCTCCGGGCCGCTGGGTTTTCTGGGCTGGCTGTTTTCCTTCAAGGCCATGGTGCTGGCGCAGACCGTGCTCGTGCTGCCGGTGGTGACCGCGCTGGTGCGCCAGACCATTGAAGACGCCGACCGCCTGCATGGCGAGCAGTTCCAGTCGCTGGGCGCGGGCCGCGGCATGCGCAGCCTGCTGCTGCTCTGGGACGAGCGCTACACCCTGCTGACGGTGCTGATTGCCGCTTTTGGACGCGCCATCTCGGAGGTCGGCGCGGTGATGGTGGTCGGCGGCAACATCGACGGGTTCACGCGCGTGATGACGACCGCGATTGCCCTGGAGACCACCAAGGGCGACCTGCCGCTGGCGCTGGCGCTGGGTCTGTTACTGCTGGTGGTGGTGCTGTTGCTCAATGTGTTGATTGCGCTGGTGCGGCGCTGGCGCGAGCGTGCCGATGATGATGCGCCGCCGCCGGAAGCCGCCAGGCTGCTGGCAGCCCAGCCCCAGGGAGGCGGGGAATGAAGCCGCTGTTTGAATTGAACGCCGTGGGCGTGTCTTACGGCAAGGTGCAGGCGCTCAAGGCCTGCGGGCTGCGCATCCAGGCCGGTGAGCGCGTGGCGCTGGTCGGCTCCAACGGCAGTGGCAAAAGCACCCTGCTGCGCACCCTGCACGGCCTGGTGCGGCCCGCCAGTGGCAGCCTGCAGATCGACGCCAGGGCGCGCCAGGCCATGTTGTTCCAGCACCCCTACATGCTGCGTGCCAGCGCGCAGACCAATGTGGCGCTGGGCCTGTGGCTCCAGGGGGTTCCCTGGAAGGAGGCCAGGGCGAAGGCCCTGCCGGCACTGGAGCGGGTCGGTCTGCTGGCCCTGGCGCAGCGCAATGCCAAGGCGCTGTCGGGCGGGCAGCAGCAGCGCTTGGCGCTGGCGCGCGCCTGGGCCTTGCAGCCTGAGGTGCTGCTGCTTGATGAACCCACGGCCAGCCTGGACCCGGCCGCCAAACGCGAGGTCGAAGGCCTGATGGCCGGATTTACGCAGGCCGGCATGACGCTGATTTTCAGCAGCCACAACCTCGGTCAGGTCAAACGCCTGGCCAGCCGCGTGGTGTATCTGGAGCAGGGCCGCCTGCTGGCCGACCTGCCGACCCATGATTTTTTCAACGGCCCGCTGCCGCATGAAGCGGAAATTTTTGTCAAAGGAGAACTTGTATGAACCCGATCCCCCTGTCCTTGCGATTTTTCAAGTCTTTTCGGGCTGTAGCCCTTGTCCCGCTTGCGCTGGCAGCTACGGTTTCGATAGCGCAGACGCGCCCCATCGTGATGGCCTCGACCACCTCGACCGAGCAGTCCGGCTTGTTCGGTACCCTGATCCCCGCCTTCAAGCAGGCCACCGGCATCGACACCAAGGTGGTGGCAGTGGGCACCGGCCAGGCCATCGACATGGGCCGCCGCGGCGATGCCGATGTGCTGTTTGTCCATGACCAGGTCGCCGAGGAAAAAGTAGTGGCCGAAGGATTTGCGATCAAGCGCTTTCCGGTCATGTACAACGACTTCGTGCTGATCGGCCCCGCCGCCGATCCGGCCAAGGTCAAGGGCCATGACATCGTGGAGGCGCTGAAAAAAATCAACGCAGGCAACGCGAACTTTGTATCGCGCGGCGACAAGAGCGGCACCCACGCGGCCGAGCTGCGTTACTGGAAAACCGCCGGTGTGGAGCCGCCGCAATTTGCCAACTACAAGGCCTGCGGTTGCGGCATGGGGCCGGCGCTGAACATCGCTTCGAGCGCGGGCGGGTATGTGCTGGCTGATCGCGGTACCTGGCTGTCGTTCAAGAACCGCGGCGACCTCACCATCCTGGTGGAAGGTGACAAACGCCTGTTCAACCAGTACGGCGTGATGGTGGTCAACCCGGCCAAACACCCGCAGGTCAAGCTGGAAGAAGCGCAGAAGTTCGTGGACTGGGTGACCTCGCCGGCCGGCCAGGCGGTGATTGCCAGCTACAAAATTGGCGGCGAACAACTGTTTTTCCCGAACGCCACGAAGTGAGCGATGGCCGGCTGCGCCGGCCGGAGCCCGAGGCTGCGTCACCCGCCATGGACAGCGCGCAGGCACAGCTTGCGCCGCTGCAGCTGTATGCCGCAGGCAGCCTGCGCGAGGCCCTGACCGAAGTGGCGCAACAGTTTGAGGCCCGGACCGGACGCGCTGTGGCGCTCACCTTCGGCGCTTCGGGGCTGCTGCGCGAGCGTATCGAAAAGGGCGAGCCGGCCCAGGTGTTTGCGTCGGCCGACCTGGATCATCCCCAGCGCCTGGCCCAGGCTGGTGGCTGGCAGGCGCCCACCGTCTTCGCGCTCAACCGGATGTGCGCGTTGGTCGCGCCGGCACTGGACGTGTCGCCCGAAACCCTGCTGGAAGCGATGTTGCGCCCCCAGGTGCGCGTCGGCACCTCGACGCCTGGAGCCGACCCGTCGGGCGACTATGCCTGGGCGCTGTTTCGCCGCGCCGAGGCGCTGCAAGCGGGCGCCTTTGCAGCGCTGGAACACAAGGCGCTGAAACTCACCGGTGGCGCCAACTCCCCCAAGCCCCCGGCAGGACGCGGCACCTATGCCTGGGTCATGGACCAGGGCCAGGCCGATCTTTTCCTGACCTATTGCACCAACGCGGTGGCGGCGCAGCGCGAGGTGCCGCGTTTGAACATCGTGGCCGTCCCCGAAGCGTTGCAGGTGAGCGCCCGTTACGGCCTGAGCGCCCGCAGCGGCGCAGATGCCGGCGCGACGCAACTGGCGCAGTTCATCCTGTCGCCCGCCGCCCAGACCGTCCTGCAGCGCTGCGGCTTCGGCCCGCCCTGAGCGATCCTCGCAGCCGCCAGCTGCTGCAATAACAGGCGTGCGCGGGGGCTACCTCAACAAGCCCAGCGCGAAGGGCAGGCTGACGATGCCCAGCAGGGTGGACAGCGTCACCAGGCTGGCCACAAAAGCGCCGTTGTACCCCATGCGTGCGGCCAGTACATAACAGCTCGATGCCGTCGGCAGCGCCGAGAACGACAGCAGCACGGTGGTCTGCACCGGCGACAGGCGGAACAGCCAGGACAGGCCCAGCGCGATCAGCGGAATGAACAAATGACGAATCGCCAGCAGCGACACCGCCAGGGTTTTGGCGGAGGCCAGCGGCCCGAACTGCATGCCGGCCCCGGCGGCCATCAGGCCCAGCGCGAGGGAAGCCGCGCCTATGCGCATCACCGTGGGTTCCAGCCAGTCCGGTATCTGAAAGCCCAACAGGTTGGCCAGCAGCCCGGTGGCGGTGGCGATGATCAGCGGGTTGCGCACCAGCGCGCCCAGAAAGCCGCTGTTGGCATGCCGCGCCATGGGCCAGACGGCTCCGACGTTGAACAGCGGCACGCAGACCCCGATCAGCACCGCAATCAGCAGCAGGCCTTCGGCGCCAGCCAGCCGTTCGGCCAGCGCCAGGGCAATGAAGGAGTTGAAGCGAAAGGCCACCTGGGCACTGGCGGCATGCTCGCGCCTGTCGATGTGTTTGCCCAGCCAGGGCAGCCAGGGCAGCGAGTAAGCCAGGCCGATGCCGAGCACGCCCATGGTCAGCCCTGCGGCGATCAGGCTGGAGGCGGCCCCCAGGTCCAGCGGGCTTTTCACAATCGAGTGAAACAGCAGGACCGGGAACAGGAAGTAATAGACCAGGCTTTCCACCTGCTGCCAGACCGTGCGGTTCAGCGCGGTGTAGCGGCAGACCAGGTAGCCGCACAGAATCAGGGAGAAATCGGGGAAAAGGAGACGGGCGTAGTTCACCCTTTGAGAATAACGCAAACACCGGGGGCGCTCCGGGTTTGCCCCTATGCGTTATCCACAAGACCGCGGCACGTTGCTTGCGCTTAGGATTGCCCATTGTTTTTTTTTGAAGGAAGTTCCATGCAACGTCGCTATCTGCTCACTCTTTCTGCCCTGACGCTGGCCACCGCTGCGGCCGGCTCGGCTTTTGCCCAGGCCTATCCCAACCGCGTGGTCAAGCTGCAGGTGCCTTTTGCACCCGGCGGCACCACCGACATCATCGCCCGCGTGATCAGCGAGCCGCTGGGCAAGGCGCTGGGGCAGAGCGTCATTGTGGAGAACAAGGCCGGTGGCGGCGGTGTGGTCGGTGCCCTGGAAACCGCCCGTGCCACGCCGGACGGTTATTCGCTGGGTGTGGCCACGGTGTCCACCACCGCCGCCAACCCGGCGATCAACACCAAGATCCCGTACAACCCGGTGACGGACTTCACGCCCATCATCAACATCGCGGCGACGCCCAACATCATTGCGGTGCACCCGAGCTTTCCGGCGCGCAACTACAAGGAGTTTGTTGCCGAGCTCAAGAAAAATCCGGGCAAATATTCCTTCTCGTCCTCGGGCACCGGCGGCATCGGCCACCTGCAGACCGAGCTGTTCAAGAGCCTGAGCGGCACCTTCATCACGCACATTCCCTACCGTGGTGCAGGCCCGGCCCTGAATGACACCGTGGCCGGCCAGGTCCAGATTATTTTTGACAACCTGCCTTCGGCCCTGCCTTTCATCCAGCAAAAACGCCTGATCCCCATCGTGGTGGCTGCGCCTGCCCGCCTGGCGGTGCTGCCTGACGTGCCGACCTTCAAGGAAGTGGGTCTGGAGCCCGTCAACCGCATGGCTTACTACGGCATCATGGGCCCCAAGGGCTTGCCGCAAGACGTGGTTGACAAGGTCAGCGCTGCCGCACTGAAGGCCCTGCAGGACCCGGCCGTGCGCAAGCGCATTGAAGACACCGGCTCCATCATTATTGGCAACACGCCGGCGCAATTCACGGCGCAGATCAAGGCCGAATACGAGGTCTACAAAAAGGTCGTGAAAGACGCTGGTTTGAAGCTCGATTGAGCCGCGCGGCCTGCGGGCCGCTGCCACCCATCGCCCCGCAGGCTGTGCCTGGCGGGGTTTTTTTATGGGCGCCCCTGCCCACCCGCATGACGGGGTTCAGGGGCGCGTTGACTGGCAGGCCGTCAGCACCGTCACGCCGCCGTTGGACGGCAACAGTTCGGCCATGCTGCGGCAGTGCCCGCCAGTGCACCAGTCGTAGTCCGCCGTGAAGCCCGAACGGGTCAGGCGCAGCTCGGCCGGATAACGCTGGGTCGGCGTGTATTCGTACCAGCCGCGCCGCAGGCGGGCATCCGGTGGGGGTTCCATGCCTGCGGCAGATCCATGCACACGCGCCGCCACGGCTTGCAGCACGGGTTGTTCTGCCGGCGTTTTGCCCGGCAGCACGGCATAGTCTTCTTCCCAGCGCACCTTCTCGATGGAGTGGGTCCAGGCCAGCGTGAAGCGCTGCACCGGCACGAACACCGGCGCGCCGGCGCTGGCACCCGTGGCTGTCACCAGCGCCAGGCAGACACCGGCAAGGGCCGCGCTCACGGCGTGCCGGCGCGCGCACCGGCGCCGCGCAGCTGGCGCGTGCGCCAGACGTGCCAGATGACAAAGACAGCAACGGCGGACAGGCCGATCTCGTCCGTCATCGGCAAGGCCGCGACCAGGAAGCTGGCCGCCACAATGGCGACCACCCGTTCCACCCAGTTCAGGGGGCCAGCCAGGAAACCAATGGCGCCGGCACCCCACATGGCGATGGCCACCAGGGCCTTGGCCACCACGTAAGCGATGTCGCCCCAGGTGCCACCCTGCAGCATCAGCGCCGGCGTGTACACCGCCATGAAGGGCACGATGAAGCCGGCGATGGCGACGCGCACCGCCTGCAGGCTGATCTTCAGCCCGGACTCGCGGGCAATCGGTGCGGCGGCAAAGGCGGCCAGCGCGACCGGCGGCGTCAGGTCGGCCATGATGCCGAAATAAAACACAAACATGTGCGAGACGATCAGCGGTACGCCGAGCTGCAGCAGCACCGGCGCGGCCAGTGAGCTGGTGATGATGTAGTTGGGAATGGTCGGGATGCCCATGCCCAGCACCAGGCAGGTCACCATGGTCAGCAGCAGCGCCAGAAACAGGCTTTTTTCTCCAATGGCGATGATGTGGCCGCCCAGCTCGGCGGCGACGCCAGTCAGGTTGATGACAGATCGGAAGAGCGTCGTGTAGGGAAAGAGTGTAGATCTCGGTGGT